>JAKAQS010000173.1 GCA_021819585.1 Acidobacteriota bacterium
GAGGTCGAGCATGAGCAACGGCGCTATGTGCTGCGCCGCAACGAGTCGGAAGCCGTGCGCGTCCAGCATCGCTTGACCGACAAGCTGGACAAGCTTGCGGCCCGCATCCAGGCGCGCAACCGGAAGGTGCAAGAGCAACCCCGGCGCAAACCGGAAGCGGGCCTGGAGAAGATCCAGCGCTGGGCCGAGCGGCACAAGATCCAGGAGTTGATCCAGTTACGCCTGGAGGAAGGCCAGATCCTGTTGCATTACCCTGCCGAGAAGACCGGACAAGTAGTGACCAAGCTGCCCCATCCCAATCCCGCCCAAAGGAAAATCCTGCAAGCGCTCCAGGCCAGCCTACCCAGAATTGCAGGCAGCCAACTTCAAGACCGTCATCCGCTACATTCCACAGCAAACCAATGACTTACACGCCGGCCTCCGCTCTTGGCCAAGAGGAACTTGTGTCGGGCGCCGCCGCTCCATTCCGCGAGCACTTTCATGGCAAGTGCAGCGCGCTTTCGTGGCCAGGAATGCCATGGAGAGGCCCCGCGTCCCTTACACTAAGCCTGAAGCGCCCCGGTCCGAGGCGCGAAAGGACTCCCATGCCGGTCTATTTCATTCCCGCCATCGTGCTCGGCCTGCTTTTGCTCATCACCATCGCCAAGACCTACTATCAGGTGCGCACCTTCACCGCCGGCGTGGTGGAGCGGTTTGGCAAGTTTGACCGCATCGTCCGGCCCGGCCCTCACCTGCTGATTCCGTTTGTCGAGCGCATCTACTTCGTCGACCTTCAGGTCAAGCAGGCCCAATTCTCGGTGGAGACCAAAACCCGCGACAATGTCTTCGTGCAGATCCCGGTGAGCGTGCAGTACCAGGTTCTGGATGACCGCATCTACGACGCGTTCTACCGCCTCTCCCAGCCGAAGAAACAGATTGAGTCCTTTGTCTTCAACTCCATCCTCGGTCATGTCCCCAAGCTCACTCTGGACGAGACCTTCGAACAGCAGTCGGGCATCTCGGTCGCGGTGAAGAATGAGCTGGACCAGACCATGTCCGGCTTCGGCTTCAACATCCTCACGGCGCTGGTGACGGACATTGTTCCAGACGCCAAGGTCAAGGCGGCGATGAATGACATCAACGCCGCGCAGCGAACCCAGGTAGCCGCCCAGGCGCGCGGCGAAGCCGAGAAGATCCTCAAGGTCAAGCAAGCCGAGGCCGAGGCCGAGTCCAAGGCCCTGCAAGGCAACGGCATCGCGCGGGAACGCCAGGCCATCATCGACGGCCTCTCCGCCTCCATTGAGCACTTCCAGAAGGGCGTCCCCAGCACCTCGGCGGGTGAGGTTCTGGCCCTGGTTCTTCTCACCCAATACTTTGACACTCTGCGCGACATAGGCACCCGCGGCGGCACCAACACCCTGTTCCTGCCCAACTCTCCCGGTTCCGCAGCCGACTTCCAGACCCAGATTCTGGCCGGCCTGCGTGGCGCGCCCGTACCCCTGGAGGGCCTGGACCCTGCGCGCCCCGAAGAACCCCAGCGTCCTTACGACCCGCCGGCGCCACCCGTTGGCGCCCCGGGAACTCCCAATCCCTTTACCAGCCCTTCGTAGGGGCCGGGGTGGGTTTCACGTTGTTTCGCTCTTGCACTCCGAGCTCGACACTCAACATCGCCTCAAGGTCATCGCGCTCCTCGCAGCCATCCTTCTGAGCGCAGCTTTGTCTCTCCCGGTCTTCCTTCGCCGTCCCTCGCTTCTGATCTACTCCCGCTATATCTTCCAGATCTCCACCATGTCGGCCTTCTTCCGCCGGCACGGTCTCTAGCCGGCGTAAAATGGGCAAAGAGCAGATTGTCTCGGGGGAGTGATTTTTTCCGTGAGAGGACTCAGGCTGGCTTCCGCAGTAGAGGGAATTTTCCTCATCGCAATGTGCGCTCGAGCGCAGCCGGCAGCTCGGACGACGAATCCCGATGATACGGTTCGGATCAATCAGATTCAGGTTATTGGTTCGCATAACAGTTACCACGCTGGACTCTTGCCGGGAATCGCGAAATTGCTCCAGCAAAAGCGGCCCGACGTATTCGCCTCTCTCGACTACGCGCACCCCGATCTGGCCACGCAGTTGAATCACGGAGTCCGGCAACTCGAACTCGATATCTTCGCCGACAGCCATGGCGGTCTCTATGCCCACCCCCTTGGTCCAAAGTTGGTGGCCCAGGCGGGACTGCCCGCCGATCCGGCTCCCTATCCGGAAGACGTCATGCTCAAGCCGGGATTCAAGGTTATGCATGTGCAGGACATCGATTACGCGAGCGTCTGCCAACCCTTCGTGGCTTGTCTTGAAACCGTTCGCGCCTGGTCCAATGCCCATCCGCAGCACGTTCCCATTTTTATCCTGGTCGAAACCAAGGGAATCCGCGACGGGGGTCTGCCCGATACGGAGCATCCATGGACCGTCCCCGAACCATGGACGCCCTCCGTCTTCGACGCCCTGGATGCGGAGATCCGCTCGGTTTTCTCTCCGGACGAGATGATCACTCCAGACCAGGTACGCGGACGCAAGCGAACGCTCGATCAGGCCGTTCGGAAGCACGGCTGGCCTACCCTGAAGAAGGCGCGGGGCAAGGTGATTTTTCTCATGGATCAGGCCTGGGCCGGGCCAATTTACCTGGAAGGACACCCCGCATTGCGCGGACGCGTTCTCTTCACCAATGCAACTCCCGGCCATCCCGATGCTGCATTCGTCGAGGAAAATGACGGCAACGCCAAAACAATCTCGGCGCTGGTTCGCCGGGGCTATCTGGTTCGCACCCGAGCGGATTCCGGAACCGTCGAAGCGCGCACCGGCGATGTCCGCCGTCGCGATCGCGTCCTCGGCAGTGGAGCCCAGATCGTCAGCACCGACTATCCCCCGTTTGAACCTGCCCGGTGGTCGGGTTACGTTGTCACCTTGCCCGATGGATTGCCGGCTCGATGCAACCCCGTGAATGCGCCTCCTACCTGTGTGAATTCATGGCTCGAGCCCGCCTTGTCGCATTGAGCCTCCACCTATCGCTCGCTGCTTCAGTGGGATTTTGGCGTACGCCGTCACCGTATTCAAAGTTTCTGAACGACTACCGGCCGAAAGCCGGCAGGTTGGATTGTGGATCAAGGTCGCAGGTTCGGCTAAAGCCGCATGAATCGCTTCGCGTTTGGCGGACTAACGTTGCCATCCTCTCGGCCCTCGATCAATAAGCCCTCCATCGAGCCTCGCAGCGCCTCGACATCCTCGTAAAAGGGGTGCTGGACGCCGACCGCCTGAAAGGCCGTGGGTTTAGACCCGGTGATAGAGGTTAAAGGACTTCGGTCCGCCCGCCGATAAGACGAGCAGAAGCTATGCCCACTCTTATCCAACACGGACACGAAGCAGACCACCAGCCGGAAACTCACCGCAAGCTGAGCGACGAACCGCTCCCCCTCCGCAAGGGACTGGAGACAGCGCCGGGCTCAGGCGACGGCCGCAGGGTATTCCGGACCATCGCCCGCGCGCTGCCGGCTCCCTTCCTGTATGCGGTTGCGTTGCTGGGGTTTGTCTGGGTAGGGGCAGACCTGACCTGGTATCGCCTGCGCTGTCTCTACAAGGGCCGCCGCCAGCCAAGGGGACTGTGGGATATCTGACTCCCCGCAAGCGTAACCTGCGCGGCGAACCACCCCCCCTCCAATACGCAGAGCCCTCACCTGCACAACGGCTCACGCCGTCGCCGGCTTCAGGGACGTTCCGTGAGGCCGCGTCCGCGCCCGGCGACAAACGATGTCGGGAAGGAAGAGCATCACCACGCGCAGATGACCGAGCCCGGTGGACGAGCCAATCTGCTCCGATGCGAGATCTGCCGGCCACTGGGGCTCTGTTTTGGAGCCTGGGTTAGCAGTTGTAGTTGATCTCGTCTTCCTCTTCGACCCCGTAGCGGCGCAGCAGATTGGGCAGATTCTGACTGAAGGCCGCGCGCGGCATCACCACATCGCAACCCGCCTCGACGGCCTTGGCCTTCAGATCGCCCTGCAGGTGGGAGAGGAAGCCGATGATGGAGGCTGACTTCTTCAGTTTGGCCTTGAGCTTTGGAATCAGCGTGAGCGGCTTGGCGTTGGCATTGTTGAGATCGAAGACGATCAGGGCCGGTTTGTCCTTCTCTCCTTCGGTCAGCGCGGCTACAGTCTCTTTCTCGTTCTTCATGAACTCCACCTTCACGCCCAGCTTCTTGGCGGTCTCCTGGATCTTGGCCTGGAAAAACAGCTCTTCAATGAAGAAATAGATGTGTGTCTGGGCTCCCTCGGGGATTGGAATCGGCCGCGGCATCGACCGGTCGATCGGCTGCGAATCCCCCGTATGCCGATGACCGCTGCGGCGCGTCTGTCCCGGCATCTGGATGGTCGACGGCGGGGTATCGCCAAACTCGCCGGCCTCGCGATAGCTGTGATCCATTGGACCCACAAACCCGCGCTCCCGCTGCTGGCTGCCACCGTTCTTCCCTTTGCGTTTGAACCCGCCAATCTGGTTGCCGAAGTTGTCCGGCCGATAGCCATTTCCGCTGCCATAGGCGTTGGGCGAAGCCGCCTCGGCACGAAAGTCATTGCCCGGATTCTCGACTTTGCCGGCGCTACCCGTGCGCCGCTCGCGATCCCGGAACTTTTTCTTCCAGCGCTTGCCCGCCGGTTGCTGACCGGCAGCGGGCTGCTTTCGCGCTCCCGGCGCTCCAGCCGCCGCCAGCGCGAGGCTCTCGCCCTCCATCACCAGCGGCGCCAGAGGCAGACCTGCTTCACCCTCGGCGCCGGCTACGGCCGGGCCCTCGCCGGCCATCTTGTTCTTCCGCTTGCGGCGGCGGCGCCGGCTGCTCTTGCTCTGGCCCATTCCCGGACCTGGCTGGCCTCCGTCGTTGACGTCTCCCGGCTCCTGCGAACCGTAATCCTGATTGCCGTCGTCTCCGCCGCTGTATTCCTCCGCCGTGTCGTACGACGAGATGGCTGCTATGTTCTGCTCTGACATGGTGCTGTGATTTCCCCTTGCGACTGCAGGCTTGAGGCGCCTCGAACAGGCGTCGGAGCGTGGCCCATCCGGACCCAACCGAAACCGGTTCGAAGGCGTTTCAATCGTCCTCTCTCAAGCGTTGAATTGATGATCCGTTCGTGTACGTCTTCGGCGCGCACCGCCGATTGCAGCCCGCCTGCCGCACCCGGCAAACGGATCATGGCATCCGTTGGGCTCTCTGATCTCAGTCTTTCTTGGGAGAGACCGTGAAGCCCGTGTTTGACTCCTGACCCCATCCGCCAAGATCCGGCTGGAGTTCGCCCGCTCCAAATCTTTAGCCGTCCGCCGGAATCGCGTCTGTACGCACTCCCAGCAGCTCAGCCTCTCTCTTTCGTCGTTGCTGCGTTCACCCGGTAGCGATCCTTCACTGTGCTCTTCGTCCGCCCGGCCTGCTCTCTCTATGGCTCGCTGCCCTGGAGATGCTAAGGTTCATTGGCTATGACTCGCGATCCTGGACTTCTCTGGTTCCTGGAATCGATGTGGATCGCGTCGCCAGGATCCGATCCATCCCGTGGAATCTTGCCTGTTTCAAGCTCGCCCTCACATCACCTTCGTGGTGCGAGCTCCGCAACACACACTCTTTTCACCCTGAAGCATGATGTGTGGGTGACGGGCTACGCTCTTGGCACCCCTTGTTGATCGCTTCGCGATCATTCGGTATCTGCAGAAGCCGCGCCGGAGACTCAAGCTCTTGATCGGTTACTGCGGAGACCCCGCTTTCTTGCTTTGAGAGCCCACCGGGCAATGAACCCACCGGACGGCTCACAGTGCGCAAGTGACCCCTGGCCTGCGGAACACTCTGATTCTACGCCGGGGAGAAACGAAGTGCAACCCCGGTTTTCAAGGACGCGCCGGGCCACCAATCAAGTTCTTGATGCAAAGACGTCGGGCCACCTCCCCTCCCCGGAAGATGGCCCTAGCCCCTAATAGCCAGTCACTGGCCTCCTGAAGGGCCTCCCGGGAGCGAAATTCCCTGAAGAGACCTTGGCTTGACGGAAACCTCCCTCTTCGGGGAGATTGAATCCCGTGATTCTCCACCTCAATCCCTTTGCAGATCTTGGGGCTTCAAAGATTCAAGCGGCTTTCCCGCTTCAAGCACCGAGGAGATCAGAGCTCCGATCGGGTCTGCGGCTTCCGCACCCTCGACCATGTCGCCCACACCCCTACACCTGTTCCATACAGCAATCTTGGTACCAAACCAGAAACCATGATTCTCGCCCAATATGCGGGATCGCGAGCCGATCCGGCCACCAAAAATCGGAGTTCGAGCCGTCCAATCTCCGCTTTTCGGAAGAATTTTCGGCCCTTCCGAGGAGATGCTCCAACCCGATTGGAGATCTGTGAGAACCCAAGATCCACGGAGGACGCCGCGAAGCATCGCGCAGAGAGTCAGGGACCATCCATCGAGCCCGGCGCGGCAAGCCTCGCACCCCCACCCGGTCTTCGCCCTGGACCGGGCACCCGGGCCAAACTCAGATCTTCCAGCCGGTTCGCAGAGCTCCTTTGGGGAGTCACGCTGTCCTTCCAACCACGCTATCCTTCGTCTCACCGTCTCCGGCGGGGGAAACGGGGCAGTAACAAGATTTTGTGCCTGCCGGGGGATTCCATAGAATGATACTGGCAAGATGACCGAGCCAGTGCGTCCCGACCCATATCCGGATCAACGTTCCCCTCACCCCCCCCTCTTTCACTCTCCATGGGTGATCTTCTGGGTGGCGTTCGCACTGCGAGTCGCGGTGATCCTGATAGGGCATACCTACCGGATTCGGACCATCGGGGAGAACTTTGACTTCGGTTTTGAGGCGGGCCGGATTGCGCGGTCCCTGGTAACAGGGCACGGCTATGGGAACCCGTTCAATGGCATGTCGGGACCCACAGCCATGGAACCCCCACTCTATCCGCTGCTCCTGGCCGCCGCCTTCAAGTTGTTCGGGGTCTACACCCACGCTGCTGCGATCGCCGTCATGGTGGCCGACAGCGCGTTCTCCGCACTGGTCGTTCCCGCCATCTATGAGATCGCGCAGCGCTGCTTTGATGCGCGCGGCATCGCGCGAAGGCACTCCACCGCCGCCGCGCCGGTGGCGCTGTGGTCGGCCTGGGTGTGGGCCGTCTATCCCCCGGCGCTGCAGTACGCCGTGCATTGGATCTGGGAGATGTCGCTCACGGTCTGCTTGTTCAGTTGGGCTCTGGTGGTCACGCTGCGGCTGCGCGGAGTGGGAGAGACCAAACCGGCCGGGACAGGGGAGCCAGGCGATGGGACAGCCGCGCGTAACGCTCCTCTGCTGTGGTTTGTGCTCGGGGTGCTGTGGGGACTCGTGTCGCTCTCCAACTCCTCGCTGCTGCTCTGCCTGCCCGCCTCCATGGTCTGGGTGTTCTGGCCTCAGCTTCGCGCCGGCGGGCTGCGCCGCTGGGCCGTCTGGCGGAGCGCTCTGGCCGGAGCCGCGTTGACCACCATTGCGTTCTGCGCGGTGCTGGCTCCATGGGTGGTCAGAAATGAGCGTGTGATGCACGCCTTCATCCCCGCCCGCAGCAACTTTGGGCTGGAGTTGTACAACTCCACATTGCCGTCCTACGACGCATTCCCGTGGGGCGCCGTGCTGCCGCTATGGCCGGGAGACCCCGTCTTCCAGCAGTATGTGCGCATGGGTGAGATCAAGTTCTCCCACATGCGCCAGCGGCAGGCCATCGCCAACATCCGTTCGGAGCCGGGCCAGATCGCCCGTTGGACGTTGGATCGGTTTCTGTTCTTCTGGGAGGGCATGCCCCACGCGGCCAACGGCCGTCCCATGCTGGAATTTCTTCGTCAGTTCAGCTATTCATTTATCAGCGCCTGCGGTTTGCTCGGGCTGGCGCTCATGCTGCGCCGGAGGCTCGAAGGAGCGGGGTTGTTTGCCCTGGTCTTCGTGTTGGCTCCCCTGGTCTATTACTTTGTCACCATGCAGTCCCGTTTTCGCCATCCGATCGAGCCGCTGATCGCAATTCTCGGCGTGTATCTGTTCCGCTCCACGGAGAAGTCAGGAAGGCGAG
>JAKAQS010000174.1 GCA_021819585.1 Acidobacteriota bacterium
GGCAGCCTCCGCCACGGCGCGCGTTCCCGGGCGCTCGCCCGCCGCGGCATCCTGGGCAAACCCGGCCGAACCCCCGGCCGAGAGCCAGCCTGGGCTCCGGTCTGGATTCCGATCTGGATTCCGATCCGGATTCAACTCTCTTCCCTCATCGCTGCCGCCCTGGGCTGCGCCGAAGCAAACAGCGTGCCCACCTGCTCTCCAGAGACGATCCGTTCCAGCACATGCGGGGTGCGCCCGTTGGCGATCATCACCTGCTTGCCCGCATGCAGCACGATGCGCGCCGACTCAAGCTTGGAGACCATCCCTCCGCGCCCGCGCCCGTTGCTCCCATTGGCCAGGGACAGAATCTTCTCATCCACCGCCTCCACGCGCCGAATCAACGTCGCCCCCGGCTCGCCCGGGTGGCGATCATACAGCCCATCCACATCGGAGAGCAGCACCAGCAGGTCCGCCCCGATGTGCTTGAGCAGCAGAGCGGAGAGCTTGTCGTTGTCGCCAAAGATCCGCTCGCGGGGCTTGTACTCCGTGGTCCGCTCCAGCTCGATGGTGGAGACCGTATCGTTCTCATTCACGATGGGAATCACCCCCATGGTGAGCAAGGCATCCAGCGCGGCGCGCAGATTCGCATGACGCACCGCATCCCGGAAGTCGTCCTCGGTGAGCAAAACCTGGGCGATAGGACAGCCGAGCTGATCGAACGCGTCGTCGTAGAGAGACATCAGCCGCGACTGTCCAATGGCGGCGCAGGCCTGAACCTGGGAGACCACGGTGGGCCGTTCCCGCAGCCCCAACCGCTCCATGCCCAGCCCAATCGCCCCCGAACTCACCACCAAAACCTCCACGCCCTGCGCGCGCAGTTCGGCGATCTGTTCCACCAGGCCGCAAAGCAGGCCCAGCGCCACCTTGCCGTCCTGCCGCATGATGACGTTGGTTCCGAGTTTGACCACAATCCGATGCAGAGCCATCTCCTTGCTGATTCTAAGCATGAATCTGTGACACCGCCGGCGCGATGGCGCGATCCACGACCGGCGCAAGCCTGCGCAGCTTCTCCACCAGCCTGGTCAACTGCTCCGGGAAGAGCGACTGCGCTCCGTCGGAGAGCGCCTTGTCCGGATTGGGATGCATCTCCATCAGCAGCCCATCGGCGCCGGCGGAGACCGCGGCGAGGGCCATCGGGGGCACCAGGTCGCGCTTGCCCACGCCGTGCGATGGATCCCCCAGCACCGGCAGATGGGTCAGCTTCTTCAGCACCGGGATCGCCGAGATGTCCATCGTGTTGCGCGTATAGGTCTCAAAGGTGCGAATGCCGCGCTCGCAGAGCATCAGGTCATAGTTGCCGCCGGACAGGATGTACTCCGCGCTCAGCAGCAGCTCTTCGATGGTGGCCGCAATGCCGCGCTTGAGCAGCACCGGCTTGCGTACATGCCCCAGCTCGCGCAGCAGATTGAAGTTCTGCATGTTCCGCGCGCCCACCTGGAAGCAGTCGATGTAGGGCAGCATCAGCTCGATCTGCGAGATCTCCATCACCTCGGTGATCACCAGCAGCCCGGTCTCATCGGCAGCCTCGCGCATCAGCTTCAGCCCTTCCACTCCCATGCCCTGGAAGCTGTAAGGCGAGCTGCGCGGCTTGAAGGCGCCTCCGCGCAGAAACTGACCGCCCGCCGAGGCCACCTGCTGCGCGCTCAGGCGGATCTGCTCGCGGCTCTCCACCGAACAGGGTCCGGCCATGATCACCACATCGTCGCCGCCAACCACCAGGCCGTTGGGAAACGTCACCTTTGTTCCCTCCGGCCGGAACCCGCGCCCCGCCAGCTTGTACGGCGACGAGATGCGGTAGGCCTGCGCCACGCCGGCCAGCACCTGAAACTCGGTCACCTCAAAGTGCGCCGGCGTTCCCACCCCCGCAAGGATGGTCTGCACCTCTCCGGTGGTGCGATGGACGTTGAAGCCCAGCTCCACCATCCGCTCAATCACCTGCTGTATCTGTTCATCGGTGGCCCGATCCTGCATCGCTACGATCATCACTGGATTCCTCTGTGCTCCTGAATAGGATTTTCACTTCCCCTGCCGGCGCGGCCCAGCGCTGCTGCAACCGCGCCGCCGAATCATGGCTGCCGGCGTTGCAACTCCCGCATTACATCCATCAGCCGTTCATAGACGTCCTGCACCTGCGCTCCTGAGAGCGGACCCGGATTCACCTTCCGCACATGCTCAATCACTTCTTTCTCGCGCCGCGGCTCGTAGATGGGAGCGCTGCGGCTCTGCTTCAGCCTCCCTATCTCCACCGCCGCCGCCGCTCGTTGCGAAAGCAACTGCACGATCTGCTCATCCAACTCATCAATCCTGTTACGCCAATCGGAGATTTCCATGCTTCCTCATCGAGCGAGCCCGCAGGTCTCGCGAAGATAGGCCGGCGACAACGCCTTGGCTCGCCGGCGCAGCCTCTTCCGCCGGCAGCGCCGGCCTGGCTCCCCGGGCGGGGTTCTGGTGTGCAACCGGCGGCTGCGCTGCTTCGAACGGTCTGCTCTCATGATACGTGCTCGGACGCAGGTTCATGCGGTTTTTGCTCCTCCGCAGAGTTGTTGCACCAACTCGCCTACCGCCCGCGGAGCCTGCTCCGCAGGCGTCCGCTCAATCAGCCCCACGATCGCGCTGCCCACCACGGCCGCATCGGCAAACTCTCCCAGCGCGCGCACATGCTCCCGCGTGGACACCCCGAAGCCCAGCGCAATCGGTAGCTTGGTGAATCCGCGCAGCCGCTCTACCAGCGCCTCGGCATCCCCGGCCAGCTCCGCCTGAGTTCCGGTAATGCCCACTCGGGAGATGGCGTACACAAATCCCTCACAGGCTTCGGCGATGGCCTGCAAGCGCTCATCCGGCGAGGTAGGAGCGGCCAGAAACACTGGCATCAGCCCCGCCTGGCGCATCACCCGGCGGTACTCTTCGGCCTCCTCGACAATCATGTCGGTCAGCAGCACGCCGTCGGCGCCCGCATCTCTGGCCGCCTGGGCAAACTTCTCCAGCCCCATCCGCAGCACCGGATTCAGATAGCTGAACAGCAGCAAACCCGCCTGCGGCCGCGCCGCGCGAATCTCCCGGCACACTCGCAGCACATCTTCCAAGCGCGTCCCGCGCAGCACCGCTCGCTGGCTGGCCCTCTGGATCACCGGCCCGTCCGCCAGCGGATCGCTGAACGGAACGCCCAGTTCGATCACATCCGCCCCCGCGTCGATCGCCTCGATCGCCATCAACCGCGTCGTCTCCAGATCGGGATCCCCGGTGGTCAGGTAGATCACCAGTCCCGGCCTCTTTTTGAATGCGATCGCCATTACCGCGCACTCACCTTTCCTGTTCCTGTCGCATCGCCGCTCAGGTCCATCTCGCGGGTCAGAATCCCCATGTCTTTGTCGCCCCGGCCGCTCACATTCACCATCACAATCTTCTCCTTGCCCAGCCGGGGGGCGAACTTGATCACCTCGGCGATGGCATGGGCGCTCTCCAGCGCGGGAATGATCCCCTCCGTGCGGCTCAACACCTTGGTGGCCTCCAGCGCCTCGGCATCCGTGGCGCTGGTATAGGTGGCTCGTCCGGAGTCGTGCAGCATGGCGTGTTCCGGACCCACGCTGGCGTAGTCCAGCCCGGCGCTCACGGAGTGGGTCGCCGCAATCTGCCCCGCCTCATCCTGCAGCACATAGCTGTAGGTTCCCTGCAACACCCCCGGAACTCCGCCGCCCTGCTGGGCAAACCGCGCCGCATGTTCGCCCAGCCCGTGACCGCGTCCGCCGGCCTCCACGCCGATCAGCGCCACGTTCTCTTCGGGGATGTACTCATAGAACGCTCCAATCGCGTTGGATCCTCCGCCCACGCAGGCGATCACCGCATCCGGCAGCCGCCCGGCCTGCTCCAGAATCTGGCGCTTGCTCTCCCGGGAGATCACGCGCTGAAAATCCCGCACCATGGTCGGATAAGGATGCGCGCCCAGCGCCGAGCCGAGGATGTAAAAGCTTGAACGTACATTCGTCACCCAGTCGCGCATGGCCTCATTGATGGCGTCCTTCAGCGTCGCCGAACCCGCGCCCACCCCGCGCACCTCCGCGCCCAGCAGGCGCATCCGGAAGACGTTCAGCTCCTGCCGCCGCATATCCTCCTCGCCCATATAGACCACGCACTCCATGCCAAACAGGGCGCAGACCGTCGCCGTCGCGACGCCATGCTGCCCGGCTCCGGTCTCGGCGATGATTCGCTGCTTGCCCATCCGCCGCGCCAGCAGCGCCTGGCCCAGCGCGTTGTTGATCTTGTGCGCCCCGGTGTGCAGCAGATCCTCGCGCTTCAGGTAGATCCGCGCCCCGCCCAGCATCTCGCTCAGCCGCCGGGCGGCGTACAGCGGCGTGGGCCGGCCGCAGTAGTCCTTCAACAGCCCATCCAGCTCGGCGTGGAAGGCCGGATCCGCCTGCGCCGCGGCATAGGCCGCCTCCAGCTCCAGCAGAGCGGCCATCAACGTCTCGGGGACGTACCGCCCGCCATAGACCCCAAACCGTCCCAACGCCTCTCGGGCCGCCCCGGCGATCGTTCCCATCGCACTCGCTGTCGAATCCATCGTCTGTCCTTGAAGAGCCATTCGTCCATCCCTTGCCTGCCGCTCCAAAATACGAAAGCCGCAACCTGATCGGGTCGCGGCTCGGGGGAATCTGGAGATCGCAGGATCTTTTGCTTCAGCTCCTTGCGAGGCTACTCCACCGATGCCGCTGGGCGAGGCCAATAGCGGAACGACGGGGTAAATCGCGGGCTGAAGAACACCTTCATTGCTCTCAATGGTACATGGGCAAACCACGCAGCGCAACCATCACTCCAGCACTCCAGCAATTCTCAGCGGGCGGCACAAAGGACGGCCCACTCAGAGAATTGCTGCCGAAATTTATCATAGGATTGAACGGTCACGTGCTTTAGCCCAGCCAATGAGCAGATCTCTTGATAGAAGGCCAACTGTCCACCGGCCTCAATGCCATTAGTGTCATTCGTCACGAAATAATTGCAGTAGGGGAGACACACCGACATCAGCGTGTCACCGAAGCCGGAGCGGAAGGAGGTGGCGCTTCGAGGCGGTCGCACGCATTTGTCGAATGCAGCCACGAAGAACGCATTGACTAGCGCCCGCAATGGATCGCACTCTTGCACAAACCTTTGGATCGTCGTCTCATCAAAAGGCTTCTTTGCATGCCGGGCATAGATATTGCTGGCCGTTTTCCAGAATGTGCTCTGCAATCGGTTTACAAGCGCCGCCGGATTCTTGGGCGCTTCGGTCTCTTGAAAGGCCAGGACCACGTTGAAGCGCGGCTTCGCCTCCCTATAGACTTTGGTGAAGGCCTCGCCGAACTGTTTCCGCTCTTCTCGCACTTGTTTGGCGAGGCAATCGTCAAGGCCCTCACTGTGGGATATCAAATCGGGTATTCTGCAAACTCCTACATTAACTTCGGCCCAATCGAACCCCGCGTCCCGCTCGAATCGGGCCACCATTTTTTGAAGTAGGGGACCGGCAGGGTCAATGCAAGTGCCGTCCGCCAACAGCCGATTGCACACGCAGAGCAATTGGCGCCTCCGTCGCGCGCTGCTGGTCGCCACGATCTCTTCCACACTATCGAATGAAACCTGGACACAGAAGCGCTCGCGAATATACGCCATCAGCAGATCAAAAGATTTTTCGTCCGCTAGCTTGTTTATCGCG
The DNA here is from genome assembly GCA_021819585.1 of Acidobacteriota bacterium. Taxonomy (GTDB): domain Bacteria; phylum Acidobacteriota; class Terriglobia; order Terriglobales; family Acidobacteriaceae; genus Granulicella. The sequence continues at coordinate 5,723 of JAKAQS010000174.1, forward strand.
CTTGTATCAAACGTAAGGATCTGCTGCTCTCCCATCCCGCACATGCCCCTTTCCTACAGCGCCTCCCTCTGCCCCAATTCTGCGCGTCGTCATCGCAGCCTACCGCCGAATTAGAATCGCCCCGTCACTCGCCTGCCGGGCCGTTCCCCTGCCTCGCCGGCGAGCAGCAGCAAGCCTGGCCTGCCGGCGCCATTCGGAAAGGGCGATGGCCACGACGTGTTCTCGCCGTGGCCATCGCGCATGATCCAAACACCAGAGGAACACCTTGGGATCGCCTGGTGATACCCATCCCAGATCCCCGCGGGCCGCTAGAAGGGATTCAGCTTGTCCAGGCCATGCTTCGGCTTCTTCCGGCTGGAGCTTTCGTCGTTCTTGTCTATCTTTTGAGCCTTCTTCTTGTTCTTATTCTTCTTCGTCTTCTTGCCGTTCGCTGCGGCTTCCGTGCTGGCCGGGGTGGGCTCCGCCAGCGGTGTGGCTTGGCCCTCCACGTCATTCACCTGATCGGGGGCCTCGGTGGGCTTCTCGATCGGCGGCAGGGCCTTGGCCGCAGGCTTGGGCATAGGCAGGCCGTAGTTCGGATCCTGGGCGCCGGTGGCAGAGGGAAGGTTGCTGGCCGGAGTGCCGGTGGCGCTCGAACCACCTCCTGAGCCCGGAGTGATCACATCCACACCCAGACCCGTCCCGGAACCCCCCGAGGAGTTCTTGACCGGCTCGACGACGGTGACCGTCTTGTCGTTCTCCATCGCCGCTGCGGAGCCCTCGGTCGGTATGCTCTCCAGGGTGGGCGGCGCGGAGGAGGCCGGCGCCGGCGCAGAGGCTGCCGCCGTCTCGCTCGACTTCGTATAGACCTCACTATCCTTCAGCTCTGGATGCGCCTTGGCCAGGTTGGGATTGTAGGCATCCCTGTAGTCCGTCATCAACTCCTTGACGATGGTGGGAGCCAGCACCGGTGGAGGATCCTGCAGGGGAGGCAGGCCGATGCGGGCCGTCGTCACCGTGTTCGGCGACTGCAGGAAGAGAACTTCGATGCGTTTTTGCAAGCTGTAAGGCGCGCGGCTGTTCTCCAACTCGTCGCTCAACTCGACCTCTTCCTTGGTCGGCGTTGGAATGGGAAGATTCATACCCGTCAGGCGCTCTTTGGCCTGTTCCGCATGGGGCGCGGCGGCGTGATACAGCACCACGGCGCGATAGCTCTGGGCGGCCTTGCCATCATAGTCCTGAAGCAGACGGCCTTTGACGGCCTCCGGCATGCAGCGAGTCCCTTTCGCCATATTCGCGGCGCAGGTTGGCTGCGCACGCACCGCTGAGGCCTCCGCCTCATAGGCGTCGCCGATGCCAATCAGCACATCGTCCATGTGGCTGTAAAGCGGATAGGTTTCTACCACCGTCTCGTAGCGCGCAATGGCGGCCGGCCAGTTGGACTCGGAGGCATAGAAGTCGCCGATCTGCGCCTCCCGCTCAGCCAGAATCTCCTGCACCTCGCGCAGCTTTTGGCGCGCCTCGTCCAGAATGGGCTTGGGCGCGTCCGGGTACTGCGTCAGCATCGTCCGGTACTCCTGCTCGGCCTGTTCCGCCTTGGAGTAATCGCGGCCGGGAACGTTCATCTGCTTGAAGTCGATGTCGCCGATCCGCAACTGGGCCTCGGAAGCCTCTGGAACGTTGGGGAAGAAGGTGATGAAGTCGCGATACTCCTGCGCGGCCTCCGTATACGCGGCGCTGCCTCCCTCCTTGTACCAGGCATCGGCGATCGCCAGCTTGGCCCGCATCATGTACTGCGAATCAGGGTAGGTATCCAGCAGGGCCTGCATGTCCAGCCGGCCGATGTCATAGTGTCCGCTGGCAATCTGCGCCATGGCTTTGTCGTAGAGCTGCTTGTCCGGCAGTTGGGAGTCCTTGCCGATCAGGGGATTGTACTTGGCCTCCTTTTTCAGCTCTACCTTGGTTCCCTTGGTCTCCTGAATGCGATCGGCTTTGGCCACCTTGACGTGCGCCTCATGCGGCTTGTTCTTTTTTGCCGCCTTCGCCTCGGCGCCGGAGGGCTGCCCCTTGGCGGTCACCGTGGCAGGTTCGATCCGCTGGGCATTGAATAGCTTGAAGTGGTGCTTCTTCTTCTTTTTCTTCTCCGGCCGGCTCGGGGTGGCTGCGGCCTGGGCGGGAGCGGAGGCCGCCGACCCGGCGTTGTTCGCAGCGGTGGCGGCAGAGGCCTGAGCCTGGAGTGCGGGCGGTGCGGCGACAAGGCCCAGGAGGAGAGCAGCCGGGGCGAGGGCGGCGAGGTGGCGGGCCGGGTGGGTGGTGAGGAAACTCCAAATCGT
>JAKAQS010000175.1 GCA_021819585.1 Acidobacteriota bacterium
GCCACTCTGCTTGCGCCAGACCACGCGAATCTGCTGCCGCCAGCGCTCGTCGAGCGCCAGCAGGCTCCACTCCACGCGGGGCGAGAGGTAACGCAGGATTGTCTCGGTGGCGGGATGGATGTGCAGCGAGGGCGCGACCAGGTACAGGCGCGGCTCCAGCGGCGAGAGCGCGACGCCAAGAAAGTATCCGTGGCGCTGAAACTCCCCCAATGCGGCGTCCGGACCGGAACTCTGACGATGGTGATGACGCACGCGGATCCAGTAGTCCAGGCCCTGCAGAACAAAGTTCGGATCGTCGTCCACCTTGAGTTCGATCACCGCCAGGCGGCCGTCCGCGGTGACTCCCAGCAGGTCCAGCAGGCCACGGTCCCCGGCTCCGGCGACCACGGGAACCTGCGAGTAGACGTGACGTGGGTCCAGACGGGGAATCACTTGACTCTCGGCCGCGCCTGGCGGATCCTGCGCCGGCTGGCGATTGCCGTCCGGCTGCGGGGATGCTTCGGCCGCTGCGGCTTCAGCCCGGTTGCCGATCGTATCCGGATCGGGGTCGTTGGCGAACTCGGCCAGGCGGCTGAAGGCGGCCGGGGCGGGATGGGGCGCCAGGGTGCGGGTCAGCGGAGCCAGATCGCTGCGCAGCATGGACTCCAGCCAGCGCTCGGGAGCTGCCCGGAAGAGGGGGTCGCGCATTTGGCTGCGCTCGCCGCGCCGCCCGGCAGCCGTCAGCCGGGCGTGCGCCGGGGCTGTGCTGGTTGAGGCTATTCCGCGCTGCATCCAGCGTGTGCGACGGGCCGCGCCGGCGTCCGAATCCGCGGTATCGTCAATTCGCCGGCGGGCGAAGAGATCCTGCACCAGGGCGGCGATCGACTCTCGATTAGCTTCCGTCAGATCCGTCTCCTGGGCGCCCACACCGACGCGCACTTGCAGCCTCTGGGCAAAGCTGCCCGCCTCCAGATCGATCTGCACGCGGGCAAACTCCAGGCCGTGGAGCAGGAAGGCAAGTTCAGCCGGGTTGCGCAGGCGCGGTTCTACGCGCCCCCGCTCCGGCGGAGGAACCAGATCCATGACTGCGACGATGCCGGGGGCAAAGCGCTCCCGAGCCGAGATCTCATCCGCCAGATGCACCAGCCGCGTGCGTAGATTGCCCTGGTCGCTGAGGTCGCATGGAGTAAGCTCTTCGCTGCGCTCGTCCAGCTCCCACAGCTCCCACTGCGCCGCATCGCGGTTGAGCCAGGCCATGCGGGAGCTGGTGGACGCCGCGGTTCCCGTGGGCAAAATCACCTTGAGTCCCTGGAAGAGCCGCCGCCCGCCGGCTTGCTCGCGGCAGTGGTGCAGCCAGAGAATGCCGGGAGTGAGAGCGCCGTCGATGAGCGCGGCGCTCTCCCGCCGGTTGACCCCGATGACGGCCCAGGCGGTGTTGCCCTGCGCCAGCACGCCGCGCGCATAGGCCGGCCCAAAGCTGCGCTCCAGATCCATCGCGGTGCGGAAGCCCTCCGGCTTCCAGGGAGTGAAGCGGCGCTCCAGCGCGCGCTCCAGCACGCGCGTGTAGCGCTGCCGGGCGGCGTCGCGGGCGGTGGGGGAACGCCGCTCGCGCTCCGCGCAGAGCTCCAGCAGCTTGGCCTGGCGCTGGCCAAAGCGCAGCGTAGCCAGGCGCAGGACTCCGGCGCGCTCCGTAACGCCGGCCACCTGCCGCACCAGGTTGCGCTCCTCGCTCCACAGGTGCAGCGTGCAGCGGCCGTGTTCGGTACTGAGGGTGGCCCGGGCGGAGCGGAGGTCAAAGATCTCCTTGCCGTCCTCGAGCACGGCGGCCTCGGGGTGCTTGGCGAGGAACTCCTGGATGCGTTGGGCGGTCTGGGCAGCGGTCTGGGGGTTGGAGGAGAGGGCAGATGGGTCCGCGGAAGAGGCTCTGGGCGGCATGCATCGAAGGTAGCACCTTCGATGCGCGGCGGGAAAGATCCTGGCGAGCGGAGCAGAGTCGGCAAAGATCTCCGGCAAAGCGCAGGATGCGGGGACGGCGGGCTATCTCCCGCGTGCGGAGCGCCCAAGACTACCAACCCTTGCGGGCGCGCAGGTGGGTGATGTGGGCAAGATGGTGACGCGCGTGCCAGGCGTAGAGCATGGTCGCCTGCTCAACGGTGCTGGGGCCGCGTTCAGGGTGTTTGAAGCCGCGCTTCCAATGCGTTTCCGTGAGGGAGTTCAGCACCAGCACCCAGCGCGCATGGATGGCCTCAATCAGCTCCACGGACCACTCTGCCGGTGCTACGGAGTCGGCCAGGGTGGCGAAGGCCTTCTCGTTGTATGCCGTAACCGTGGGCCAGTCTTCGGTGAGGGCGCGGCGCACGCGATGGAAGGCCTCCCCGTGCGAGTCCGCGATGTGATGCACCACCTGCCGTATCGTCCATCCGCCCTCCCGATAGGGCGTGTTGAGCTGCATGGTATCCAGATCGCGCAGGGCGCTGCGCAGCAGCTCCGGCATCTTCTCAATGGAACTGATGGCGATCTTTCGGTCCGTCGGCGAGATCGTTGCCGGCGGAGTGAATTTGCCGATGGGGTAACGTGGGTCGGCCACAGGGGGCATAGAGCGAGTCCTTGCGAGATTGGGATGAACAGCCTGGGCAGCTTATTCTAACGGCTGCCGGCAACAATTGACCACTTTCGCACTCGGCGCACAGCTTCGCCAGTGATGCGAATCACTTCGGCCATCTTACGGTCCGTGGCCCCAGCCGGAGACGGGCTGCGGAGGATGCCGAAAGGCGCGCGGCATCCGCTGTCCACCTCTGCTTCCATCGCCTCGGTTGCGCCGCCTCCGCCTGGGCGGCAAACACAACTGGGGTAGTGGCGCTCACCTGCGCCGCCGCGTCGACGGCGATCTGCGCGTTATAGCCTTGCAGGAAGCTGCCTTTGTTCGCGCCATCCTGCATGATGCGGCTCTCGGGATCGGTGAAGTTATACTGCGAGTTATCTTCGTCTTCCTGGGCATCGGCCTGCTCGGCCCGAGCCGGCAGTGCGTCGATCTCCTGCTTCAGCCGCGCCTCGGTCTCGCCCATGCGCTGGTAACTCATCGCCTTGTGCTTGCCGGCGTTCGCCTTGATCTTCGTGCCGTCGACCGCCACATGCCCCAGCTTGACCAGTCCCGCTTCGGCGCACAGCAACAGCGCTTGTGTGAACAGGCCAACCGGCGCATCCAGATGGCGCTTGCGAAAGTCCGCGATCACGCTGTGGTCCGGGTGCTGGTCGCCGGCAAGATAGCGGAAGGCCACATCCTCATAGGTCCGCTTTTCGATCTTCCGCGAGCTCTACTCGCCGTTGGCATAGCCATGGAACGGCGCCCGCACCATCATCTCCGGCGCATAGGCCGCTAGCCCGCGCCCATCCTTATCCAAATAGGACTTATAAATCGCGCTTAGATCCAGCGACGAGACCACATCAGCCGGAAACCGCGCCAGATGGCCCTCCGGCAGCCATTCATACAGCGAAGGGGGAAACATGAGCGTCTGGTTGATCGTGTCGGGAAGTAAGTTCTGACCCATGACTAGAACATAAACCACGCGAAGCTCGCCGTGCTGTAGCCCCGTCATCCTTTTATGCCCGACAGGCTCCTAGCAATTTAGCCAGTATGAAGTGGCCGGCTCCTCTTCGCTTGTGGCCCGCCGCGGCGATGCGTGCGTTTTCTCCACGCTACGGTTCTGCCGGCCTTCTGCTCTTCTCTACTCCTTCGTCCTGCGATGAACGTCCACTCTGATTTCAGGGTCGGCATCAACCTTGGCGGCAGATGGCGCAGCGCGAAACTCTGCGCGGGCTTTCTCCACTGCATCACCGTTTGCCTCCGCCCAGGTCCAAACGCTGGAAAACGCCTGGCCGAGGCTATCGCCGAGTGGGGTAAGCCGATACTCCACATGGGGTGGAATCACGGGAAGAGCGGTGCGCCGGACCAGACCGTCGCTCTCCATCTGGCGAAGAGTTTTGGTCAACACTTTCTGGCTGATGCCTCCGGCCAGTTTGCCAAGCTGACTGAATCGCACCACACCGTGCTCGCCGAGAATCTCAAGCACGACCATGGTCCACTTGCCGGCGACACGCGCGATGACCTCGCGCGCCAAAGTCTCGACGCGGCCATCCAAGCCACCCTGACGCCGGGCGGAAGATCGGGCCGCCGGCTGGGGCGTGGACGGAGCCGCGAGCGGAGTATGGATGACCGCTGCGGGAGCGGCATCGCCCGAGGCGCGGTTTTTCTTTGCTTTCTTGTGCTTCTTCTCCTTCTTCATGAGTAAACCTCCTGCGGCCGCTCCTGGTTTCTGTGAGGTATGTAACCGACAAAAAGGCGCCTACTTCCCAAAAGCAAGGTACACCCCTAAGCTACAAAGAAGGAAAGCCCGGAGGGGATCCGGGACCGATCTGGAAGAGAATCTGTGAAGAGATCAGGGAGGGCTCAGGAATTGAGCTGGAACCGATCAAGGAGATGCAGCAATGAAGGCACAGGGAAACACGATCTTGATCACCGGTGGAGGCTCGGGCATCGGGCGGGGGCTTGCGGAGGCGCTGCACCGGCAGGGGAATCAGGTGGTGATCGCCGGGCGGCGCAGCAGCCTGCTGAAAGAGACGGCCGAGGCCAATCCGGGCATGCGGTTCTTTTCGCTGGACATCGAAGATCCCTCGGCGATCCGTGGGCTTGCGATTCAGGTAGCGGCAGAGTTCCCCGCGCTGAATGTGCTGGTCAACAATGCCGGCATCATGCGCACGGAGAATCTGCTGGCGGATCCGGTAGATCTGGACGATGCCGAGGCGATGGTGCGAACCAACCTGCTGGGCCCGATACGCCTGACCGCGGCTCTGCTGCCGCTGCTGCGCAGCCAGCCGAGCGCTACGATCATGAACGTCAGCTCGGGTCTGGCATTCGTCCCTTTGGCGCTGACACCGGTCTACAGCGCGACCAAGGCGGCCCTCCACTCCTACACCTGCTCGTTACGCTACCAGTTGAAGGACAGCGCGGTCGAAGTGCTGGAGCTGATTCCGCCCTACGTACAGACCGACTTGATGGACGGAGCGGAAGACCCCCGGGCTATTCCTTTGACGAAGTTCATCGCCGAGACGATGGAGTTGTTGAACGCCGAACCGGCGCCTGCTGAAATCTGCGTAAAGAGCGTGCATGGCCTGCGCTATGCCACCGAGAACGGCCGGTTCGATGCTGTCTTCCGGGGGCTGAACGATTCCTTTGCAAAAAGCTGAGTTCCAGAAGACGGCAGGGGGATCTGGGCGGGCCATCTCCATGAGCCCGAGCGGCGGCCGTCTTCGCCGGCCGGAATCAGCTCCGCCAGCCGGTAATCACTCCCCGGCCTGCGTCGAGCCAAAGGCATGCTCTATCCTGTAGGCATGCCCACCCCCGTTGAACTTGATTTCAACCCTCCGCAGCCGGCGGAGTCCAACCGCAAGGCGGATGGTCCTCCACCTTTCGAGTCCTGGGGACGCTATCCGGCTTACAGCGCGGAGTTGAAGCATCTGCACTGGCAGGGAGACTATCCGCGCGCCATTGACGGCGTGCATCACGGCGCGCTGGCCGTCGGAATGGGCAGAAGCTATGGCGATGTGTGCCTGCTGAAGGATGGCACGCTGCTGCAGACCACCACGATGGACCGCCTGCTGGACTTTGATCCGGCCACCGGGCTGCTGACCGCTGAGGCAGGGATCACGCTGGCTCAGATCCTGGACTTCGCCGTGCCTCGGGGATACTTTCTTCCCGTAACGCCCGGAACCAAGTACGTCACGTTGGGCGGGGCGATCGCCAACGACATCCATGGGAAGAACCATCATCGTGCCGGAACCTTTGGCTGCCACGTCACGCAGTTTGAACTGGTGCGGTCCGATGGCCGCCGGATGCTCTGCTCGCCCACCAGCCATCCCGACTACTTCGAGGCGACCATCGCCGGCATGGGATTGACGGGCGTCATCCCCTGGGCGCAGATCCGGCTGAAGCCGATCGTAAGCCGGATGATCGACTATCAGGGGATTCAGTTCCATGGAATCGACGAGTTTCTCGATCTGAGCTCGAAGGCCGCGCATGTCGAGTACACGGTGAGTTGGGTGGATGTGACCGCTACAGGAAAGAACTTCTGCCGGGGCATCTTTATGCAAGGCGACCACTCTCAGGCTCCGTCGCCGTTGAAGCCCTCGCCGAAGCCGAAGCTGGTCTTTCCGATGGAGCTGCCGGGGTTCGCGCTGAATCGGCTGAGCGTGGGGGCTTTCAATACGCTCTTCTTCCACAAGCAGATGAAGAAGCGGGTGAGCGCGCTGCAGGACTACGAACCCTTCTTCTATCCGCTGGATGCGGTGCTGAAGTGGAACCGGATGTATGGCAAGCGAGGTTTGCTGCAGTTCCAGTATGCGATTCCGTGGGAGCACGCGAAGGAAGGAACCGTGGCGATCCTGTTCGAGGTCGCCAAGTCCGGCCTGGCCAGCTTTCTGGCCGTGTTGAAGGCCTTTGGAGATGTGCCCTCGCCGGGGATGATGAGCTTCCCCAAGCCGGGCATTACCCTGGCGCTGGATTTTCCCATCAGGCAGGAGAAGAGCTTTGCCCTGTTTGATCGCCTCGCGGAGATGACGCGGGAGTTTGGAGGGCGTTTGTACCCAGCCAAGGACGCGCGCATGACCTCAGCCCAGTTCCAGGCCTTTTATCCGCAGTGGGAGCGCTTTGCGCGCTTTAAGGATCCGGCGTTGACCTCCAGCTTCTGGGAGCGCGTGATCGGCGGGCAGCTAGGCGTGGGGGGAAAAGAACGATGAGCCCAGACAGCCAAAACCCAACCAAAGCAACTGGGGATGCGGCAAGTGATTCCAAGCCTGCGTCGGCCGTGAGCGCGCCGGCCGCGAGTGCGGAGGCCCAGGCCGCTGTGGTCAGCGGCGCCGGCCGGCCGCAGCCTGACCCCGAACAGCCTCTGGCCTTGCGCAGCGTCCGGGAGCAGCAGGAGAGTCCTCGGCGCACGGCGCGCAAGATCCTGGTGCTGGGCGCGACCTCAGGGATTGCGGAGGCCTGCATTCGCCAGTGGGCTCAGCGTGGGGATGCCCTTTACCTGGTAGCGCGAAATCCGGACCGGCTGGCCGCCGTGGCTGCGGATGCGCGTACGCGCGGGGCCTCCACTGTGGGCAGCGCGGTGGCGGATCTGGACGATACAGCCGCGCACCCGGAGCTGCTGGCGCACGCCATCAACGGGCTGGGAGGGCTGGATGTGGCCTTTCTGGCGATGGGGGTGCTGGGCGAGCAGAGCCAGGCTGAGCGAAGTTTTTCCGCAGCCCATCAGATTCTGCACACCAACTTTACGGCTCCGGTGAGTCTGCTCACCTGGCTGGCCAACTATGCGGCGCAGCGCCACGCGGGCACGCTGGCCGTGCTGAGCTCGGTCGCCGGCGAACGCGGACGCCGCTCCAACTACGTCTACGGAAGCTCCAAGGCCGGCCTGACGGCCTTTGTGGATGGTCTGCGCAACCGCATCGATCGCGACGGCGTGCGGGTGATGACGATCAAGCCCGGACCGGTGAAGACAGCCATGACCGAGGCGATGAAGGGCAGCGAGAAGTTTGCCGATGTGGAGTCCGTGGCTTCCACGTTGGTGAAGGCGATCGATCGGGGCAAGGACGTGGTCTATGTCCCGGGGATCTGGAGGATCATCATGGCGGTGATCCGGGCCATCCCGGAGCGGATCTTCAAGAAGCTGAATCTGTAGGCCCTGGCAGGGTGCTGAACCCGCTGCTGGAAAACCTAGGCACAAACCTGTGGGGATCCGGTGGGGAAGCCGTGCGAAAGCTGTGCCTAAGCTGTGGGCATGCCTGAGGGAAGGCTGAGAGAACGCCGTGCATTGCCCGCGAGAATCCTGTGCATCGCCTGTGCAGGCATCCTGGATATCCGGGCTGCCTCGAAGCCGTCTTCTTTGGCCCGGAGAGCGACAAAGGAAGAGGCCTGCGCCGGACCTCCGGCTGAAGAGCGACCTACTGGCCTGGGGTTGGGGCTTTCATGAGGGTTATAAAGAGATCTAGATC
>JAKAQS010000176.1 GCA_021819585.1 Acidobacteriota bacterium
GCCGATGACGTCTCCGTGCGAGTTGAGCAGAGGCCCGCCGGAGTTGCCGGGATTGATCGGAGCATCGGTCTGAATGGCATCCTCAATGCGATTTCCGGAGGGAAGGATGACCGAGCGGATCGAAGAGATCATCCCATGGGTCATGGTTCCGGAGAAGCCGAAAGGGTTGCCGATCGCATAGACCTCCTGGCCCACCAGCAGATGGGTGGAGTCAGCCAGAGTCGCCGGCTGGAGATCCGTGGCGCCCTGTATCTGCAGCAGCGCAACGTCATGAAAGCGGTCGGCGCCGACGACGGTGGCCTTGAACTTTCTCTTGTTCCAAAGAGTGACTTCCACGGTCTGGGCGTTGTCGACGACGTGGTCGTTGGTCAGGATGTGGCCCTGCTTGTCGATCAGGAACCCCGAACCCTGGCCCTGCTGGGGAACAGGCTGGAGGAAAAAGTCACAGCAGACCACCTCGGTGCTGGTGATGTTGACCACCTCAGGCAGCGCCTTCTTGTACACCGCGATGTTCTGCATCTCCTCAGAGGTATACTCCGGGGCGGCTTCGGCCTCGGTGAGAGCGAACTCGCCGATAGAACTGCTGGTGGTAGAGGTGGCGCTGCCGTCGGGATTGGCAGCCACTTTGGTCTTGCCGGGGCGCAGCAGGCCGGCCATGGCCCCGGAGGGAGCCCAGCGGGTGGTCAGAAAGTAGAAGCCACTCAGAATCAAAAGAACCAGAAGAACTGGACGGAGTTTCATCGTTCGGGAATCCTCGCGCGCCGGCATCGCGGACGCCACTTCGCTTCTTTATCTTAGATGCTGCCCTACCGGATCTGCCCCAACATGACCTCGCCCGGAGCGATCTTCATCGGATCCGGCGGCTCCGGCTGCAACGCGGAGCGCAGGGACTTCACCTTGACCGCCCCCAGATCATGGCCCAGCACCAGGGGGCTGCCGGAGAGGTTGCAAGCCGCCACCACAGTGCTCGATGTCCGCGAGCCGGGCGGAGCCGTTCGCACCCACACCAGCGCATCCAGAGCGTCAAAGTCCAGAATCTCCTCCGCCCCGTCGCGCAGCGTGGCGTTGTCGTGGTGCAGCGCAATCAACTGCCGGTAAAGATTCAGCAGCGACCCTTCCTGACCGGACTCCAGCGCGACGTTGGCGGTGGCTCCATTGGGAGCCTGCAGCGCCGGATCGAAATTGCCCCTGGTAAAGCCGGGAAGCAGGGCCGGATCCACCGGCGGCGGCTGATCGCTCTCCACAACTTCAGGCATCGGCGGCGGGGGAAACAAATCCCTGGGCAGCGGGGGCACATAGGGCAGAAACGTTGCATAGCCCGCATTCGGCGCCGGCTTTGGCCGGGGAGGCGCCGGCCGGGGAGGCGGCTTGCGGGTCAGGTTGGTGGGAGTCCACTGCATCAGCGGTGCTCGGCCCGCAGCGGTCTCCAGACCCAGCTCCTGTCCGTACTCCAGAAGCACCGCGGAGCGCGATGCCAGCGTCATCATCGCCAGCGCTCGCTCCAGCGCCATCTGCTGGGCAGGATCCTGCATTGCGGGCACGCGTTCGGCGACGAGCAGCGGGTCGCCGGTGCTCCTGGCCAGGATGCGATCGCCGATTTCAACGCGGAGGTCGGCGTGAGACCCAGGGCGCTGGGCCGACCTGCCGGAGGACGCACTGTCCCCACTGGGGTCCGAATCTGCGCTCAGCCCGGCAACCCAGGCCGCGCGCAGTGTGGCTGCCGCGGGGATCTCCGCAGCGTTGCCGTTGGCCGCGCCGTCGAGCACCCCCAGCGGCGGCGCAGCGGTGAGCTGAACGTCCCGAGTCAGCGCATCCCCGACCAGCGGATCCCCATTCGCGGGGGCGTCGGCCAGCAGGATCCGCTGACCCGGGAAGCTGTCTGTCAGCTCATGAAGCTGATCCACCAACTGAGCGACATGCTCCGGGCCATCCACCTGCTGCAGGGCGGGGGTGGGAAGATAGAGCCCCGAAGCCCCCTGGCTCAGCCACGCCCTGGCGGCGGCCAGATACTGCGCATCGGCGCTTTGGTTGGCCGGCGCGCCCAGCTCCACCAACACCCGCAGATGCCTCTCAATCGCCGACCGCATCAGGGTATCGAAGGCCGCGCTCACCTCTGGTGTAGGCTCCATGGGGTCAGAGCCGGCGGACCGGAGGACTGGCGTGGCCGGTTTCAGGGTTGCGGCCGCCTGGTCCATCTCGGGGTCTGTTTCGAGAATCAGTGCATCCACCCCCAACGACTGCAAATAATCCAGCCGCTCCGCGACCCCGCCCAGATCCCCCTGCCCATCGCCGATCGAGTCCTGAAAACGGCGTGGATCGATCCGGTAAAACACCCCCCGCCGCCACCACGTCTGCACGGTGACGCCGGAACCGGCCCAGTTCCTCTGCGCCAGCACCTGGGAGCACGCAGGGCTGAGGGCTCCGCTAAGCAGAGATCCTCCAACCACGCAGAGGAACAGGCCCCGGGCCATCCGGCGGAGGGAAAACAGATCATCAAGATGCCGGGAGAACAAATTGGCCATATGCCGGGATAAAAACCTAACCATGCTTCGCATTCGCGGCCGGGAATAAGTCCGCATAGACAAAGTTGTCGCGCTCAACAATCTCGCCCTGCGACACTTCAATGGTACCGGAGAACATTGGCCCGGCGCTGACGTAGGTGTGGAACTCGCCGCGCTCCCCGCAAGGGTCCACGGACTCCGGCAGTTCGGAGAGCAGGAGATCATCCAGCACCCGGCCTGCGAACTGTCTGTCTATCTTGCGCGGATCCACGCACACCAGGTGCGCTCGAACGCCGGCGGCGATCATCTGCCGCACCAGTTGGCCGGTGGGAATCAGCCAGCAGGGAAAGATTGGCTCCAACCCTGTCCCTGCCATCTTTTCCACGCGGTAGGCGCGAACGTCTTCCAGAAAAAGATCGCCGTAGGCGATTCCATACAGCCCTTGGGAGACCGCCTCCTGGCAGACCTCGGCCATCAGCGACTCGTAGACCTGGTTGGAGCAGGGCCAGGGCAGGGGCACCTTCCAGAGCGGCAATCCCACCGCCGCTCCCTGCAGATCCAGGAGTTCCTCCCGGAATCCATGCATCGCCACGCGGCCGAAGTGCTGATTGACGGTGGTCAGCAGACCCACGACCTCGAACTCCGAATTCTGCTGGAGCAGGTGCAGGGCCCAGGCGCAGTCCTTCCCTCCGGACCAGCTCAGCAGGATGCGCCTCTTGTTCGGTTTGGTCTCCACGTCCCCCATCTTACAGGCCGGAAGCGGGATCTCTGGCGGAGCAAGGGCGTCGATCTGTCAGAAAGGGCTTCGAATCTTCCGGCGAACGGTTACGGTTGACCCAGGTAGGTGCGGTAGCGGGTCTCGACCACGCCTGTATTCCTGGCCAGGTTGAGCTTGGCCACGTTGTATTGGTAGAGGGAGTTGACCAGTTGCGCCTGGGCATCGGCGACCGCTGCCTCGGCGTCCACCACCGGAAGGTTGTCATCGACTCCCGCCGCAAACCTCTGCTGCTCGTCGGACAGCTCCTGCTGGGCCAGCGCGACATTGCTCTGAGCCACTTTGACCAGTTGCCGGGCAGCATTCACATCCAGCATCGAGGTGCGGATCTGGGCGTCGATGGTCACTCGCAGATCGCTCAACTGCTGGCGCAGAGCGGTTAGTTGAGCGCCCACCACATCCTGCTCCCCACGCTGGGCCGCCTCGCGGAAGAGAGGTACGCTCAAGGTGCCCACGGCAGTGAAGTCGCCGTGATAGGGGCCGGTCGTCAGGCCGATGACGCCGTAGTCTCCGTTGAAGGCGAGCGTCGGCAAGCGTTGATACTTCACCGCTTTGAGTTCGCGCTGAGCCAGGGCAATCTGCTGCAGCAGGCTGAGGTAATCCTTGCGGTGCCTGTAGGCGGTGATTTTGGCCGCCGGCAGATCCATCTCCGCGAGCTCGGCAAAGGGCGCCGGATCGGTCAGCTCCAGCTTTTGTCCGGCGGGAAGTCCCAGCAGGCGCGTCAACTGGATCATATCCTTGGCCAACTGATCTCCGGCGACGGTCACATTCTCTTCGCGCTGTTGAAACTCCACCCGCCCGCGCAGTGCATCCAGCTTTGTCCCCGTTCCCGCGCGGTACTTCTGCTCCGCCTGATCGAAGAGCGTTCGGGCCGAGCGTTGCTGGGCCTGCGCATCGTTCAGATTTGCCTGGTCGGAGAGAATCCGCAGATACTGAATCCCGACCTGAAGAACAAGATCTCCACGGTCGGTGAGCCGATTCAGATCGATCACCCGGGCCTCGTTGCCGGCGCCACGATAGATCTCATAGTCGGGCAGATTGAAGAGCACCTGGCTGGCGTTCAACGAGCCCTGCAGGGTGTCGAACTTGACGATCTGTGAGAAGGTGTAACCCGGCGGCAGCAGGCCGGAATGCAGAAACTCCGTCAGAGTCGAGGGTCCAAAGCCCAGGGCAGCCAGGTCCAGCTCCTGCGCGGTGACCTGCCCGTTCACGCTCATATTGGGAATCAGGGCATTCAAGACGCCGAGCGTATCTCCTCTGACAGCCCGCTGGTTGGCCCGGTCGTACTTCAAGCGCACATTGCGAGCCAGGCCGATCGAGATGGCGTCATCCAGTGAGAGGCGCAGAGCAGTCTGACTCGGGCGCTCGACTGTGTATCCGCCGGGAGCCGTATAGATTCCAGAGGGCGTAAAGACGAACCCCGATCCGGCAGGCTTGGCGAGCGCTTCCTCGCGGGCCGCAATCAGGGCGCTGGGCGCCTGGGGAAGAGTCTGCCGCGGGGCCTGCCCGGAGACCGAGAGCGCCGCAAGGCACAGAACGGCCATCAGCGGCCCACGCAGCCGGCTGCGTCCAACCCGGCGGCTTCCGGCCTGGCCCAATGGCCCCCATGGAGAGAAGATCATCGTCACGCATCTTTTAGATTGCCACGCCGGGGGCTGAGATGCGAAATCAGCACCGCAAATCGGCGGCCTGCTCGCCCCCCGGCCGTACTCCGCCACAGACGTGGCCAGCCGAGCGCGGAAAAGTGCAAAAGCTGAGGATAAGCCACTCCGCCTCCCTTGCCCCAGGAAGTTCTGAGACTGGCTGAAGTGCCGGGATACAGCTTCCTACCGGCGAGAGTCCTGTTTGGGAACCCCAATCAGGGTTTGGCGGCCGGCGCGTCCAGCGTGCGCGCAGCCTGCTCCAGGGTCTCATCCGTCGAAGGCTTCCATCCGGTCTTCACCTCGTCTTCTTGCTGGCCGATGGTCTTGAAGAGCAGGGCGTGGCCGGCGATGTGGACGTGGGTCTGGGTGATCTGCCATCGGCCTTCGCCGACCTCTCTGCGCTCCACATCGAATGTGCCTCCGGCGTAGAGCTTGGCGAGAAGCCCGAAGCCAATCAGGATGCTGTGCGTCAGGCGGCCGCGCAGGGAACGGATGCGATCACCGTCCCGCGCGACGATCATCTCCCCGGCCATGGCGCTCATCACCCGCGCCTCCATGTCCGTCTCCGGCGGGCTGTACTGAGGATTGGGCTGGAAGTGGAGGGTCACCCACCGCGGGGTCTGGCTCACAATGGTCCAGAGAAAGGCATCCGGCAGGATGGCGAGCAACTGGGCGGCCTGGGCGTCGTCATGCGCGCGGTCTCTTCTCACCCTGGCCTGTGCCGAGGGGCTAGCCACAAAGCTTTCAATCCGCCTGGTCTCGGCCTGCGCTTGTTTCGTTGTCAGGGGCCGGCCGTTCTTCCGGATCATGCGCCGCAGCGTGCCTTGGCGGGTCTCGATGGTGTAGTAGGCGGCATCCTGGCCCGGAGTAACGTCGTGGTCCCAGTAGGTCCAGATGCTGAGGTCCGTGTGGCTGGCCTGAGTCTCGGCGGCCACGGCGGAACGCACCACAGCGATGGCCTCCGGCGAATTCGACTGGGCTTTCGCCGGCTGCGGCCAAAAGCTGAGCACCGCCGGCAGAAAAGCCGGCAGCCAGGCAATGATCGGTCGGACGCCTCTACTCATTCGCTTCTACCGGCTGGCGGAGACGGCTGCTCCAGCCAAAGCCCTTCGGTTGGGGATCCGCTGGTCTGGATCCGGCCGCCGCGATGTAGCTGTCGATCTGGGCAGGCACAGGGTTTACTCCGGAATGACCTTGACGAAGATTCCGTCCGGCAGAACCGCGCCGCCCAGCAGATGAACGGCGCCGTTGCGAGTGAATCCGCGCAGCATCCGGCGGTTTGAAGCCGGAGCGCCCGCGGTCGGGGCGTTGGAGGAAGAGCTTCGGCTGGACGGCGCGGAGGAGTCCGGTCCCGCGGCAAGGTTAGACGATTCGAGGTATTTCGCTGAGTCCCCCTCGCCGCTGGTCCGAACCTGGACGGCGTGATCTCCGGCCCCCGGGATTGGCCCGCGGCGGCCCGGAACGGCGCGGCTCTGCGTACCGCGATCCATCGCCTGGTTGGCGAGCTGATCGGCGTGCCGGTTCTTGTGGCGCAGGGCATGGGAGATCTCGAAGCGGTCGAGTTGCGCGATGCGCAGGCGAGCCTGCTCCCAGAGCGGGCGAAGATCAGCCGAGTTCACCTTGTACTTGCCCTGAATCTGCTTGACCATCAGTTCGGAGTCGGAGACGACGCGCAGCCGGCGATAGCCGTGATCGAGCACCCATTGCAGGCAGCCGAGCAGGCCGGAGTACTCGGCGTAGTTGTTGGTGCGATTGCCCAGGAACTCGGAGAGCTCGGCCAGCACCGATCCCGACTCGTCCTGGAGCAGCGCTCCATAGCCTGCTGGACCGGGGTTGCCCCGGGCTCCTCCATCGCAGTGGGCGATCACCCAGCCCGAGCCGGCGGGGGCAGAGTCCTCCGTACCACTTTGGGATGCCGGCCCCGGACTCCGGTTTGAAAGCGGGCCGGGAGTGAGATTCGGAAAGAGAGGAGCAGCCGGGCGAACCATTCCTGCCAGTCTACCGTCAGGGCATGAGGACAGCCGCAAGAAAGTTTTTCTGAGATGCTTACGTTCGCCGCCGCGGGTTCGTCGAAGAGAACGTAGTCACCCTGTCTCCGGAGTCGGAAACGGTATGAGCAGCAGCGACGCGATCCTGTTCGCCGGCGCAGACCGCCGGCAAACCAGTCCATTCAGCCTCAGCTTCCGAGAGCATGGGGCGCCAGGCGCGGTAGAATCAACGGTAATGATGCCGAACGCCGCGATCCGGCCCGGAACTCGCACCAAACCCAGCGCTGAGCAGATGGACGTGCGCCAGCAGCAGCGAGCGGAAGATGACGAACTGATTCGCATCGCCCAGCGGGGCGATCGGCAGGCGTTCGACGCCTTGGTGCGGCGTTACGACCGCAGCGTGCTGCGCCTGGCCATGCATATGCTGGGCAACGAGCAGGACGCGCAGGACGTACACCAGGAGGCGTTTCTCAAAGCCTATCGCCACCTGCCCAACTTCCGTTTTGAGTGCTCCTTTTATACCTGGCTGTACCGGATCGTGACCAATCTTTGTCTTGACCAGTTGCGCCGGCGCAAGAGCCGGCGGGAGGATCCAGCGACGGCGCTGGATGGAACCGGAGATGAGATCGATCTGCTGGCGAATCTGACCGATGGGCGGGCCAGCGCCAACCCCGCGCGGGAACTCGAGCGCAAGACCATGCAGGCGGCCATCCAGCAGGCGTTGAATGAGCTTACCCCCCGGGAGCGCACCGTCTTCGAACTCAAGCACTATCAGGGCTTCAAGTTGAGAACCATCGGAGAGATGCTCTCCACCACCGAGGAGACGGCGAAAAATACGTTGTTCCGCGCTACAAGAAAGCTGCGAGCCAAGCTCGCGGACACGAGGTAACCGGCGCCGGCGGCAGAAGGGGCCGGCAGCAGAAGAGGAAGAGGAACGACGGCAAGGCCAGGATCCCCGGAGAGGACTTCCGGCCAGGAGTGGAACGTGAGTTGATCGCCCCGCAAGCGGGATCCAGGTACGTACGACCTAGAGGCCATCGAGGTACGCAATATGAAGTGTGAGATCGCCCAACAAAACATCATTCTGGCGCAGTATGGTGAGCTGCCCG
>JAKAQS010000177.1 GCA_021819585.1 Acidobacteriota bacterium
CAGAGAGCTGGCTACGCGAAAGAGGTGCCGGATCGCATCGCGCTCATGGTACTGATACAAATGGGGCTCGATGTCGGTGGCGCCCACTTGAAGATACTCGTTGAGGAAACGAATGATGCTTCTGGCCGGCTCGAACCTGGCTTCTGCCGAGGCGCCCCCGCCAGCCTCCTGCCCAACCTGAAACCCGTCCTGGACAGTAAGAATCTCCACTCGATTGCAGGTGGAGAGGATCATCGCCTCGCGGATCCCAGGCTGATCCGCCAAGGTGCGGGTCGCCTCCGCAAGCCGGTGGGACGGTATCGCCAGCCGTTCCCGCATCGCCACCGGCGCGGTGGTGTGGTTCACCCCCAGCAGCAGCAGCCTGGATGACGGCGTGGAAGCTTGCGCCGCAATCTCCGTCTCCAGATGGTTTTGCGCACCCTGCTTCCGATCACTCATGGCGTCTTGAACCTATGCACGGCGGAGAAGGAGTTCGCCGCCCAGACCGCAATCATCACCAGAAAGACAAAGCTCGACAGATACACCGCTCGCCGCCCGCGCAGTCCGCTGTGGGTGCGGATGAAGATCATCAACACATAGGCGACCCACATGGCGAACGAGAGCAGCACCTTGGGATCGGCAAGGAACGCCGTTCCCATGGTGTCCAAAGCCAGCACCGTCCCAATCAGCAGCCCGGCGGTCATGCAAGGGAGGCCCAAACGCAGCGAGTTCAGCCCGATCTGATCCAGCGTCTCCAGCGGAGGCAGCCAACCGCGCTTGGACTCCATTCGCTTCTTCTTCAGCCGCCGCTCCTGCACCAGATACAGCAGACTGGCGATCAAGGAGAGGAACATCGCCGCGTAGGCCGCCAGCAGCAGCGCAATATGCAGAAAGATCCATCCGCTGCGCACCAGCGGATAGGCGATCCTCTCATGCCCGGGATGAAACGCCGGAAGGCTCGCCATCAGCACGGCAATGGGCAACAGAAAGATGCCGAAGCTGGTGGTCCGGTAGCGGGCAGCCAGCAGCAGAAAGCCTACCACCAGCAACAAACCCAGCATGGAGAGAGTCTCGTGCGTATCCACCGGCAGAGCACGGTGCGCCGCGTACAGCGTCTCGGTGATCGAGACGAAGTGAAAGAATGCACCCGTGAACGCGGATGGAAGCGCAATATGCCGCCAGCGAGGGCGATTATAGAGAGCTGCCGGCAGAACTGCCAGGGCGGCCACGCCGTAAAGAATCACCGCAACTCGGAGCCAAACCAGGGTCATACGGTCAGCATCGCACACTGCTCCTGCGCGAAGTTTCAGTATATCTTCCATCTGCCGAGCCATTGTGACCATGCTCACAAATGCCCAGGGCCGTAAACTCGACCGGCACTTTCGACCCAGCCGGAAGAGCACCATGCGCACCCTCAGGCGGCGTCCCTCCCGGCAAGCCGGCGCGGCTAGACAAACCAATCCAGCCCGTTCCGGTAGAGGCGGCGCGCCGGCCTGACCCGGCACGTACCGGTCCCTGCCGGATCGACTACGATATTCTGGGCACTCAGACGATTTGCATCCATGTCCAGTTCCAATCCAACAGCCGCTGCGGGGGACGACCGCGACCTGACTCCGGTCATGCGGCAGTACCGCGCGGCCAAGGATGCGCATCCGGATGCGTTGATCTTCTTCCGTCTGGGCGACTTCTATGAGCTCTTCTATGAGGATGCTCTGGTGGCCTCGCGCGAGTTGCAGCTCACCCTTACCGCACGCGACAAGACTCGCGCCGTCCCCATGTGCGGTGTGCCTTACCACTCCGCCGGAACCTACCTGCAGCGCCTGCTGCGCAAAGGCTACCGGGTGGCGCTGTGTGAGCAGATGGAGGATCCCAAAACGGCCAAGACGATCGTCCGCCGCGAGGTCACGCGAGTCCTGACCCCCGGCACAGCGGTGGACGCCGGCCTGGAGGCGAGCGAGAGCCAGTGGCTGGCCGGCATCAGCGCGGCCGGGAGCGGTTCTTTGGCCGCCGTGGGAGTGGCCGTGCTGGATCTCTCCACGGGTGAATTCCGCGCCACCGAGTTCGCCGGCCCTTCCGCCTGGGCTCTCGCCTTGGACGAGTTGGCCAGGATCCATCCAGCGGAGGTTCTTTTTCCCCAAAGTTCTCCGCCTGGTCTTTGGGGCGCCGCAGCCGCGGGCCAGGGCCTGCTGAAGGAGACCCGCGGCGGAGACGCCCTGCCAGAAGAAGGCGCCGGGACCGAGATTCGCGCAGCGAGAACTGAGTTGGAGGACTGGGTATTCAGCGAGGAGTACGCCTTGCCCTTGCTTCGCCAGCAACTGCGTGTGTACTCGCTCGACGGTATGGGCCTGGAGCATCACCGGGCAGCGGCCATCGCCGCCGGGGCCATCGTCCACTACCTTCGCGCCACCAAGCAAGGAGCCCTGGAGCACCTCGACATCCTGCGCTTCTACCAGCGCAACGAAGCTCTCGAGCTGGACGCCGTCAGCGTGCGCAACCTGGAGCTGGTAGAGCCGCTGTTCTCCGTCGAGGGACCGCAGACCACGCTCTTCTGGACGCTGGACGCCTGCTGCACCCCCATGGGCAAGCGTCTGCTGCGCGCGCAGATCCTCCGCCCCATGCAATCGCTGGAGGCCATCCAGGCTCGGCTGGACGCGGTCGCGGAGGCGGTCTCCAACCTGCGATACCGCGAAGGCCTGCGCCGCTCCATGGAGGGGATTCTTGATCTGGAACGGCTGCTGGGACGGGTTTCCATGGAGACGGCCGGCCCCCGGGAGGTGGTGGCGTTGGGAAAGACCCTGGCTCGTCTGCCGGGGCTGCGCTCAGCGGTCTCCGAGTTCGTCACCGCGAACCCGTCCAGCCCCTGGGCTCACTTCGCTAACTCTCTGGATACCCTTGACGACCTCAGTGAACTTATCGCCCGCACCCTGGTCGACGAACCGCCTTTGACGCTAGGTGACGGCGGGGCTATCCGCGAGGGCGTGGATCCGGATTTGGATGCCACGCGCAACCTGTCCTCAACCGCCCGGCAGCGTATCGCGGCCATTGAGGAGCGGGAGCGGGAACGCACCGGCATCGGTTCGCTCAAGGTTCGCTTCAACTCCGTCTTCGGCTACTCCATTGAAGTCACCAAGGCCAACGCCAGGTTGGTGCCGGGCGACTATGAGCGGAAGCAAACCCTGGTGAACGCCGAGCGCTTCACCACCCCTGAACTGAAAGATCTGGAGGTGAAGATCCTCACCGCGCAGGAGCGCTCCGCCGAGATGGAACGCCGCATCTTCGCGGAGCTTCGCCGCCAGCTTCTCTCCAATGCCTCGCGTATCCGCGAGACCTCGCGCCTGGTGGCTCAGATCGACCTGCTCGGCTGCTTTGCGCATCTGGCGGCGCTGCGCGGCTGGGTAAGGCCGCAGGTCGACTCCGGCGGCATCCTTGAGGTGCGTTCCGGCCGCCATCCGGTCATCGAGCGCCGCATGGAAGAAGAGGGCCTGGGCCGGTTCATCCCCAACTCCCTGCTGCTGAACTCCGCGCCGGAGAGCGGCGCAGGCGCGGCGAAAGTCGACGGCGGGCCTTCCCTGCTGCTCATCACGGGACCGAACATGGGCGGCAAGAGCACCTATCTCCGCCAGACAGCCCTGCTGGTGATCCTGGCGCAGTGCGGATCGTTTGTGCCCGCCGAGAGCATGCGCCTGGGGTTGGCCGATCGCATCTATACCCGCATCGGAGCCGCCGACAACCTCGCCCGCGGCCGTTCCACCTTCATGGTGGAGATGACCGAGACCGCCGCCATCCTCAACACGGCCACTCCGCGCTCGCTGGTTTTGCTGGATGAGATGGGCCGCGGCACCTCCACCTATGACGGCCTCTCGCTGGCCTGGGCCACGGTGGAGCATCTGCATGACGTGATTGGGTGCCGAAGCTTGTTTGCTACCCACTACCACGAACTCACCCTGCTCGCGGACCGGCTCACGCGCCTGCGCAACGTGCGCGTCACCGTGCGCGAGAGCTCCGGCGGAATCGTCTTCCTGCACACGGTGGAGGCCGGCGCCGCCAGCAAGAGCTACGGCATCGAGGTGGCTCGCCTGGCCGGCCTTCCCAACCCAGTGATCAGCCGCGCGCGTGAGGTGCTCAAGGCCCATGAGCGCGCTGAAGACCAACAGGTCCGCGAGGCTGGGCAGAAGCTGTCCGCCGAAGGACGCCCCATGAACGTGCAGATGACCATGTTCACTCCCCTCTCGCAACGCATCGTCGACCGCCTGGAGCAGCTTGATCTTGACGGCCTGACCCCTCGCGAGGCCCTTCACCTGCTGGCCGAGCTACAGAGCGAGTTGCGAGGCGGCGCATGAGCCCCCGCTCCAGCCAGCCCGACAGGACTAGAGGGCACAGCGCGCCGGCGCCCCAGCCTCGCCCGCTGCTGGTCGCCGGGGTCATGAGCGGCACCTCGGCCGACGGCATCGACGTGGCGCTGTGCCGCATTCGTCCTGGTCTGCATGCCGCGGACCTGCCGCAGGTGAAGCTGCTCGGCCATCGGGCCTTCCCCTACGAGAAGACCTTACGCTCCACCATCCTCGCCATCGCCGCAGGGCGCGGAACCACGGCGGCGGAACTCTCGCAGCTCTCCTGGCGGTTGGGTGAGCTCTACGCCGGCGCCATCGCGGAGACATCCGCGAGTCTGCGCCGCAAGCCACAACTGGCCGCCATCCACGGCCAAACCATCTACCACCAGGCCGTTTCCGCAAGATTCCTGGGATCCCCTCTCCGCTGCACCTCCCAGATGGGAGAGGCTGCCGTGATCGCGGAGCGGATGCGCATCCCCGTCGTCAGCGACTTTCGCCCAGCGGATCTGGCGGCCGGAGGCCAGGGAGCGCCGTTGGTTCCGATGCTGGACTTCTGCAGCTTTCGCCACGCGACGAAAAACCGGCTGTTGCTGAACTTGGGCGGCATCGCCAACGTCACCGCCCTTCCCGCCGCCGGTTCCATCGCTGAGGTTCTGGCCTTTGATACCGGCCCGGCCAACATGCTCATCGATCTGCTGATGCAACGGCTCTACCACCGTCCTCTGGATCGAGATGGAGCGGTCGCCGCCTCCGGCCGTGTGCTGCAACCGGTTCTGGACCGGCTCATGACCGCCCCTTACTTCTCCAAGCCTGCGCCCAAGTCCTGCGGACGGGAGCAGTTCGGCACAGCCTTCGCCGAGCGTCTTCTCTCCCAGCGCAAGCGGACAAGTGCGCTACGCCAGGACGTCATCGCTACGGCCACCGCGTTCACCGCAGCCACTGTCCTGGACGCCTACCGGCGCATCTGCCGTCCCCATCTGGAAAGGTACGGATCCGAGGCCCGATCCACGGAGCTGCTGGCCGCTGGCGGAGGAGCCCGGAACCCAACTTTGATGAGCATGCTTGAGCAGGGGTTTGCACCGCTCGGCGTCAAGGTCTCCAACACCGCAGATGCCGGCCTTCCAGTGGAAGCCAAGGAGGCCGCTGCGTTCGCCCTGCTCGGGTGGCTCACCTGGCATCACCTGCCTGGCAATGTGCCCTCCGCCACCGGCGCCGCCCGGCAGGTCATTCTGGGTAAGGTCACCTTCGCATGAGGCATCACCCTGCGCCGCTACGCTCTGCGCCGACCCTCCGGACAAGGTCTTGCGAGCGCTGCTTCTATTCGGCCCCTGCGCCGGACGCGCCTTGCGGGCGCTGGTGGCGCCGTCGCACTGTCATGCTCACCGCTGCTCTCGCCCTCACCGGCTGCCGACCCGCGCCCCATCCCCACACCCTGGTCTTTCTCATCGAGTCCTCGCCCAACAGCCTGGACGTCCGTCAGGGCACGGACTCCCAGTCGGAACGTATTGGAGAGCTCATCTTCGACCCCCTGGTGCGCAAGGATGCCCACTTTCATCTGCAACCATGGCTGGCTACAAGCTGGCTTCGCCGCGACCCGCTCACCTGGATCTTTCATCTTCGCCCCGGCGTTCGCTTCACCGATGGCCATGCCCTCACCTCGGCCGATGTCGCCTGGTCCATCCGCAGCATGACGAACGGCTCCATCGTCACGGCCAAAGGCGGCGCCTTCAAGGCCATCACCGCAGTGGAGACTCCGGATCCGCTCACTGTCATCGTCCACACCAGCACACCTTTGCCCAGCCTGCTCTTCAACCTCAGCGACGGCCTCTTTGGCGTGGTGGAGAACGGCGCCGGCGCAGACGAGGGCCTTCATCCCCTCGGCTCTGGTCCCTTCCGCTTTGTCTCTCAGGTTCAGGACAAGGATGTGATCCTGGAGCGTAACCCTGCCTACTGGGCAGGAGCGCCCAGCCCGACCATCCAGCGAGTCCGCTTTGAGGTGGTTCCGGATACCATCACCGCCGCTCTGGAGATGGAAAAGGGATCGGCGGACGCGGAGAGCAACCTCCTGACCATGGATATGGTGCATGCTTTGGGAGACCACGCCGCCAAGTCCCGGCATCCCCATCTGGCCATCGCCACCGGCCCCGGCGATCGCGTCGACTACCTCAACTTCAATGTCCAGGATCCTGCCTTGCGCGATCCCCGCGTGCGCCGGGCCATCGCCCTGGCGATGGATCGTCCGGCGTTGATCGCCGCGCTGTGGCGCGGCCATGCCCGCCTGGCAGACACCCTGCTTCCGCCCGGCCACTGGGCAGAAGCGCCCGCAGACGAGCTTGCGCAGTATCCGCACGATATAGGCCGGGCCATTGCCCTGCTCGACGCAGCCGGACTACGGCCGGACCGCAACGGCATTCGCCTGCACCTCACTCTGAAGACCTCCACGGATGAGACCTCCCGGCTGGAAGCCCAGGCGCTGCAGGCTGAGCTGCGCGAGGTCGGAATCGACCTCGCCCTGCGCTGGTCAGACTTTGGCACGTTCTACTCGGACATCACCAAAGGCGCCTTCCAGATGTATCTGCTGCGCTGGATCGGCTCCAACGAGGATCCGGACATCTTTCACTACGCCTACGCGACCGAGATGTTTCCGCCCCGGGGAGCCAATCGTGGCCACTACTCCAACCCCCGGGTGGACACCCTGCTGCGCGCGGCGAACGACACCACCAACGAAGCGGAACGCCGCCAGGACTACATCCGGATCCAACAGATCCTCGCCCAGGACCTTCCCACCATCCCCCTCTGGTATCCGGACAACGTCGTGGTCCACTCCACGCGCCTGAGCCGCCTGAGACTGGATCCTGGAGGAAGCTTCGACTTTCTCCGCTCCGCCGAGCTGCGTTAGGCAACGCCCACTGCCTCAGCTCGACGCCGGCTGATCCTGCTCGGAACGAAGATAGCGAATCGCCTGCACCGTGGAGATGGCGATCAATCCGCCCGCAATCATCCGCTCAACCTGGGGCAGGAGTTTCTGTATCTGCTCCTCGGTGTCCACAACGCTCACCATGATGGGAAGATTGCTGGAGATGGAGAACAGGTGCGGCTGATAGATCCTGGCGCTGGCGCCAAATCCCTCCAGACCGCGATAGACGGTGGCGCCCGCGATGCCCAGCTCCATGCACCTGGCCACGATGGCTTTATACAGCGGCTCACCCTGCCATTGATCGGTCTCCATACAGTAGATGCGCAGCATTCTGGCCTGAAACTCTTCCTTCATCGCTTCACGCCCCTTCGCCCGCGGAGGGTGTGCGGTGCGCGTATTTGATGATCTCGACGTCGGAGATCACCACCAGGCCCTCCTGAACCATCTTGTCCACCAGCGGAAGAAACTCCTTCAGCTTCTCTTCGCTGTCCACCACCGATAGCACGATGGAAGCATCCTCGGAGAGACGGAAGAGCCTGTCCTTGTGAATCCTGCGGTGGGCGCCATACCCAAGGATGCCGCGGTAGACCGTAACTCCGGCCAAATCGTTGGCGCGCATGGCCTCCACCAGGGCCTGATGCAGTGGCTTTTCCTGCCAGCGGTCGCTCTCGCCGATGAAGATCCGCATCATCTTCGCCCGGCCCTCGATCTTCACTGTCTCCTTTTGTATCTGGATCTTCGCTTTCGATGACTCCGCCGGCTTGACGACAGGCTT
>JAKAQS010000178.1 GCA_021819585.1 Acidobacteriota bacterium
GATCTCAATTTGAGAGCCTACAGACGTTTCAGAAACTCCCTGGCGAGATCCAACTCCGGAAACAGCCGCTCCTCGGCCTGAAACTCCCGCGAATGCACGCAGCGGCGCCCGGCCCGCACCTTTACCGGGTGCTTCAGGTGCAGCATCTCGTGGTACAGCAGATATTCGATGGCGTAACGTGGCGTACCTGGCCGATCAAACACTCGGCTCACCACAATCGTATTGTGAGCCGCATCATAATGCCCTAGCATGCGCTTGGCCACATGCGCACTCCAGGTCAGAATCGGCCTTCCCATCAAGCCATGGAAGAACCGCCGGTTCACAGACTCGAAAACCTCGTTCAGGTCGTAGACCTTGCCCTGCGGCGAACTGATGATCTTTCTGCCTCGAATCTGCCGCATCTGTTCGGCCTGGCGGGAGACCGCTTCAGACTGCGCATAGCGCCGATACCGGTCCGCATGCATCGGCGCCACCGGCTTGCGGTACAGCTTGGCCAGCAGAATATGCGCGATCGCCTGGTGAACGCTCTCGGGAGCATTCTCCAGCAGGTCGGAGAGCCGCACCACCAGCCGGCCCATTCCATCCTGGTCGCGGCGCAGCCGAATCGTGGTATTCAGGCTGGTGAATCGCCGCAGCTTGACCTCCAGCAACGGCATCGGCGCCCTGGGCCGTAATGCACGGTACTCCTGCTCGAAGATCGAGAGGATCGAGGGGGGGACACTTGGCAAAGCAGGACGCGGCACGCTGGCATCAGCCTATCATGCTCGCCCGCAGCCGGCGCTGCGCCGCATCAGCGCTGGCTTTCCAACAGGTTGATTCTCTGTTTCGCCTGCCACTCCTGATCGGGAAACTTTCCGGCGGCTGCGGCAAGAAACGCCTTGTAGGCATTGATCGCCGCTTGCCGATGGCGCAGATGATCCTCGGCAGTGGCCTGCAAGAACAGCGAAGTGGGCGAGTTCGGCAACACCGTGGCTCGCGCCGCCAGCGCCTGCAGGCAGGTCTGTGGATCGTTGTTCTTGGACGCCGCAAACGCCAGATGGCCTTCAGCCACTCCCCACGCCTTGTCGTCGCCAAAGGCTGCCCGCAACGCAACCGCCTTTTCCAGCGTCGCTTCTGCTGCCGCATCCTGTCCTTGCTTGACCTGCGCGCTGCCGAGCGCGTCGAGCAGCATGGGATCATTCGGACGCAAGGCCAGCAACTGCAGATCGAGTTGCTCGGCTTTGGCATTGTCGCCGCTCACATCGTAGAGCTGCGCCAGAAGCTGGGTCGTATCGGGATCGGCTGCAATCTTGGGATCGGAAGAACGCAACTGCTCCAGCAGCGGAATGGCCGCCGCTGCCTTCCCCTCGGCTGCGTAGACCTCCGCCGCCTGCGCTACCAGACGCACATCCTGAGGATGCTCCTTCAACGCCGCCGAGACCACCGTATCGGCCTGATCCAACTTGCCCTCCTTCTGCAACGCATGGGCGAGTCCCGCCTCCGCATCCACGTTGCCGGGCGTAAGGTCCAGCGCCTTCCGATAAGCTGTCACCGCATCGCTCCAATCCTTGGCGCGATCGGCCAGCTCGGCGCTCATCAGCACATCGTCGGGAGTCGCCGGGGTCAGCTTCAGGGCGGCCAGCAACTCCTCCCGCGCCGCCTCGGGATCCTTCTCCTCGTCCAGATGCGCCAGAGCGCGCAATGCCCGTGCGCGGAGATCCGCGGATGCCGAGGTGAGGTTGGAGGCATCCAGCAGCTCCTTGTGGGCCTGCTCAAAGTGTCCGGCGCGCGCGTCCAGCAGCCCCAGCGCCACCCGGGGCTCGGCGAACTGCGGCAGAGCTGCCATGGACGCGGCGTAGGCCTGCGCCGCAGCCGCCTCTTCCCCGTTGCGCTCCTCGGCAAACCCAAGATCGTACTGCACCCTGCCATCCTTGGGGTTCTGCGCAGCCAGGAGCTTCAACGTCGCTTCGGCCTGCTTGTACTCTTGCCGTTCCAGTTCACTCTCCGCCGCCTCCACTTGCCTGCGGTACGCCTCTTGCTGGGAACCGTTATCCACGCTGTGCGTTCCTGGCGGAAGGTTCTGCGCCGCCGCGGAGAACACCCAGGCGGCCAGCAGGCAGACGATCGTCACGCAAGGAACGGTATAGCCGACGAAGGATGAGAAGACCGCGCGATGGAACCTCATGCCACCTCCTGCGCAGGCAGAGCGCCGGAACCTTTCAATACCGATCTCAACCAAAGCCCCGTATGGGACTCCCGCACCCCGGCAAGATCCTCTGGAGTTCCAGCCGCCACAACCTGACCGCCCCCTGCTCCGCCCTCCGGCCCCATATCAATCACCCAATCCGCACACTTGATCACATCCAGATTGTGCTCGATCACCAGCACGGATCCACCGCCATCGATCAGCTTATGAAAGACGATCAGCAGCTTGGCCACATCTTCAAAGTGCAGCCCTGTGGTGGGCTCATCCAGGATATAGAGGATACGGCTGGCCGCCCGCTTGGCCGCGCCCTGAAGCCCCGCGGCCCCGCCCGAGGCTCCAGAGCGCGCCGCGGCCAGATGCTGCGCCAGCTTCACCCGTTGCGCCTCTCCTCCACTCAGCGTCGTGGCGCTCTGTCCCAGGCGCACGTACCCCAGCCCTACCTCTTCCAGCACCGCCAGCCGATCCACAATTCTGGGATGGCCGGCAAAGTAGGCCAGGGCCTCGCGCACGGTCATCTGCAACACATCGTGAATGTTCTTTCCCTTGTACTTCACCTCCAGAATGGAGGGCTGATAGCGCGTCCCATTGCACTGCTCGCAAGGCAACTCGACATCGGCGAGGAACTGCATCTCCACGGTCACCACCCCGTCGCCTTCGCATACGTCGCAGCGCCCGCCCGGAACATTGAAAGAAAAAGATCCTGCCGTCAGGCCCTTTCGCCGCGCATCCGGCTGGGCCGCAAACAGCTCCCGAATCGCGTCGAAGGCTTTGATGTAGGTCACCGGATTCGAGCGCGGTGTCCGTCCAATCGGTGACTGATCGACCAGCACCACGTCGTTCAAATACTGCGATCCGGAGATCTCCCGATAAAGGTTCGCACTCTCCTGCCCCCCTCCCTCTTTGCCCAGCGCCCGCAGCAGCGCGCGGTAAAGCACTTGATGCACCAGCGTCGATTTACCCGACCCGGAAACGCCGGTTACGCAACACAACAGCCCTAAAGGCACCTCTACGTCCACGCCGCGCAAGTTATGGATTCTGGCTCCCCTCAGCAGCAGTCTCTCCCGCTCCCGCTCCAGGCGATGGCGGGGAACGTTGATGCTCGACCGGCCGCTCAGATAGCGTCCGGTAAGAGATGCGGGAATCTCCTTGACCTCGTCCGGGGAGCCTGCGGCCAGCAACTCTCCACCCAACTCGCCCGCGCCCGGCCCCAGGTCGAGCAGATGGTCAGCCGCCCGTATCACCTCCGGATCATGCTCCACCACCAGGATCGTATTGCCCAGGTCGCGCAGCTCTTCCATGATTTGAATCAACTTCGCCGTATCCCGTGCGTGCAGTCCGATCGAGGGCTCATCCAGCACATAGAGCGCTCCCACCAGACGAGAACCGAGGCTTGCCGCCAGTTGGATGCGCTGTGACTCCCCCCCACTCAGGGTGGAACTCAGCCGGTCCAGGGTCAGGTACTCCAGCCCCACCTGCTGCAGAAATCGCACCCTCTGACGCACCTCTTCCAGTACCTTGCCCGCTATCTCCTGCTGCGCGGGACTCAGCTTCAGCCTTTCCAGGAACTCCCTCGCCTCGACGATGGTGAGCGCACAGAGCGCGCTGATGTTTTTCCCCTCCAGAAGCACGGCGCGCGCCTCCGCGCGAAGGCGCTGACCTCGGCACTCCGGGCAGAGGGCGTAGCCGCGGTACCGGGAGAGAAAGACGCGGACGTGCAGCTTGTATTTCTTGCGCTCGAGCTCGGCAAAGAAGCCGCGGATCCCGGGCCAGTGCGGGCAGGATCCGGAGCCTGCTCCACCCTCTTCGATAAATCGCCGTTGTCCCTCGCTCAGATCAAACCAGGGCACATCCAGCGGAACACCCTCCGCCTTGGCGGCGCGTCTCATCTCCGCCTGCCAGGAGCGGTACTTTGGCTTGGTCCAGGGATCGATCGCACCTTCATCGAGTGTCCGGGTGGGATTGGGGACGATCAGGTTTGGGTCAAAGTCGATGGTGTTGCCGAATCCCTGGCAGCGCGGGCAGGCTCCGTAAGGATTGTTGAAGCTGAACAGACTGGGCTCCGGCTCGCGATAGGCCCGATGGCAGTCAGAGCACTTGAAGACCGCTGAATAGCGCAGCATCAACTCGCTGGATGGGCGCTCAGCCCCTCCATCCCTTGAAGCCGTGCGAAATACAATCTCTCCCGCCTCGCGATACCCCGTCTCGATCGCATCCACGATCCGCGGCCGAAGATCGGGTGAGAGCACCAAGCGGTCCACCAGAACATAGATCGGGCGCTCTGCGGATGCTGCAAAGTCCAACTCCAGCAGAGACTCCGGAGTAGAGAATTCCACGATCCTGCCCGCTCCTCCGCCCACCTCCGCCTGCCACAGCCGGTTATACCCTCGCCGGCGGAGATCTGCCAGGCGTTCACGCATCCACTCCCCGCCGAACTCCTGGCCAGGCGCCGGCCCGCTCTGCTCCCCCGGCGGCTTCCTGGCCGCCTTGCCTGGTTTTTTGCCTGCCGTCTTCGCCGCCCGAACGCCTTTTTCACCCTCGTCAGCCTCGGTGATCGAATCAACCTCCCGTAGCGCCTCCAGTCTGACCTGGCTGCGCACCACGGGGAACAGAGCATACAGGCGAGTGCCTTCAGCCAGAGCAAAGATCCGCGTCACAATCTCGTCCACGGTGTCGCGGCGCACAATGCCTCCACAGTGAAGGCAAGTCACCGTCCCACAACGCGCATAGAGCAGGCGAAGATAATCGTAGATCTCGGTCGCCGTGGCCACCGTGGAGCGCGGGTTGCGCGTTTGATTCTTCTGGCGGATGGCAATGGCGGGAGCCAATCCATCGATGGAATCCACCGCGGGCTTCTCCATGCGCTCCAGAAACTGCCGGGCATAGGCGGACAGGCTCTCGACGTAACGCCTCTGACCCTCGGCGTACACCGTATCAAACGCCAGAGAGGACTTTCCCGAACCCGAAACGCCACTGACCACCACCAGGGCATTGTGCGGTATGTCGACATCAATGCCCTTCAGGTTATGGGTTCGCGCGCCGCGAATCGTAATCTTGTCCTTCGGAGCATCCTTCCCCATGGGGCTCACTCACTCCTTTGCGGCCAAAGCATCTCCAGCAACAGCAGACTTACCCCAACAACAATCGACGAGTCCGCTACGTTGAAGTCCGGCCAGTGATAGTGGATGATGTGTACTTCCAAAAAATCGATGACGTAGCCAAAACGCGCGCGGTCATAGAGGTTTCCACACGCTCCGCCAAGGATAAGCGCCAAGCCCACCGACGTAGCGCTCAGTCTCTGGCCTACCTTCCACAGCAGCAGCAGGACCACCGCAACCGCGAGGATGGAAAAAACAATCAGAAAGTGACGCACAAGCCCAGGGGATCCACTGCCTTCAAACAAGTTGAAGGAGGCGCCTGGATTGAGCACGTGGGTGAGGCGGAAGATCCTGGGAAGCACCACGATCGCCTGGCCAGGCACGATATGAGCAGCAATCCAGCGCTTGCTCGCGCGGTCCAGGAGGATCACCGCGGCGGCGATCACAAACATCAACCAGCGCATGTCCGGCCGCACTCTTTGCTCAGGGACGGTTGCAGGCATCAAGCCTCCTCCCCAGCCATGGGAGCAAAGCCCATCGCCTCAAGAGCCTCGGCACAGCGTGCGCACACCGTTGCCCAGCGAGTGTCCGCTCCCACATCCGCAACCACGCGCCAGCAACGTTCGCACTTGACGCCATCGGCCACCTTGGCTTCGATAAGCACGGCCGTCTGGTTCTCGCTTGCGCCCACAAGCTGGACGGTGGCCTGAGACACATTGAAGTACTCGGCGAGCGCCCGTTCATACCGATCGAGCGCCTGCGCCTCCCTGGATCCTTCCGTGGCGATCACTTGCACGCTCGCGTCCAGGCTCTTTCCAATGGACTTGGCCAGGCGAAGCGCCTCCAGTTCGATCATCACAAGCTGACGGATTCGGGCCAACTGCTCCCAATCCGCCTCCAGAGCGGCGATATTGCCCGGAATGACCTCGGACATCTCCGGGAACAGAGCCAGATGCACGCTCAGGGCCCGGCCCTCCAATCTGGGCAAGTGCTGCCAGACCTCATCGGCGGTAAAGGAAAGGATCGGAGCGATCAAGCGTGTCACCACCTCGGCGATTCGCCATATCGCCGTCTGCGCGCTCCGGCGCGCCGGGTGTTGCGGCGCGAATGTGTAGAGGCGATCCTTGACCACATCCAGATACAGCGCACTCAGATCGGAGTTTGTAAACTCGTTCAGCGCCTGATACGCGCGATGGAACTCGAACTCCTCGTAGGCTCTGCGGATGACCGCATCGAGTTCCGCCGTGCGCGCCAGAATATATTGATCGAGCGGCTGCATCTCCATCCAGCCAACCGCATGTTTGGCTGGATCAAAGTCGGCGAGGTTGCTGAGCAGGAAGCGTAGCGTATTGCGCAGCTTGCGATAGTTCTCACTCACTCGCTGCATCAGATTCTCGCTGGCCGCCACGTCCTCGCGGAAGTCCACGCTGGCTACCCAGAGGCGAATGATCTCGCCTCCCAGGCGATTGGCCACATCCACCGGGTCGACACCGTTTCCCAGCGACTTGGAGAAGGCGCGTCCTTGCTCGTCCAGGGTCCATCCGCTGGTCGCCACCATCTTGTAGGGAGCCGCGTCGCGGATCCCCACCGAACACAGCAGCGAGGAATGAAACCATCCCCGATGCTGATCTCCCCCCTCCGTATAGAGATCCGCCGGCCAGCGCAACTCCGGCTCAACGTCCAGCACGGCGTGCCAACTGGCGCCGCTCTCAAACCATACATCCAGGATGTCCATCTCCTTGCGAAACTGCATCACCGCGCCGCAGGCAGGACAGGGCGTGCCGGCCGGCAGAAGCTCAGCGGCTTCATACTTGTACCAGGCATCGGCGCCCTCGCGGGAGAACAGCTCCACCAGGCTCCGGTTGATCGGCTCCTGGTTCAGGGGCTCATGACACTTCTCGCAGAGAAAAACCGCGATCGGAACACCCCAGATACGCTGCCGGGAGATACACCAGTCAGGCCGGGTCGCGATCATGTTGGAGATGCGCTCTTCTCCCCAGGCCGGATCCCAGCTCACCCGCCTGATCTCCTCCAGCGCCCGCCGGCGGAAACTCTGCTGGCCTCCACCTGCCTTCATGGAAAGCACCGGCGTCTCCATGGCGATAAACCACTGCTCGGTTGCGCGAAAGATCAGCGGCTTGTGGCAACGCCAGCAGTGCGGATATTTGTGCTCCAGGTGGCGCCGGCCCATCAGCGCGCCCCTGGCCTCCAGCAGATCCTCGATGGCTGCGTTGGCTTTGAAGACGAACATGCCGTCATACTCCGGCAGTCCGTTACGCAACTTGCCCTGCGCATCCACATCGCAGGCCAGCGGCAGTTCGTAGCGGAGTCCGGTGGCGAAGTCGTCCGGTCCGTGCGCCGGCGCCGTATGCACGGCACCCGTGCCCTGATCCGTCGTCACATAATCGGCGTTGACGCCCAGAATCTCGCGGTCAAGAAACGGATGTGCGAAGATCGTCCGCTCCATCCTGGATCCCGGGAAGGTCACAATTGGAACCGCGCCGGCCAGGTCTCCCCGCAGATCGCAGGCCGCTTGCACCGGCTCCATGAGAGCCTCCGCGACGATGTATACATCGTCTTCGGCCTCGTTTCCGCTACTCAGGGCGACGTAGGTTGTCTCCGGGTGGAAAGCCACCGCCATGGAGGCCGGCAGCGTCCACGGCGTCGTCGTCCAAATGATGGTCCA
>JAKAQS010000179.1 GCA_021819585.1 Acidobacteriota bacterium
AGGGTAAGAGCAGCCCAGGAGCACGCTCACAATCGGGAATGACTTAGCCAGCATCGCCCAGTCAGAATAATCGTCTGGTTGTGTCCACTCGGCCTTGAGCAGGTGGCAGTCTTCTGTACTCCGAACACGTCAAATTCTCTAAGATTGCAGGCATGCCGTCAGCAGATGTGTAAAGCATCGCCGCAATGACCGCTGCGGCGGCGGCCATCGTTGTCCTGGCATCAGCTATTGTTGCCCCCAAAAGCATGGTTTCCGTGGCGAATTGGCCGCGGCCTGCTTGAAGCGCCCCAACCGCCGCGCTGCCTGCTTCAGCAGCGAGACAGGGTTTCTGGTTCGCCCACATCTCAAAAAACGAGATGTGGGGCACCCAAATTCTGCGGGAACTTTAACGATCCTTGCGGTAGAGCAGGTTGCGCATGGCCTCGTGGCGGGCGGCGTTGGCTTCGCGATCGCCGGAGGCCAACGGGTTCCGGCCACTGGATGCCGCAGCTTCCGGCGTGGAGCAGGCGGGGCAGCGGTTGGCGTAGCCCGGCTTGTCCGGGCGCAGTTCGAACTCTTCTCCGCAGAGGACACAGGTTTTTATGGGAAAGGCCATCGCAAAAACTCCGGTAAAGACTTTGGGAGAGCGGCGCCCGTTGGCGCGCATGCGTTGCATCCGATTGGACGCAGGGAGGAACTGGTTGGGAAGCCGAGCCCAGACGGCGCAGGGGACCGGGCCGCTGTTGGTCTACGCCGGCGGCAAGACCGCCAGAGCTGCCTCTGCCTTTTGCCGGAGCGCCAGCGTCTCCTCATGCTGCTTGCGCAGGCCCTCGACGATGTGCGCCGGGGCTCGGGCGAGGAAGCCTTGATTGTGGAGCTGCTTCTCAGCCGCCTCCAGACCTTTGTTCAGCCGGGCAAGCTCGCGGGTCAGGCGTTCGCGCTCCGCCGCCGCGTCCACTTGCCGCGTATAAACAACGGCCACGTCAAAGGCCGCCGTGGAGCGGGTTCCAGAGCCGGTGAGCGCGGCTGTGGACAGCTCAATGCCGCTGACGCGCGCCAGGCGAGCGAGCATCTCCGCATTGGCCTGGGCAAGCGCCACCACGCCGGCGGCGGCGTGCAGGCGGATGGGCATTGCTTCCTTCTCCGGCGCGCCCATGTCTTTGCGCAGCGCGCGCACGGTGACGATGAGTTCCTGCAGTGTGCTCATCTCCCGCACGGCTGCCTCATCGGCGGCGAAGTCTTCCGCCTGGGGATAACGGGTGAGCGCGATGGAGACGGCCGGCGAGGGACTGCCGACGCTGGAGTAGAGCGCGTGCCAGAGCTCTTCGGTGAGAAAGGGCATGAAGGGAGAGAGCAGACGCAGAGCCGCCTCAAAGACGCCGGCCAGGGCGTTGAGGGTGAGCGCGGTAAGGTCATTGTGCGCAGCGTCAAAGTTCAGCCGCAGCTTGACCAGCTCAAGATACCAGTCACAGAACTCGCCCCAAAAGAACTGGTAGATAGCGCTGGAGGCCTCGTCAAAACGATAGGCGGTCAGCGCGCGGGCCACCGTCTCCGCCACGGCGCTGAGGCGAGAGAAGATCCAGCGGGTCTCCAGCGGAGTGTTTTGCGGCAGCTCCAGCGAGACCGAGTCGTGGCCGCTGAGCGAGATTCGATAGCCGGCCTGTTGGGCGCGGTCCAGGTTCATCTGCAGGAAGCGCGCTGCGTTCCAGATCTTGTTGGCGAAGGCGCGATAGCCCTCAGTGCGGCTCTCATTGAAGGCGATGTCCGTGCCCGGCGAGGCCTGGCCGGCCAGCGTGAAGCGCACCGCATCCGTGCCGTAGCGGGTGATGATCTCGATGGGATCAATCACGTTGCCCTTGGTCTTGGACATCTTCTGGCGCTCCGCATCGCGCACCAGCGCGTGGATGTACACCTGGCGAAAGGGCACGGCGTCCTTAAGCTCGCGCCGGCTTCCGTCCGGGTTGGGCGCCCGCAGCATGAAGTGGCAGCCGAGCATGATCATCCGCGCCACCCAGAAGAAGAGAATGTCAAAGCCGGTGACCAGGAGCTGGGTAGGATAGAACGCCGCCAGATCAGGATTGGCGCGATCGGCGTCTGCGTCTCCCGTCCAGTTGAAGACTGTAAAAGGAAGCAGGCCGGAGGAGAACCAGGTATCCAGCACGTCGGTCTCCTGAGCCAGCTCCGTGCTGCCGCAGCGCCGACAGGCCGCAGGCGCCTGGCGGGCGACGTTGATCTCGCCGCAGGCGGCGCAGTGCCAGGCCGGGATGCGATGGCCCCACCAGAGCTGGCGGGAGATGCACCAGTCATGGATGTTGTTCATCCACTCGAAGTAGACCTTGGAGTACATCTCCGGGGTGAACTGGATGTGGCCCTGACGCACCGCGGCGATGGCGTTGGCGGCGATGCTGTCTCCGCCATCTTTGGGGCCCTGATGGACGGCAAGGAACCACTGCATGGAGAGCCGCGGCTCAATGATGGCGCCGGTGCGCTGCGAGATGGGCAGAGTGAGCGTGTGATCCTTGACGGCGACCAGCAGACCGGCCGCCTCCAGATCGGCGACGATACGGCGGCGGGCTTCAAAGCGGTCCAGACCGTGGTAGGGCGAGCCCTCTAGCTCGATCCGCGCCTGCTGGTCCATGATGCTGAGCGAGGGCAGATGGTGGCGCTGCCCGATGGCGAAGTCGTTGGGGTCGTGAGCCGGCGTGACCTTGACGGCCCCGGTGCCGAACTCGGGCTGCGCCCAGTCGTCAGCGAGGATGGGAATCTGCCTGCCTGCGAGAGGAAGCAGGAGCAGCTTGCCGACCAGATGCCGGTAGCGCACATCAGCGGGGTTCACAGCCACGGCGGTGTCACCGAGCATGGTCTCCGGACGCGTGGTGGCCACCACGATGCTCCCTGAGCCGTCGGCGAGGGGGTAGCGGATGTGGTAGAGATGGCCGGCGCGCTCTTCAGACTCGACTTCAAGATCGGAGACGGCGGT
Organism: Acidobacteriota bacterium; assembly: GCA_021819585.1. GTDB lineage: Bacteria > Acidobacteriota > Terriglobia > Terriglobales > Acidobacteriaceae > Granulicella. The sequence goes on from JAKAQS010000179.1 coordinate 2,960, forward strand.
GCCGAGGACCGGGTCCCAGTTGACAATGTAAGCGCCGCGATAGATCAGCCCCTGCTCCCAGAGGCGGACAAAGGCCTCCTTGACGGCGTGGGAGAGGCGGTCATCCATGGTGAAGTACTCGCGGCTCCAGTCGACGGAGGCTCCGAGGCGGCGCATCTGGTCCGTGATGGCGGAGCCGTACTGCTGCTTCCAGGCCCAGACGCGATCGGTGAACGCCTCACGCGTGAAGTCGGTGCGGGACTTCCCTTCCGCGGCGAGCCGGCGCTCCACCATCATCTGCGTGGCGATGCCGGCGTGATCCGTGCCGGGAACCCACACGGCCGTGGAGCCGGTCATGCGGCGCCAGCGGGTGAGAATGTCCATCTCCGTCTGGTTGAGCATGTGGCCCATGTGGAGACGTCCGGTGACGTTGGGCGGCGGCAGCAACTGCACAAAGGGCCGGATGCCGGCCGCATCCCGGGGAGTGGGCACGGAAAAGATACGCTCGTTCACCCAGAAGTTGGACCACTTCTCTTCGATCAGCGAGGGATCGTATGCCTTGGGTAACTCCTGATTCATTTAAACAGTAGACAGGAGATGGCGACCGGGACACAAGGCGCGAGGCGGGCGCAGGATTCTGGCTTGTATATCCTAGGGGGGTATGATACAAAGAAGTAGCGCGGATGGATCCGCGCCGGAGTTTGAAAAACGCATATGAGCATGGAAGCCGCGCAAGAACCTCCAAGTTCGAAGCCTTTCCTGTGCTGTGACAGAAGCTCTGAAGATTGCCCCTAGTCTGAGGGCGATCTCTCACCGCTCCGCACAGCATGCAACCTGTGATTTGAGCGCGTGAGATGGCGGCCTGCAAGCACCCGTCCCACACCTCCCCAACGAATGATCCGTTGAGCGCTGCCTGGCGCTTGCGCCTGCGTGCCTTTGCGCCTGCGCGCGCAAGTTGCCTGGCGCCGACGCGGAACAGGCAAGGAGGAATCATGAACAAGACAACACTGGCTTTTCAGAAGATGCCGCCCCTGGCGTGCATGTGGCGTTCTACAGGCGCGCCTGGATCGCCGCTGGTTTGCACCTGGAGGCAGACCACGTCAAAGCAGCCACAACCGGCCGGCGCCCAGGCGCCGGAACTGGAAGGCGGAGAGTCGCGATTATGCGCTTGAAGAGGATGCGCCTGTGGGAGCCAACGACTGCGCTCATCCTCGCAGAGCCATGCGGTTGCGACGCAAGCGGTGATGGTCCTGCGCGGCCTCTGAAAGAGGCGCGCGCTGAGATCGCGATTGGTCTTCCTGCGCCGGCCGCTCGTCAAACAGATGGTTGACCAGCGGCCACCAGAGAGCCAATGAAGTGCGGCTTGCGCCTGTCTGAACATATTGTCATCTATCTGTATTCATAGGTTGTGAAGGCTGCGGGGCTGAGCATTCCATGATTCTTCACGCACGGCGGCACTGCGCGCCAAACCTTTGCGAACAAAGCACGAATCAGCCACCGGCGAAGGCATGGACCGCGCGTCTTGCCCGCGATGCACAGCCGAAAGCAAGCCACGATTTTTCCATCCGCAAGCAGATCTCAGACTGGACCTTTCGGTTTTTTTACAAAGAAGCGGCAAGCCGAACCATAGAATGAAATGGAGTTTGATATGCGTTTTCTCCCAGCCCTCGCACTCACCCTGCCCTGGTGCGTGGCTCTGCTTGCACAGCAGCCGGAGGCTCCTGTACCGCAGGCTTCAGAACCGCGGCCCACAGCTTCTTGGACCGCCATCGGACGGCAACCTCATCTCTCTGCGCAGAGCATCAACACATTGCGATCGCAGATCAGCTTTCCTGCGCAATACCCGGCTCCGAGTTGGCTGGGTGCGTGCCCCGAGGATGGGCCGCTTGCGCTCCACTCACTGCATGGTTTCTTGAATCTTTCGAATCTTTCCGCGCGCGCCGGCGATGACTGCGGTCCCGGTTGCGGCCCCGTTTGCAACAAAGATTGCGGCCCGCTGTGCGGCAATGCGGAGGCTATGGAACAGGAGGCTATGGAACAGGAGACCATGGAGCAGGATGCCAGGAAGCAGGGGATGAGCACGATGGAGAACGGGACGGAGTTCGCCAGCCTGTTTCCTGACGCCAAGCCGCAAGCGCAGGCGCCAGAGGCATCGGACCCGGCGCCGGCGAACGATGCTCTGCCGGAAAAGTACAACCTGCATTACCAGTACACCGTGACCGGCATGGGATACCCCTCCTTCTCCGCCAGGTATACGGACCCCGCTTATCTGGTCTTTGGAACGGGAAGCAGCCTGCCGACCCAGGGCCAGGCGCGCGAGACGCAGTCGACGGATGTATATTTCGGATACCGGCTGAGCGCGAGCATGGAGTTTCACATCGACACGCTGTTCTGGCAGGGCTATGGCCTGAACAACAGCTACGGCATCGACGACTTCCCTGACGGAGAGGCGTTCAAGGTGGGAGTGCGCTACCCTCACTTCTCCGTCGTGCGATTTTTCATTCGAAAGACCATCAATCTGGGCGGGAAGGGCAAGCAGCCTGTAGACGACGATGAGATTACGCTGCGCGGCCAACAGGATCCGAATCACATCACAATTACCGTGGGCCGTTACAGCATCAAGGACATCTTTGACAACAACCGGTATGCGAATGACCCGCGCGAACAGTTCTTGAACTGGGGCTTGATGGCCAATGCCGCTTATGATTATCCGGCCGATGCGCTGGGTTTTACCACAGGAATTGCCATCGAGTGGTATACACCCAAATGGGCCTTGCGCTACGGATGGTTCCAGTTGACGAAGTACCGGAATGAGTTCACCGCCGAGAGCCTCTACTTGACCATCCCCAGCGAGCCGGAAGCCGGCGACGGCAAGATCTTCAAGGATTGGAGCATGGTGACCGAGCTTGAGCATCGTCACAAACTGGGGACTCATCCCGGCGCGATTCGCTTTCTGGTCTTTGATGAACAAGCCGACATGGGCAGCTTCAAAGCCGCGGTGGCCTTGGCGAACTCCCCGGCCATACTGGCGGAATATGGGACGCCGGCGAAGTTCCTGGCCACCGCCAACGGCATCACGGGCGGAATCGACGATACGCACGCCCTGCGCGACACTTACGGCGCGGGGGTGAACGTTGAGCAGGAGATCAGCCGGAACATCGGCGTCTTCTCCCGCATCGGCTGGAACGTCGGGCAGAATGAAGCATTCGAGTTCACTGACTCCAATTGGACGGCGTCGTTCGGCACAAGCATTCAAGGCGGGCGATGGAAGTTACCCAACGATGTTGTGGGAGCCGCCTTCGTCACCAGCGGCGCCTCCAAGGCGAATCAAGCTTATCTGGCGGCCGGGGGCATAGGCATCCTTACCGGCGACGGCTTCCTGGACTATAGCCCGGAGAAGGTGGTGGAGATCTACTACGACCACCAGTTTTCCCGCCACATCCATGCCGCGCTGGACTACCAGTTTGTGGACGATCCCGCTTTCAACCATGCGCGCGGCCCCGTCAACGCCATCTTCGGCTTTCGCCTCCACTATGAGCGCTGAGGGAGAAGGCTCTTGCCGAACCGTCGTGACCACCGCGGGAGAACTCATTCCGGCGGATCCTTGGGTCAGAGGCAGGCGGCGGCGAGGCTATGCGGCTGAGAGGCGGCGAACAAAGTCGAGATAAACGAGCGCCGCCGGTGAGTAGCCGCCCGGGTCGGCCATGGTGAAGGCTCCTGTCACTGGATCCATCTGCTGATGGAAGCTGCCGGAGTGGACGATGGCGGACACCCATTGGCGCATCAGAAGGTTCAGATCAGCGCCCTTGCCGTAGTGCTCCATCCAGCGCGGCGCGCGCAAAGCCGTAAGCGCCTGTGAAGCTCCGCCCCAGCTATTGCGCGGGATGGGGCGCACAAAGAGAGGATCGTTCAGCGCAACGGAAGGAAAGGGGTACGGGACCCAGAAGGCATCCGCATTGTGCAACTGGCGCGACCAGATGCTGTCGAAGATCGCCCGGTCGGAGGCGATCTCCAGCTTGAGCACATGTTCTCCCAGAACGCGCGTAAGGACCACGGAGCGCACCTTGACGAAGTGGTTTTGCGCGTCGAGATCGTAGAAGCTTGCGTCCTCCGGAGAGTAGAGCCTGGCGATGATGAGCTGCCGGATGGTCTCGGCATCCTGCTCCCAGCGGTCCGCCTCGTTCTGTCTTCCCAGGGCGCGCGCCATGGCCGCAAGGGCCACCCGGCCACCGTAGGCTGTGGCGGAGAGATCGGGGCAGAGGCGCGGAAGGCTGGCCAGGGGCGGACAAAGTTTGGCATTCCCTTCGGGGCAAGCGTTCGGAATTCCTGCCCAACGGCTGGAGTGATCCATGCCGGTGTCATAGGTGCAGAAGCCTTCGACCAGGCCTGTTCCGCGCGTGTTCCTGTACTTGCGAAGCCATGCGTCCCACCTGCCGCAAGCGTGATAGGCCATGGTCAGCAAAGCTTCGTCGCCTGACGCCTGGGCCAGTTCCCAAGCCGTGGCCGCGATCGGAACGACCATCTGGATCTGGCCGAATCCCACCTCCTCCTTCTTTACATCGGCGGGAAGCTGCCCGTCTTCCCGCTGGAGAGCAAAGAAGGCCATGTGGTTGGCGCGGGCGATCCGCAGGGGCGCCGGTGCATGTTCAAGCGCGGGAACGTACTGGCGCAGACCAGCGTAGACCAGACCCTCCAGCGGGCCACACTCCTGCCAGATCCCCGCATACACTGCGCCTTCCAAAAGAACAGGCGAGCCAAAGTGGGGGACGGTCGCAATGTTTCCAGCCAGCGCAGTGAGGGCAGCATCCCACACGGGTTGCCAACCGGAGACGCCGTTGAAGTTGGGCCGTGGGGTGGCCTGGGCGCCCAGCATCATGGCCAGACTGTGGCGCTGCGCTGTAGTTGCCGCGGAGAGAGCCGCCAGCTTCAAGAACTTGCGTCGCTGCATCGTTCCGTTCAACCCCTGTCACTCTTTTACAGCACATCCTTTGAGGGGGCATGGAAGCGGCGCTGAAGCGC
>JAKAQS010000011.1 GCA_021819585.1 Acidobacteriota bacterium
AACTCCCGCATCGCGCTGTACAACGCCGTCATCTCTGAGATGCAGGAGATGCCCGCCGACGAGCAATTCCTCAAAGCCCACCGGCGCTCCTTCGGCCATCGGCCCATCCGGGTGCTCACCGCGCAAAATCACGCCTACGATACGGCAAACACTCCGCCGGAGGTCCACGCAAGGCACCTTGCCGATGAGAGCCACTGGGCTGCCGTGCAGCGCCAGTATCTTTCGCTCTCCACCAACTCCAGACAGATTCTGGCCACGCAAAGCGGCCATTACATCCAGTTCGATCAGCCCTCGCTGGTGATCGCCGCCATTCGCAGCGAGATCCATCGCTGAAGCAGATCAACACCGGATCGCCTCCACGCCTAAGCCGGCGCGAAGACACAACTCGAAGGATAACCACCGCAGCGTCGCTGGCGCGGCCGCGTTACCTTGATGGCTCCGCTGCGGCGAGCATAGAATCAGGACGTCGTTCCGCACAGGGCGAATGACACCTTACGCCATGCAAACTCATCTGGAGATCATCACCGACGACGGCAACCTCTGCGGGGAAGGACCGTTCTGGGAGGACCGCGGCCAGGCCCTCTACTGGACCGACATCACCGGCCATCGCTTCTTCCGCTATGACTGGCGGCAGCAACGCCGAGATGTCTTGAGCGATGGCTTCGAGGTGGCAGGCTTCTGCCCGCAGGAAGAGGGCGGATTTCTGGTGACCAACAACCATGGCATCTGGCTATGGGCGCCGGGGGGAAACCCTCTTCTGCTCTCCGCGCAGGCCGAAGGCCAGGAGTGCGTGATGAATGACTGCGCCGCTGACTCCGTGGGACGTGTCTACTCCGGCTCCTGGCATCTGGACGAACAGGGACGCTCCGCGCCGAGTTTTCTCTTTCGCATCGATACGGACGGTTCGGTTCATATCGCCGACGAGGGAATCTGCTTCTCCAACGGGTTGGCGTTTTCTCCTGACGAAAGCACGCTTTACTTTGCCGACACTGTGGCGCGTTGCATCTACGCCTATGACTGGCGCCGCGGCGACGGCATGCTCAGCCGGCGCCGCGTGCTCACGCGCATCGATCGATCAGAGGGAGTGCCGGACGGGTTGGCGGTGGATGAGGAAGGCTTCGTCTGGTGCGCGCACTGGTTCGGCGGATGCCTCACCCGCCACGATCCCGACGGCAAGCGCGAACGGCGCATCGAACTGCCGGCGGCTCAAACCTCTTCGCTGTGCTTCGGCGGGCCGGATCTCGATGAGATCTACGTCACCTCCGCGGCGCGCAGCAATGCGCTGATGCTGGCGCCGGAGGGCTATGATCCCACCCAGCGGCTGATCGGAGGAGCCTTGTATCGGCTGCGCATCGGCATCCGCGGACTGCGGAAGCACCGTTCCAACCTGTCGCGAGCCGCCCTGGAGCAGGTTGCGGCGCCCATCTCCTCTCCCCCAAAGGAACCATGAAACAAACCTGGCGTTGGTTCGGCCCCGAAGATCCCGTTCCTCTGCACTATGCCTCCCAGGCAGGCGCGACCGGGATCGTCACCGCCTTGCACCATCTCTATCGCGGCGAAGCCTGGCCGCTGGACGAGGTGCTGAAGCGGCGCGATGAGATCGCCGCCGCCGGCCTGGACTGGTCGGTGGTGGAGAGCATCCCCATGCACACCTCCATCAAACTGCGCACCGGCCCCTTCCGGCGTTACATCGATGCCTGGATCGACTCCCTGGCCGCTATCGCAAAAGCTGGGGTGAAGACCCTTTGCTACAACTTCATGCCGGTGGTGGACTGGGTGCGCACGGACCTTGCCTTCCGGCTGCCTTCCACCGGCTACGCCGTGCGCTTCGACGCATTGGACTTCGCCGCCTACGATCTGTTCATCCTGCAAAGGCCAGGCGCGGAGGCCGGCTACTCCGATGATCGCATCGCCGCCGCCCGTACACGCTTCCAGAAGATGACTCCGGAGTTCATTGACCGGCTGGAACGAACCCTGATCGCCGGCATCTCGGCCTCAGAGTCGTCCTACACCCGCGAGTCGATGCGCGCCGCCATCGCCCAGTTTGACGGCGTCACAGCCGAAGATCTGCGCGGCAATCTGCTGGCGTTTCTGCGCGAAGTGGGCCCCGTGGCGGCGGAGTTGGGAATCCGCCTGGCGATCCATCCGGATGATCCTCCCTGGCCGCTGTACGGCCTGCCGCGTATCGTTTCGACGGCCGGCGATCTGCGCTCGATCCTCGACGGATACAACTCTCCCGGAAGCGGCTTGACCTTCTGCTCCGGCTCGCTGGGCTCCCGTGCGGACAATGATCTGCTGGCCATGGCGCGGGAGTTCGGGCCGCGTATTCACTTTCTGCATCTGCGCCAGGTGCGGCGCCAGGACGACGGATCGTTTTATGAGTCTGAACACCTGACAGGCAGCTCCGATATGCTGGGCCTCATCCGCACCATGCTGGAAGAAGAGTGCCGCCGCGCGCGGACCGGACAGACAGACTGGGAGATTCCCATGCGTCCCGACCATGGCCACCTTCTGGGCGATGATATCGGGAAGCCGGGAAACGCCGGCTACTCTTTTGTGGGGCGGCTCAAGGGACTCGCAGAGCTGCGCGGCGCCATCCGCGGGTTGCAGTACGCTGTACCGGAGCTGCGTCCCGCCAAACCGGAGGAGGTCCAACATGGGTGAATTCGACGGCAAAACAGCACTCGTCACCGGAACCACAGGGATCGGCCGCGCGATTGCCCTGCGCCTGGCAGAAGGCGGCGCACGCGCCATGGCCTGCGGCGTCGACGCAGCGGCCAACCAGGAACTCACAGCGGAAGCCCGGCGCCGCGGCCTCGCTCTCCGCGCTGTGGCCGCGGATGTGGCCGATCCAACCTCGGTACAGAGCTTCGTCGATCAGGCGGTGCGCGAACTCGGCGGGATCGACATGCTCGTTAACGCCGCCGGCATTCAACCCTTTGGTTCTGTATTGGAGACCGATCCAGCTACCTGGAACCGCTGCATGAACGTAAATGTTGGCGGCATCTATCTGATGGCTCGCAGCGTGATTCCGGAGATGAAGAAGCGGGGAGGCGGCAGCATCGTCAATCTCGCCTCCGTGCAGGGCTACGCCTGCCAAGTCGGTGTCGCGGTATACGCCACGTCCAAGGGAGCGGTCCTGAGCCTGACCCGCGCCCTCGCGCTGGACCACGCCGGCGACCATATCCGGGTGACTTCCATCAGCCCCGGCTCAGTGAGAAGCCCTATGCTGGCCAGCTCTGCCCAGCACTTCTCTCCCGGAGCTTCGCTGGAGGAGAGTTTCGCCCGCTTCGGCGCCGCGCATCCCTTGGGGCGAATTGGAACTCCGGAGGAAGTCGCAGAGCTGGCGGCCTTCCTGCTCTCCGAGAGAGCCTCCTTCTGTACCGGAAGCGACTTCCTGGTGGATGGAGGGCTGCTGGCCGGACTTGGAGTCCAGTAATACGGCTCCCCTCTCCCGTTCGCAAATGCGATCCTTCTAGCATCTTCAGTGTTGATGGGTTCCCGAAGAGGGTTTGCAGCGGCGTTTTCATTGGGGAAAACGCCCATGGACGCAAAGACTCCAAATGAGACCTGCGCTCGTAAATACTCCCACCAATACTTTCTTTTTAGGCATAAAGGGATATATATGGTATTCTTTTATCCGTAAAAGCGATATTTATCGCTGCGATGAATCGGCCTTGGGCGACTGCGGGGGCAAGAAGATCCCAGCCGTGGCCCCGGCCGGACAGGACACTCCCCGAACTCCATGCGAATGACTTGGCATTACGGAATTTGCCGCTACTTTCCGGATCTGTGGCCATGAAGATTCTGGCCGTCGATCTGGGAGGAACGCACGCCACCTGCGCTCTCGTGGAAGGGCGGCGCATCCTTGTGCGGCAAACGCTTGCCCTGCCCGGCTCGCCGTCGCTGGCGGCTACCCTCGAGGCCATCGCGAGTTCGCTGGAAGAGCTTCACGCCGGGAGCCCTGCGCAAGGCATCGGTTTTGGCTTCTGCGGGCTGGTGGATTCCCGGCGAACCCGGATCGCTTCCACGAATGGCAAGTACACCGATGCGGTCGATCTGGATCTTGCGGGCTGGGCGCGCGAGCGCTTTGGGCTTCCGCTGCGGCTGGAAAACGATGCGCGGCTGGCTCTGCTCGGCGAGTGCTTCGCCGGCGCTGCGCAGGGTGAGACCGACGTGGTTATGTTCACCCTGGGCACCGGCATCGGCGGCGTGGCCATGATCGGGGGCCGGCTGCTGCGCGGAAAACACGATCAGGCCGGAGTGCTCGGGGGGCACATCCCGGTAAACTTTGCAGGCCGCCGCTGCACCTGCGGCGCAGTCGGGTGTGCGGAGTCGGAGGCCTCGGGATGGTCGCTGCCGCTTGTGACGCGCGCCTGGCCGGGCTTTGCCTCCAGTGCGCTCGCCGCCCGCAACATCGATTTTCAAAACTTGTTCGCCTGCGCCACTGCGGGAGATGCTGTCTCACGCGAGATCGTCGACCACTGTCTTCGTGTCTGGGGAGCGGCAGCCGTCGCCGCAGTCCACTCGTTTGACCCCGAACTGCTGGTCTACGGTGGCGGCGTCATGCAAAGAGCCGATCTCATCCTGCCCTTCCTTCAGGACTACCTGAACGCACATGCCTGGACGCCCTGGGGCAAGGTTCGGGTTCGCGCCGCGCAACTCGGCAATGACGCCGCGCTCTTGGGCGCGGTTCCCCTCTTCGATCAGGAGCTTCCCCTTGTACGATAGATTTCCCTGTGTTCCCGCAGGCTCCAGCGACGAATGCCTCCAAGGCTGGCCGGAGATTGGCCAGACGATTCGAGGCCAGACTCGTCCCGGCCATCTCACCGTCGTCGAGTGTTATCCCGGAGTGTTTCTGGAGGAAGTACGCCGCGAACTGGCCGCCGCTCTGCCGGATGCGGCCTTCATCCACACCCCGGACCTCTTTCGTCCCGCCGATGAGATTGACCGAATGCTGGAGCCACTGCTCGGCGACGACCCCGTCTTTGGCCGAATGAACTCGATCGAGATGGAGGACTTCTTCGATCCCTCCAAACGAGCCGATGCGCGCCGCCGATGCTCCAATGCGAGCGCCCCTACCGTGATTTTCGGCCCCGGAGCCTCCCTGGTCGCTCCGCATGCGGACTTCCTCGTCTACGCGGACATGGCTCGCTGGGAGATCCAGATGCGCCAGCGCCGCAATGAGATCGCGAACCTGGGAGCGGAGAACTTCAGCGAGCGTCCTTCGCTGAAGTACAAGCGCTCCTTCTTTGTCGACTGGCGCGCTGCCGACCGGCTGAAGTCGCGCCTTCTCGACAAGATCGATCTGCTGCTGGACACCAACCTTCCCAACCAGCCCAAAGCGATCTCCGGCCATGTCCTTCGCCGCAGCTTGGCCGCGGTAGTTCGCCGCCCGTTTCGCGTGGTTCCATTCTTTGACCCCGGTCCGTGGGGCGGCCATTGGATGGAGCGCGTCTGCGGGCTGCCGGCCGGCGACAATCCGAATCATGCCTGGTGCTTCGACTGCGTGCCGGAGGAGAACAGCCTGCTGCTCGCCTTCGGTAACCGGCGCGTGGAAATCCCCTCCATCAACGTCGTTCTGGCTCACCCCGAGTCCCTTTTGGGTTCCGGCATTTATGCCCGCTTCGGCGCGGAGTTCCCCATCCGCTTCGACTTTCTCGACACCATGGGCGGCGGTAACCTTTCGCTCCAGGTGCATCCGCTCACCGCCTACATTCGCGAGCACTTCGGGATGGATTACACGCAAGACGAAAGCTACTACCTGCTCGATGCCGCCCCGGGCGCCTGCGTTTATCTGGGACTGAAAGAGGGCATCGATCGCAACGCCATGTTACGGGATTTGGAGCGCGCGCAGAGCGGCGATTTTGATTTCCCGGCGGAGAACTACGTCAACCGCTTCCCGGCGCGCAAACACGACCACTTCCTCATCCCTGCGGGCACGGTTCATTGCTCCGGGAAAGATAGCATGGTGCTGGAGATCAGCGCTACGCCTTACATCTTCACCTTCAAGCTATGGGACTGGGGCCGGCTCGGTCTGGACGGCCGCCCGCGCCCCATCCATCTGCAGCACGGCGCGGCCAACATTCAGTGGAACCGGACAACGGAGTGGGTCCGCCAATCACTGGTGAATCGCGTACAACCGCTCGCCGGCGGCGACGGCTGGCGGGAAGAACGCACCGGACTGCATGAGTTGGAGTTCATCGAAGCGCGCCGGCACTGGTTCACCAAGACCGTGCCTCACGATACCGCCGGCAGCGTACACGTGCTCAACCTGATCGAAGGCGAGCAGGCAGCCGTCGAAAGCCCCTCGGGCTCCTTCGAGCCTTTCGTCGTCAACTACGCGGAGACCTTCATCGTACCCGCCGCCGTCGGCCCGTACACCGTCCGCCCCTGTGGACCGGATCGCCGCCGCCAGTACGGAACCATACGCGCGCAGGTGCGGGTGTAGCTTGCCCGGCAACCCGTTTTGGCTCCACTGTTCCTTCGGCGAGATAGAGTGCCTTCAACCCGCATCCGCCATCGGACCTTTCCCGAAGAAGAACGCGCGGAGGAGCGGGGGCGCTATCCACACTCACTCATCGCCAAAAAATCCCTCTACGCCGACATTTCTTGCCTTGATGGGAGCGCGCAGTCCGCACATGACCCAACACCAGCTATTCTTTTAGTTCGGGGTAGGGGCGGGAAGATTTGGTGACGGCGACCACCACAACAGAGCGAAAGAGGGGAGCGAGACCCCGCCGCCGCCGGCGCATCGCCTGGCTCCTCGGGCTGGGCGTGCTCATCAACTACTTCGATCGCGTCAATCTCTCGGCCTCGCATCATGCGCTGATCGTCACGTTCGGGATCTCCAACGTCACCTTCGGCATCCTGGCCAGCGCATATAACTGGACCTACGCCTTGTGCCAGCTACCCATCGGCTCCGCGCTCGACTGGCTGGGCGTGCAGCGTGTGGGCCGCGTCAGCACCTTCCTATGGGGCCTTGCCTCCTGCGCAGCCGCGGCGGCTCCCAACGTGCCATCCTTCTTTGCGGCGAGGCTCGTGCTCGGAGTGGGGGAAGCGCCAACCTTCCCCGCCAACGCCAAAGCGATCGGGAACTGGTTTCCAGCCCACGAGCGCAGCTTCGCAACCAGCTACTTTGACGCGGCTGCGAAGCTCGCCTCAGCCATCGGCGTGCCCCTGATCGGCATCCTGTTGCTGCACGTCGGCTGGCGGCTGAGCTTTGCGGCAACGGGACTCGTGAGCATGCTGTACTTCCTGCTCTTCTTCTTTGTCTACCGTGAGCCGGAGCAGGATCCGCACCTGAGCCCGGAGGAACTCGCACTGATTCGCGAAGACGAGAGCAAAGCGGAAGATGCGTCGCTACACCCGGTATCCCTTTGGAACCTGCTGCGACAGAGGCGAGTCCTCGGGCTGGCCATTGGCTTCGGATCGTATAACTACATCTTCTATCTTCTACTGGTGTGGCTGCCGACCTACCTGTCTGAGTCACTGCGCACCAATCTGCTGGACTCCTTTCTGTACACCGGAGTTCCGTGGCTGGTGGCAACCGCAGCCGATCTCCTGATTGGCGGCTGGCTTGTCGACACGCTCATTCAGCGCGGCTGGAATGCAAACCGCGTGCGCATGGCCGTTCTGGTGGGCGGAACGGCGATGGGCCTGGGCATTCTCGGCGGGGCGCACGCGCACAGCCCCGCCGAAGCCCTGGTATGGATCAGCGTCTGCATCGGCGGCCTGTCGGCGGCAGCGCCTGTCGGATGGTCCTTCCCTTCCCTGATCGCTCCGGGCGGCTGCGCCGGGCGCGTGGGCGGCATCATGAACTTTTCCAACCAGATCTCCGGGATTACGGCGTCCATCCTCACCGGCATTCTGGTCCAAAGGTGGCACAACTTCGCCGCCGCCTTTACGGTGGCTGCGGCGTACCTTGCGGCAGGAATCTGCGCCTACATCTTTCTGCTGCGCAATGCCGAACCCATCCGGCTGGAGGAGACGGCCGGCTAAGGCTTGTCTTTCCGCGCTACCGTCGCCCGCGTGGATCCCGTCGAAATGCCTCCGTCCACCAGAAGCGTCTGGCCCGTCACATACCGGCTGGCCTCCGACGCCAGAAAGACGATGGCGCCGTCGAGATCGTTTGGCTGGCCAGGACGCCGGACGGGGATGCGCTCGATCAGGTACTCCACCCACTCCGGATCCTCGTAGAGCACCTGGTTCTGCTGGGTCTTGAACCAGCCTGGAGCCAGGCAGTTCACGGTCACACCGTGCGGCCCCCAATCCGCGGCCAGGCTCATGGTCAACTGGCGGATGCCGCCCCGGCTGGCTCCATACGGCGCCAAGCCGGCGTAGCCGAATACGCTGGTGACAGAACCCACGTTTATGATGCGCCCATAGTGGCGAGCGATCATGCCGCGGGCGATCGCCTGCGCGACGAAGAAGCTGCCGCGCAGGTTGGTGTCCAGCACCAGATTCCAATCCTCCCAGGTGACATCGAGCGCCGGCTTGCGGACGTTGCAACCGGCATTATTGACCAGAATGTGAATCGGTCCCAAGGCCGCCTCAGCCTGGGCCGCCATGCGCTCGATGCCGGCGGGGTCGCGAACATCAAGTTCCAGAGCCACGGCGCGCCGTCCCAGGCTGCGCATCTCTTGCGCAAACTCGTCCAAAGACTCGCGACGGCGGCTGGTGAGGATCAGATCAGCGCCCGCCCGCGCCAAGGCCCGCGCAAAGTACTGGCCAAGCCCGCGGCTGGTTCCCGTCACCAGAGCCACCTGTCCCTTGAGATCGAAGAGGGAGTCATCCATCAGAGCTTCTCCGCCAACGGCGTCAGGACGATCTTCATGAGATTTGGCTCATTCGCATAGAGACGTTCAAACCACCGTGGGCCTTCCTCCAGAGGCGCAACCGCAGAGATCAGCGGCTTCACCTTGATCTTCCCCGAGGCAACCAGTTCGATGGCCTGCGGATACTCGCCGGCGGAAGCCGCCGTACCCTGCAATCGCAGTTGACGGCTGACCACGGTCTGCAAGGGAATCGAGACCCGGGGTGAGATATTGCCGATCAAAACCACCGTTCCGCCTTTGGCCACCGACTCAATCGCCGCCGTCACCGTCTCCTCCCGGCCCACGGCCTCCAGCGCCACATCCACTCCCGCAGCCGTTCTGCGCAGAACCTCGCGGCTCATCTCTGCTCCCGAGAGTTGCAGTACTTCATCAGCGCCCAGAACTTCGGCCATCCGCAGCCGCGTCGCGTCGATATCGGCCACCAACACCCGGCTGCAACCTGCGATGCGCGCCGCCTGCAGCGTCAACAGGCCGATCATGCCGGCGCCGACGATGAGCGCAGTCTCGCCTCCTTGAACTCCGGCCATCCGCACCGCGTGCAGCGCCACGGAGATCGCCTCCAGCATCGCGGCCTCGGCAAAGGGCATGGCGTCCGGCAGGGCATAAAGGATGCGCTCCGGAACGACCAGATACTCTGCGAATGCGCCTGCTCGCCGGTATTCACCACAGGAGACGCCGAGCACCTCGCGGCGTTCGCACAGATTCACGTCGCCGCGGCGGCAAAAAGCGCACTCTCCGCAGGAGACCGTGGAGTCAAAGGTCACTCGATCACCTGGCCGCCAGGAATGGACGCCGGCTCCCACCTCGGCAACCACCCCTGCTGCCTCATGCCCCATGACGATGGGAGGAATGCGGCGGCCGGAGGAGCCGTCGTATCCGTGAACATCGCTGCCGCAGATGCCGCATGCAGCCACCCGAATCAGCACCTCGCCGCTGCCAGGGGAGGGCTGCGGCACGTCCACCAACTCAAGACGTTTGTACTCGGCAAGAACCATGGCCTTCATCGAATTCGCTCCGCCCTCTCCGCTGTCCCGCTTGAGCCGACCGGCGCCGTCCCGCGCCGATCGCCCCTATTGTCGCGGAGAACAGCTATCCCGGGTTACCTGAACCTCGGCATGCGCGCCTGCCTCCGCCGCTCCGTCCTGCGCCACGGCGGATCGCTGAAGAAGGCTGCCGAACTGTTCCAGCCCCCTGAGAACCGCTGCTTGCCAACAGCAGAGACGCCTTGATGGCGGACTCGGCGAACCACTCTCCAAGGATCACGCGGAAATCGCCCGCAGGGTGACTCTCGCAGATTAGCGTACGCGCTCGAAACGTATGGATCAAGGGCTGCTTGACAATCAAGGGTTACTTGACCAACAGGTCTGCTTGACCAAGGCGCTTTAAGAATATACCCACGATTCGGCAGGGAAAAGAATGCCGAGGGCCTGTGGATCCACAAACGGAAACGCGCTAAGGGCCAGCAAATTTGTTGACCGTAATCTTGCCTTCCAGAAAATTCTTTAGAAGATTACCTTGATGGCAAGTTGAATCTGGCGCGCGGTTCCCGTGCCGACTTCGGTGGAGTCCTCGTCAGCGATCGTCTGCCCAATCTGGCCAAAGTTCGGGTCCGGCGTGCAACTTGCCGGCGCCGTGGCTGAGGCTGCCGTGAAGGCTGTGCAGATACCACCGTCAGGATTGCCGAAGTTGGGGTGATTGAGGATGTTGAACAAATCAGCGCGGAACTGCAGCTTCGCCCTTTGGGTCACGGAAAAATTCTTCATGCCCGAAAAATCCCACTGGAAGAAGCCTGGAGCCCGAAGCGTATTGCGCCCTACATCTCCCAGGGTCGTGGGATCGCCCGGAACTCCATCGAAGGTCGGCTCAATCTCAAAGGCGTTGATATTGTAGCTTTGATTGGGCCACGAGAAGTTCTGTAGCCGAACGGGCTTGCCAGTGTAATCCGGCCGGACCGGCAGACCGAAGATACCGCTCTCGATGGAAACATTTACCGGACCGCCCGAACGGGTCTGGAGAATGCTGGACATCTCCCATCCTCCAAGGACGCCGCGCATCAGCACAGAATCTCCGCTGAGATTGGGCAGGTTGTACACCACGCTGGCGGTCAGATTGTTCCGAACGTCCCAGTCGCCCGGTCCCATGTCCTTGGCCGCGTCGTAGGGGTCTGAAAAGCCGTTGAAGACATTCACCATGTCATTGATCTCTTTCGACCAGGTGTAGTTCACCTCTGCGGACAGCTTGCCCACGTTATGCCGGATCTGGGCCTGCAGCGCGTTGTAACTGGAGCTGAGTTCATCCGCATCGTAGTCCTCGTTGGCAAAGCCCGACAGAGGATGCACGTCCGTGACGTAGTTCGCAGGATTCAGGTTAATGGCCGCAAAATCTACGCCTGCCTGCATGCGATGGTCCTGATTGCCGGTGTAGTTCAGCGTGAAGACCGTGTTATGCGGTAACTGCTGCTGAATCCCCACCAGCCAGTTGGGAGAGTATGGATCATGAGGATGCTGCGGAAAGATGCTCACGTTCTGTGTGCCCGGAGGCAGCGTTGGATTTGATTCCGGATAGGTAAGAGCCTCCTGGAAGATATCCACCGTATAGCTCTGATAGGCCGGCAGATTGCCTACTAGCGTGTCATCAAAGTGCATCGGATTATAGAACAGGCCATAGTAGGCGTGGATCACCGTCTGTCCATGGCCGGTTGGGTCATATGCCAGTCCCAGGCGCGGCGCAACATCCACCGTCGGCCCGGAGTACATGGGCTGCGTTGCCGGCAGAAAAGACTGGGTAGCGAAGTCGAAGTTCTGCTCTTGATTGTCGCGGGCGCTCCAGACGGTGTTGACGTCAGTGCGGAGCCCTACATTGACCGTCAGCTCACGAGTCACTCTCCAGTCGTCCTCGGCGTAGAAATCCCAGTTGGAGTCGTGGACGCTCGCAAAGCCCGGATATCCTATCTTTTCCAGAGCAAAGGGTACGTCATCTTCCAGGTTCGAAAAGCTGGCAAACTCATAGTTCTGGTACTGGCGAAGATACTCGTCAAGCCGGTTGAACTGTAGCTGCAGACCGAAACGAATGGTGTGACGCGCGGTTGTCTTCGTGGCATTGTCCAACACATCCGTAATAGTGTTGTAGTTGACCTGGTTGAAATCGTTGGCTCCTGGCAGCGAGCCGAGATCGGTGAAGAAGCCGGAGAACGCCGTATACGGGCGGGGCGTATCGGAATTGGTGTTGGAATCGAATCGGTTGACGGCAAGACTCACTTCATTGAGAAACGACGGACTGAAGATATGCGTCTCATGGAGCATCCCATACTCCGTCTCCAGGGCAAGCGGTGTAGTTTGGCCCTCGTTCAGGCCGTACTCCTGATTGGTGAGCGAGTTGTCGATGCTGTAGCGGGCAAACATCTGGTCGCGATTGGACATGTTGTAGTCCACGCGGACCTCGCCGCTATCTTCGGAGAGGGTGGTGGGTAACGCCGCCGGATCATAAACCAAGTCAGCGCCGGCCGATGGGCCGGCTGCATCCTCGGTGTCAGGGACCGCACAAGAGACCGGCGCCGGAATCGCATTGCAGTCTGCCGGCAGGGGCGCGAGCTGCGCCAGCACCGGCTGCATGGATGGCTCAAACTGGGAGCGAACGTAGGCGCTTGGAACCTCGTAAAGGGAGTTCACGTCGGTGGTCTTCTGGCGAATCCCCTCGTAGTTAATGAAGAAGAACAGCTTGTTGCGAAAGATCGGGCCGCCCAGATTGCCGCCAAACTGATTCAATTGCAGGGGCACCTTGGGATTCGTAAGCGCATTTGCAAAATAATCGTCGGCATCCAGAGCATCGTTGCGGAAAAAGTCGAAGATCTCTCCGTGATAAACATTCGTTCCGCCCTTGGTCACCAGATTCATCTGCGGACCCAGGGAGTGGCCAACCTCGGCGCTGTAGCCGCTGTTGGCAAAATCAATCTCCTGAACGCTGTCGACGCTGCCCTGCATCAGACGCGATTGCTCGTTGCCCTCCGTCTCGTCGAATCCGTTCACGTCGCCGCGCCCGGCACTCTGGCCGTCCATGGTGACATCCAGCCCGGTGAAGAAGTTCTCCTGGCCGTTGACGCTGCCTTGAAAGATTCCGATGGAGTTAACGGACCCTGGCGCGATCTCAAGAAAATCCATGACGTCTCGGCCATTCGTCGGCAAGTTGCGAAGCTGCGTCTGATTCAGCGTTGTTCCAGAGGTCGCGTTCGCCGTATCTACCGAGGTGGCCGTCCCCGTCACCTCGACCTTTTCCGTCGCTGCAGCCACGGAGAGCGTGATGTGGATGCGCACCGCTGCGCCCACATTCAATGCGAAAGGCTGGGTGCTGGTTGTCTGGAAATGACTGGCTGCTGCGGAGACCCGATAGTTGCCAAAGGCCAGCCCAGGAGCAGTAAAGCTGCCGTCAGCACCGGTGATGACCCTGGTCTGCTGCGAGGTCTCCAGATCGGTGATGACCACAACGGCGCGAGGGATCACAGCGCCGGATGGATCCGTAACTGTACCCGCGATGGCGCCGGTATCGAACACGCTGATGTTTTGCGCGCGAGCCGGCAAAGACATCCACACCGAGAGGCTCAGGCAGATAGCCAGCGCCACAGACCCCAAGCCCACAGACTTCCAGCCGAACCTTCTCTTGCGCGCACCAACCACGAACCAACTCCAAGTCTTCAAGATCGCCCCTCCGTCAGGGACTGGATCCCTGGCCGCCTCATCGACATCACTTTCCGGAACTCAAATCTTCTAAATTGATGTTCTTTTTACAGAGATAAAAAATACATCTACTTTCTAATTACTGTCAAGAGGTAGTCGAATCTTTCCTTTCGTAGTCGATGTTCGGCCGCCGGTTGCCCATCCGGAGGTCCGCAGCTCTCCGGCGAGCCCGGCCTGCAGAGACTGCGTAACATCTTTACCATGTTCATTTAAGGAGATCGAAGGCGGGCGAGGAGCGTACATCTTTGGCAGCAGTTCGGCTCTCTGGCTCTCACGGCTGTCCCGTCCCGCACCGCCGGGCCTTCGGATTGCGCGGAAGCGATCATCCGGGTAATGGCGGCTATTCCCTGGGGAGGCTGCGGATCACCAGGATGGGGTGATACAGATTTCCATTGCGAGTGACCTCTTTCTCCACCGACGAATTGCACACGTAGGTGAAAGCCAGCTCGCCGGGGCTCTCAAATTCCACATGCTCCTTATCCGCATAACAGAATAGATGAGGCGTGAAGTTGGGACTGGAAGCGTCCATTTCCGGGTATGCGAAGAGCGTGCGTGGACGACTCCATCCGGTGGTGAGAGACGAAGAGAGACTGTAATGGGCCTCTCTTTCGAGACCAACGGGATACACGGCGATCCACTGCTGCGTGGAGTTGTGCCAACGGACCGTCATCTCGGTCGCGCCAGGGCGGGCCACCTGCGCGCTATCGACGGGAAGCACGGTTGCAGAGTCCTTCCAGGTCTCCCAGCGCCCTTCAGCGTTCAACACCTGCCAGTCAGCGTTGCCGGGGCGGGCGAGGCGATCCAACTCCGCCAATGGGACTCGCAACAGCGCCAGATACGGCTCCTTTCCCGCCAAGGTGAAAAAGTACGCGTAGTCGGCGCCGTCGGGATTGCTCGGGTCGGGATTCCCTCCAGGCCCCTGATTCACCACAATGGAAACGCCCGGCACCGCGCTGCCTCCGCGGTTCAAAGGCTGATAGCGAATCTTCCATTGCGAGGGACGCGCCGTGTAGTTGCGAATGCTCGCAAGTTGAGCGCCGCTGTAGGCGAATCCGAAGGCTCCGCTGCCCGCAGCGTGCATCTGCATCAGCGCGATATACAGAGTTCGCTGATAAACAAATGCGTCCATGGCCCAGAACCAGTCCGTACCGGGCGCAGCGAAGATCGGTTGCGGCTTGGCAGCACTCTGCGCCTTCCAGAAATATTGGAAGGTGCAGCTCAGCCCGGAGCAATTGGAAATCCCTACAGAGTTGTGGATGAAGCCCGTCGCCTGCCTACGGCTCCTGGCGCCCGGCGCGCCAAGAAAGGTGTCGTCGAAGAACCAGAGGCTCTTTCCCTTGCCGAGCGGAACCGAGTAGGCGGCGTCGGCCCCCAGCCATCCCTGCTGATACGGAAACAGGTGCGGGTAAACGCCCAAAGAGGCTGTTGCGCTATCTGGCCCGGGCTGCGCAACGCCTGTAACGCCGTCTGCCAGCAGCAGCATGCATAGCAGCACGCTTCTCAGTCTGGATCGCATGGTAGCCTCCCGATCTACACTCCCCAGTAGGCGGTCCACTCCGCGCGGGCAGGATCGACAGTAACGCGACCGTCGTTCCCCTTCCGCATTGCCGCGCCATCGACTCGACTCAGCTCCGCATCCGGCGCCAGACTAAAAGGGATCTCGATCTCATCGGGCGCCTCACCGCCGCTGCGCGAAAAACGCGCCGTCCAACCGTGCAAGCCCGCCGGTTGCGTATCAAGTGAAACCCTGCCGAAGCGCGTAGGCGTATTGCTCACCGTGAATCCATGGCGCTGCTTCAAGTCCTCAGCCATCACGCCATCCAGCAGCCGCAGTGTCTGATCGTCTTCCAGCACCAGCATATGGCGCAGGTAGCGAATGCACTCCGCGCTGGCCCAGTTGTGCGGCATATCGCCCCAGAACATGCCGATGAGTGCGTCCTGCAAAGGCTGCTCCTCGCGCCAGGCATGCAGCGGAGACGCATGGTTCAGATAACCGGCAAAGGTCCGATGCGCCCACTCCCGCAGGCCTGCCCACAGGTAGACCTCAGCCACAAAGGCAGCGTTATAGGTCCACACCCCGCCGTGGTGCAGCCAGCCCGTATCGGACGGAATGTCCTCGCGGGTGCATGCCTGCATCAACGCAATATGTCCGCGCACAATCGGGTCGTCCTTGGCAAAAACCTGGCCCGGGAAGATCGTCTGCGAAAGCGCCCACTGGCAGGTCTGCGGACGCGGCCTGTCCCACGTATCCTCGTGCATAACAGGGTCCTCGCGCATCACCATCGGGAGATAACGAAACCCTCTTGGGTCGGCAACCATCTGGCTGCGCGCCGCGGCTCGAAATGCCGTCAGCAGCTCCTGATAGAAACCAGCAGCGCGACCCAGGTCTGGCAGCCGTAGCTTTGCCTGGGCACGAGCCACGGCTCTCAGCCCGGCCAGCGCCCACAGGGTGTTGGTGAACTCATCATGGATGCCGCCCAGACCGCCGTCCGCGAATCCCGGAGGCAGAATCCCGTAGCGGCCGTTAGGGGAGTCGCCCTCGCATGCCTCATCGCGCAGAGTGATCAAAAACTCGATCGCATGGCCCACGTGGGGCCCCAGTTGCCGCAACAGCGTCCAGTCCTGCTTCAACTCGCAGGCGCGAACCACACTGAACATGGCGATGGCAGTGTCTTTGTAGTGCTCGTTACCAGCCGATGCGATGATCTGGCCGCTGGAGGTCTGGTGGGTCCATTCTGCAAGCAACCCCTGGTCGGCTGCTCGGTCATATCCCAGATAACGCGCCGCCTCAAGGATAAAGTTCCCGTCCACAATCCACATCCCGCGGTACACGGTAGGTCCCACCTCGAATACCAACCGGCCATCCTTCACCTCCTGAGCCTGCTGGATGTTGCGCGCACAGGCCACCAGAAAATCCCCTTTCACCGAAGGCAGCGACCAGGCCACCGCGCCTTCAAAAGGCCTCCAGGTTTGCCACCATGCGCGCACCTCCCGCAGCAAATCCTCCGGTGTAACCGCCGTATCCACTCTGCCGGAACTACCCTTCTGTGGCAAACGAAACAGCACGCGCAGCGGGTTGCCCCTTTGCGCCACCCCGTGCTCCAGATAGAACTCGTAGCCGCCCTGCGCCCCGCGCCAGAAGAGATCGCCGTTCTTCGGATACGCATTCTGCGGAATGCATACCATCCACGGCTTCTCCTCCTGCGCGCGATAGATCTGGTTCACCAGGCCTTCATTCGGCCCCGGTCGAAAGTGCCCGCCGGAGTGAATTCGCACCCGCGGCGAAGCGATCACATCGCCGGCCTTCGCGCGAATCTCCATCAGGACATTGTCGACCCGCCCCTCGCCGTCGCGGCGGCTGGCAAAGGTGATCAGCTCCATCGTTGCGTCCGGCCGTTCGGTCAGCGTGTGTACGATGGCAACTCCGGGGGCCTCCATGCGCTGTTCCAGCCATTGGGTACGCGGCATGCCGGCAAGCGTGAACTCCACAATGGCGCCGAACTGCTCGATGCCGGCGAGGCGGTCACCAGGAAAGTCGTAGCGCAGATCCCCCCATCTTCCGAGTACCGTTTTGTCGGGATCCTGAGGAAAGCAGACTGTGGATTGAAACTCTGTGGGGGCGAACCGAAAGTCGACCGCCTCATCTCCGGCAACCGCCGGCTCGGCTTGCAGCGTCTCTGTTCCCAGCCCAGTTCCCATCGGCGTAGCCGAAACGTCCAGCCCCGTGAGAACGCCGGCCGCGGCTCCTGCCGTTAGAAACGTGCGCCGATTGATGGACATCGCCTCTCTCTTTCAGGGCTCCAGCGTCGGCCAGAGCGAGGCCACCCGAACGGGATCTGAGACCCACTGCAACGCCTCAGGGTTGGCTAGATATTGCCGGTAGATGGAAACCTTCGCGTCCAGTCCCAGCTCCGGATAGCTTCGCGGCCCTCTCACCTGCAACGAGGACCGGCGATAACGGGGATTCGCCTGCCACTTGATGCTCCCGCCGCGCAGCAGCGGAAACCAGGCCAAGCCGCCGTGCGCCCGAACACCGTCGTAGCGGAAGCCGTACTGCCGATCGCAGAGCGCACAGAAGACCATCCGCCGATCCGGATCGGCGTTGATCACGCAATGCGCCCATCCCGGTGGCGCCACCACTTGATCCCCGGGTCCAGCCGCGACCGCAATGCACTTGCCTGGCTCGTCCTCCGCAAACTCCTGAGCGTAAACAATGGCCCGCCCCTCCCATATCTCAAACAGCTCCGGCGTCGACCATCCGCAGTGCGGAGCAGGCGAATGAATATGTCCCTGGCTGCGCACCGGCTCTTCACCCAGCCGTCCCCCTGCGTAGGCCACCACGCCGAACAGCAGGTATCTGCGCCGCAGATCGTCCGCATCTTCGCTCCGGCAGACATCCATCGCAATGCCGTACACCGGATCAGGGCCGCTGCACTCCGGGTCGCGCAGGCTCCTTCGGATCTCGTCAAGCCGGCGCAACTCCACCTCCGGCCCCAGCACCTCCGGCCCGTAGTCGAAGGCCAGCGCCTCCCGGCGCAGCCGGACGTCCAGCCCTGAGTCGAAACCAACGCCCTGTTCATTCATGAGCAATCATCGGTCGGCCGTCGCGCTCCACTACCCGCGCGCCAAACCCGCTCTTTCGTATCGCTGCGTAGTCGTAACCCGCATCGCTGCCCCAGCAGGCCCAGAAGATGAGCGGCTCCTTGCCCACGTTTACTACCCGGTGGGCGTGCTCCCCCCGGATGTAATGGAGTGTGTTGGGAGCCATCGCCTCGCCCCATGTATTTCGTTCGGAGCCCATCCGCAGCAGGATTCCCTCGCCGCCCACAGTGGCATAAAACTCCGCACGGGTCTGGTTGGCGTGGAAGTGACCATGCGTCATAAAGTACTCGTCACCCACCTTGCCCGGCTGCAAAACCGTCACGCCCCAAAACAAGCCGCCTTCTTCTCCTGCGGGAACGGACGAGACGACGCGGACCCGGTAGATCTCGCGCGCAGGGTCCATGGCGCGGAAAGCCGGCTCGTCGCCGAAGAGCCCCCGCAGATCGCCCAGAGCCTTGATGCTCTCACGCACACCCGGACCTCGGACTCCGCCACGAGCCCAGTCCAGAACCAGCTCGGCAGGCACGGGCACGGCGCCCTCCAGGGATTTCGGCTTTGTCTTCAGTGGTGACATCCTATCAGCGGCGATCCTAGCAGAGTGATTGTTCGCATTCAAGAATAAAAGCTACAATAAAATTTCGTTTATGCTCAAAAAGACGATGGACGAGTAATCCGGTTCGGTTGCAGGCCGTAAAGCCCAGATGTGAGAACGTGGCCGCTGTACGCGACGGCTGCCGGTTCGCTTCCCTTCGATTCCCATTAAATCCAGACGGTCTCCGCAAGCTCCCAAAGATCCAGCCATGCACATCTCCGTTGTCAGCCATGACTCGCAATATGCCACTCCGGCCCGCTCCCGCCTCTATGTTCTGTCTCTTGCGGTGGTGGCAGCGATCTCAGGCTTTCTCTTCGGCTTTGATACCGCCGTCATCAATGGCGTTCTGCTGTTTTTGCAGCGCCAATTTGCGCTCTCCAGCCTGCAAACCGAGATAGCAGCCAGCGCTCTCCTGCTGGGGTGCCTCTTCGGCGCCGCCGGCGCCAGCCTGATCGGAGACAGCATCGGCCGGCGCAAGTCGCTGCTGCTGGCAGCCATCCTGTTTGCCTCCTCCACCTTGGGAACGGCGCTGACGCCCTCAGTGCTGGTCTTTTCCATCGGCCGTCTCTGCGGGGGCCTGGCGATCGGGCTCGCTTCGGTGCTCACGCCGGTGTACATCGCCGAGATCGCGCCGGCGCGCAATCGCGGCCGGCTGATCTCCATGAACCAGCTCGCGATCGTGGCCGGCATTCTCGTCGCTTATGTGGTGAGCTGGGCGCTGGCAGGCATCGGCGCCTCCAGTTGGCGCTGGATGCTGGGCTTGGCGGCTGTTCCGGCGCTGGGATTCCTGCTTGGTCTGCTGTTCATCCCTGAAAGTCCTCGCTGGCTGATCAGCCAGGGCGAACGGGAACGGGGCAGAGAGGTGCTCGCGCGCATCTACGGCCCCGCCCAGGCGGAGCTGCAAGCCGCTGCCGTCGAGGCTGCTGCCGCGGGAGAATCCGGCACGTGGAGAGAGGTCTTCGCGCCGCCCATGCGCCGCCCGCTGGATGTGGCTCTCGGCCTGGCCATTCTCTGCCAGATCACCGGCATCAACACCGTGTTGTACTACGGGTCCATCCTGATCAGCCAGCACTTCCGTGGGCAAACTTCAGGCGCTGCGCTGGCCGCGAATATCGTCATCGGCGGGGCCAATCTGGTTGGCACCCTGCTCGCGCTGCGCTTCATGGATCGCTGGGGGCGCCGCACCATGCTGCTGACCGGTTCCGCGGGAATGACCGTTTCGCTGCTCCTCTTCATCCTCGCGTATCGCGTTCCTGGGCTTCCCCCAATGCTCTTGCTGGCCTGCATTCTTAGCTACACCGGATTCTTCGCCTTTGCCATGGGTCCGATCCCCTGGGTGGTGATCGGGGAGATCTTCCCCAATAAAATCCGCGGCCGCGCCGCATCCATGGCCACCTCCGCGCTCTGGACAGGAACCCTCCTGGTCACCCTCACCTTCCTCTCTCTCATCCGCGTTCTCGGGGTCTCCGGCACGTTTTCCATCTATGCGGTTCTCTGCGCCGCGGGCTTCGTGTTTATATGGACGAGGGTTCCTGAAACAAGGGGCAAGACCCTGGAACAGATTCAGCAATACTGGGAGGGCCTGAACCATGGCAAGGCGCGGTAAGCCAAAGATGGATGCAAATGCGCGGGAGAGTCCAGAAGCTAGCCTGAATGGACAGCAGCAGCGGTTTCATTCCATTCTGACCGGACTCCAGGAGCACGGCACGGTCGCAGTCGACGACCTTAGCACCCAGTTGAGCGTCTCGGTGGTCACCATCCGCCGCGACCTCGATCTGCTCGAACAGCAGGGCCTGCTGCGGCGAACCCATGGAGGCGCGGTCTCCATTGAGCCGCTCTTTTACGAGCCCTTCAAAAAGGATCGTTCCTTTCAAGAGCAGGTGGAACGTCTCGCCAACGAGAAGCGGAGAATCGGCCGCGCAGCCGCGGCGCTCATCAACCCGGGCGAAACGATTGCGATCACTCCCGGCACCACCACTGCGGAGATCATTCGCGGCCTTCCCCTTGCCAGCCGGATCACCGTGGTCACCAACACGGTAAACATTGCGATGGAACTGTCGAAGCGCAAAGACATCAACGTCTTCGTCACCGGCGGCCACCTGCATGGCGACTGGTTTTCCCTGGTGGGGCCCTCGGCCATCCGCAGCCTGGAAAACATGCTTATCCAAACCATGTTCATCGGCGCCGACGGCATCGATGCGCAGTGGGGCCTCAGTTGCCTCAGCTCCGACGAAGCGGAACTCAATAGCACCGTGGCCGCTCACTCCCGCAGACACATCGCTGTTGTGGACCACACCAAGTTCGGCGTCGTCACCAACTGGCGCATCTGCGAAATGTCCCTGATCCAGAAGCTCATCACCGACACCGGCGCAACCGACGAGATGATCGCTCCTTTCCAGAAGCTGGGCATCGAGGTGATCCGAGTCTGACCCTCCTCAGCCATCCTCTTCATTTCTCCATTAAATGATCGAGTTCTTTGATAAAGACAGTTTCTATAAACTTTTTCTACAAAAAGAATCGTAATACGGTATGATTTGGGTGCAAATGGCCTCCGCTCTCGTTCGCATCCGGAATCTCCGCCAATGAATCGCCGTACCTTTCTCAAGATCTCCAGCAGCGCGGCCGCCATGGCTGCCCAAAGCAACATCCTGGCCGCCTCGCCGCGGATCCTGCCCGCAGTTCCGTCTTTGGCTGACTTGGCCAGCGTGCGCATGCCCCACACCTACATGGAGCTCTTCAATCTGCCCATCTCCATGAATGACTGGGGCTACGCGCAGACGGTCAAATCCGTCTCTGCCATCAGCGCCATCGGCTTTCCTCCCTATGCCTGCTGCGGCATGCCGGACATACCCTGGAGCCCAGGGCTGCTCACCACCTGCGAGATCTTTGTCCAGGATCGCCTCGTCGCCATCTCCGACGATCCCGCGGAGGCGGTTACCTACCAGTGGTTCCCGCACTGCGTGGAAAGGGAGCAGACCGTCGACAAGATCTGCTTTCACACCACCCTGTTTCTGCCGGCGCAACAGCGAGCGGTGCTGCAGAAGATCGAGCTCCGCAACCTCTCTGCGCAGAACCGCACTCTGACACTGGGCTTCTCCATGCGCGCTGCTGTGACGTGCAAGACCACAGCCTGGTTCACCAACCTTCCCGGAGAAGGCGACAACCTCAGCTCCTGGGACGCCGCGCACGGCCGAATCACCTGGACCGCGCAGCACTCGCCGGCGGCGGCCGCGCAGGGGATGCATCCTCCCGCCGACGCGCTCATCGCCGGAGACATGCTGCAGTACCACCTGGACCTGGCGCCCGGGGCAAGCCGCGAGCTTCATTTTGTCTGCGCGCTCGCGAACACGGCCGCGGAAGCCAACGCGATGCACGACCAGTTGCAGGCAAACTTCTATGCTACGCAGGGCCACAGTCAGAAGCACTTCGAGCAACTCTTGCAGTCCGCCTACACCTCCGGCAATAGCGACTTCTCCGGATGCCTGCCCCGTCTGCAAACGGACAGCGAAGCGCTTTGGAACCTATGGCAAAACGGGCTCAGAGGTTTGCTCAGCGCGCGCCGCCGATCGCCCGACTCCGCTTATGGGCCTACACTCCTCACTCTGAGCGGCCACGTCTTGCCCACGCTGAGCTTTCCCTGGGACACCTCGCTCACCAGCCTCAGCCTGGCTTTGCTCGATCCCGAGCCCCTGCGCAACCTCCTGGAAGTATGGTTCCAGCGCGACATGCACCAGCATCTGGCCACCGATTACATCAGCGGCGAAGCCGTCGGCCCATGGTACGCCGTGAATGACATGGCCATCGTCCGCTGCTCGCGCGACTACCTGCGTATCACTGGCGACTTTGCGTGGCTCGACAAACCGCTGGCCGGTAAGACGATCCTGGAGCACCTGATCGGTCAGGCCACCTACTGGAAACAGTTGGCAGCCGGCAACGGCTTAGCGGACTACGGCGGCATCGCCAATCTGCTGGAAGTGGTCAGCACCTACGTCCACCAGGTGGCGGGCATGAACGCCGGGAACGTCTCCAGCATGCGCTTTGTCGCTGAACTGCTGGACCGGCGAGGCCGCAACCATCAGGCGGCGCAACTCCGCGCCGAGGCTAAAGAACTCGCTGCCAAAATCAACCGCATTCTCTATGTGCAAGGCAAAGGATGGTGGCGCGCCGGCCGGCCTGGCGGCTCCTTTCAGGAAGTCCGCCACTGTTACGACTTCCTGGCCGTTCTGGACAACATGGGCCAGGATCTCTCCGCCGAGCAGAAGCAGGAGATGGCGCACTTCTTCTGGACGCAGCTCGCCTCCAAAAAGTGGATGCGTGCGTTAGCCAGCGGCGATCCCGATGCCACCTGGAACGTTCGCCCCGATCACAGTTGCCTCGGCGCCTACGCCGCATGGCCTCCGGAGTGCGCCAAGGGTCTCTACCAGGTGGACGACCCCGAGCGCATCGCCGCATGGCTGGCCGAGGTCGCCAAAGCGGGTAACCAGGGACCCATCGGCCAGGCGCACTTTGTCGAGGAGGTGGTCCCGCCGTTGAAGGGCGGAGCCTACAAAGCATCGAACGACGCCCCCTACATCGAGGACTGGAGCGCCATCGCCGGGGGCGCCTTCATCGACATGACCATCGAATCGATCTTTGGCGTTCGCCCGTCACTCTACAACGGGATCCACGCCACGCCACGGCTCGCCGCGTTTGATCCAAACGCACGCCTGGAGGGCCTGCGCTACCAGGGTGGGCAGTACACGGTGTCACAATCCGGGATCAAGCCGTCACGCTGATCTCATCGCTTCGGTCTTCGATATCAGAGACAAAGCGCAGCGTGCTGCGCAACTGTTCGCGCCAGTACTCCCAGGTGTGGCCGCCGTCGTGCTCTTCGTAGGTGTGCGCTACGCCCTCGGCCTGAAGCGCCTGGTGCAGTGCTCGGTTTCCCGCCAGCAGCGAGTCCTCCCGCCCGCAGTCAAACCGCAGCGGCGGAAGATGCGAGCGATTCGCGCGTACCCAGTGCAGAACATCAGCATTCTCCTCACCAGCGGCGAGATACTCCTCCATCGGCTCCTGTACGAACTCCCGCAGATCGCCAATCCGGGTCACCGCGGAGTGCGCAGAGATTCCTTTCACCTTCGCTGCATGTTTGGCCCCCAGGCGCAGAGCTCCGTAACCGCCCATCGACAATCCTGCAAGATAAAACCGGCTGGTCTCCACCTGGGGCAGCGATTCCCCGATGAACTCGGGCACATCCTCCACAATGTACGCCTCCGCGTCGAACTCCCGATGCATCAGATACCCGCTGCCGTCGCCCCACAGCCCGTCGGAAGGCATGGCGATGGCCAAGGGCCGAAGACCCCCCGAACGGATCATCGCGTCGGCCGTCTCCCCAACCCTACCCCAAACCCACCAGTTCCAGTGGCTGCCGTAGACGCCGTGCAACAGAAGCAAAAGCGGCAATCTGCCTTGCGCGGGCGCGTTTGGAACATACAGGCTCAGATCCGCGCGGCGGCCGAGCGCCGGGGAGTACAGCGTGGCAAAGCGCACGCCAGACGCATCCACTGGCTCGGACAACTTCGCGTGACGAAAGCGGCTCATGGCTTCCCGGTACTCCTCTCCCCGCTAACCATCGCCGGCATCGGCATGCGCACCGCGCGCGGGAAGTAGATTCCCATCTCCGTGGCCAGCTTCGGCGGCGTCAGCGTATTGCAGACATAGGTGAAAACCAGATCGCCATGCTCGAATTCGGGATGTTCCTTGGCCGCGTAGCAGAAGTTATCTTTGTCGTAACGCGGATCTCCCGGCTGCATCTCCGGAACGGTATAGAGGATCTGCCCCGCGCTCCATGGCCCGGTTGCTGTGGGAGCGGTCCGCAGCAGGATGTGGCTGGAGAAGGCCTGGGGATCGAACATCACGGCCATCCACTGCTTCAGGCGCGGATGGTATCGGATGGAGAGCTCGGAGATTCCGGGCGACATCACCTCTTGGGCGTCGCCAGGATCGAACCCGTTGCGCCACTGCCCGTCGCGCGCCAAATACTCCAGGTTCTTCCGCGGGGCCGTAAGCCCGCGTAGCGGCGCCCGCGACGCGATCAGCGGCCTTGCGCCGCGTTCGTCCAACGCAAAGATGTCGGCATAACGCCCGTCCACAACCGCTGTGGCGGAGGGATACGCCCCTGCTCCATCGGCTACCAGCGGGAGATAGCTGATCTTCCAGCGCAGGGGATCCGGGCCAGGCGACTCGATCCGCGCCAAATCTGTCCCGCAGGTTGCAAAACCCATCGCCGAAGACTTATCCGTCGCGTGGACGCACAGCAGCGTGATCCAGAGGTCATCTCCAGCACGGAATCCATCCAGCGCCCAGTACCACGTATGCGGATGCCGCGGCTTAAAAAAGCTCACCGGTCGCCCCTGAGCATCCTTGCGGATGAAGTATCGGATCCGCCAGCGCCCGCTCGCTCCGCAGGTCGAGATACCAATCGTGTTGTGGACCATCACCGGAGCCTTGTCCCGCACCACGCGGCGCGGCCCATAGAGCGTATCCCCGAAGACCCAGACATCCGCGCCATTCGGCTGCGGAATCGAATAGGCCGCATCCGCTCCCAGCCATCCATCCGTCTTGCCTGTCTGCAGAGGGAACCGCGGAGTGCATGCTGCATCAGGCCCCACCGCCCAGGCTCTTCCGCAGCACAAGATCATCGCCGCGGCGAAAGCCAAGCAGGCATGACTCCACCTCATCAACGAACGATTTGCATTCATTAGAAGATAATTATTGTTCTTTTATCCATAAAACACAAGCGGGAGCACCTGAACCGCCTTTCGCAGTTCAGATCGCCGGAGTAAGGGGCCGGCTTCCCTGCGGCTGGAGCGCGATTGGGACAAAACACCGCGTTGATCCTTGTTGCAAAGGCCAGTCAAGGGCTGCTCCCGCAGCTACTCCCGCAGGCGCTCCAACCTTCATTCATGATCAAGAACGGAGCCGCTCGCGCCGCGATCCATACTCTACGGCCGCGGATCTGATTTAGAGCGTCAGGATGCGTGGACCATCCTTGGTAATCGCCACGGTTTGCTCAAAGTGGGCACTGACGCCGGCATCCACCGTCACCGCCGTCCATCCATCTTCCAGGACCCTCACGTCGGCCGACCCCATATTGATCATCGGCTCGATGGCGAGGACCATACCGGCCTTGAGCCTGGGACCCTTTCCAGCCACTCCGTAGTTGGGCACCTGAGGATCCTCGTGCATGTTCTTGCCAATGCCATGACCCACAAACTCGCGCACTACGCCGTACCCCTCGGCCTCACACATCGCCTGAACCGCATGCGAGATATCGAAGAGCCGTCCCCCCACTACCGCCTTTTCGATCGCCGCATACAAGGATGCCTCCGTGACCCGGAGCAACTTCTCCACCTGCGCAGAGATCTTCCCCACCGGATGGGTCACAGCGGCGTCCGAATAATACCCGTCGACGATGACGCCGCAGTCCACCGAGACAACGTCACCCTCCTTGAGCACCCGCCGCTCACTGGGAATTCCATGGATCACCTCTTCGTTCACTGAGGTGCAGAGCACGGCGGGGTAGCCATGGTAGCCAAGAAACGCCGGCTTGACGCCCAACTCTTCCACTTTGGCCACGGCGGCACGCTCCAGATCCATCGTGGTGGCTCCCACTCGCACCGCGCTCTTCACCGCCTCATGCACCTTGCGGAGCGCGATGCCGGAGATGCGCATCTTTTCGATCTCTGCCTCGGTTTTGATCAGGACGGCCATGGTCTCACACGTTGGAAGTTGTCTTCAGCCGGGTTGTACCTGCCGGGGATGGCTGTGGCAGCGCCGCAGCCTGGCGCAGGCGCCGCAGCGCGGCGCGGATGGCGCCCGTCACCTGATCGACCGGAGCATCGCCTTCCACCTGCGCAAAACGGCTACCGTGAGCCTTGTAGTACTCAATGACCGCCGATGTCTTCGCCTGGAAGGCCTTCATGCGCTCACGGAAGACCGGCTCCGTGTCGTCACTGCGCTGGATCAGAGCCGTGCCGTCCCGGTCGCAGACGCCGGGCTGCAGGGGCGGATGAGAGAACTGATTGTAGATCGTCCCGCACACAGGGCAACTGAAGCGTCCGGTGATACGCTCCAGCAGGACTTGCTCGGGCACAACGATACTGACCGCAACCACTGGGAGCGGCGCATCGGTTAGCTGCGCGTCCAGCCACTCCGCCTGGTTTAGAGTGCGTGGAAAGCCATCCAGGATGTAACCACGCTGTGTGTCCGGCTGTTGCAGCCGTGTTTCCACCATCTTGTTGACCAGATCATCCGGGACCAGTTGGCCGCTGCTCATCAACGCATCGGCCATCAGACCCAACTGCGTCTGATTCTTGCGATGTTCGCGCAGCAGATCTCCCGTGGAGATCTGGGGGATGCCAAACTCATCCATCAGCCGCTTGGCCTGAGTTCCCTTACCCACTCCTGGAGCCCCAAGCAGCAGAACCGGACCGGGAAGAACTTCTTTCGTATTGTCCGGACGCTGCATCATGGGAACGAGGGATGATTCCAATCTCTTCTTCGCGTCGATGGACTGGACCCTGCTGCTCGACTCTTCATCAAGAGCATAGAGGGCGAGAAGAGTCTGTCCTGTACTGCAAAATCTCCAGCGGATGCACCGGAGCGAGTGTCTTGATGGATCCACGCTCTCCAGCCGGCCGGCAAGAGAAACTACCAGGTTCGGCGGCCACGGATGCGGCCGGATTTGGGAGAAAAGCCGTCATAGTGACGCATGATGAGCTGCGCCTCCACCTGCTGCACGGTGTCCATGGCGACCCCGACGACGATCAGCAGCGAAGTGCCGCCAAAGTAAAAGTTGAGCCCCAGGCCATTAGTCACCCAAGTCGGCAGATGATCAAAAAAGCTGCCGATCAACCAAAGATGATTGAAGTGAATGCCCGAGATCAGAAACATGGGAATGATCGATATGGCGCATAGATAGAGCGCGCCCACCAGGGTGATCCTTGTCAGCACATCATTGATAAAGTCCGAGGTGCGCCTGCCCGGCCGGATACCCGGGATGAAGCTGCCGTACTTGCGCATGTTGTCGGCAATATCGTCCGCACGGAAGATGATGGAAACGTAGAAGTAGGCAAAGAAGATGATGGAGACGATGTAGAGAAAGACATACCACGGTTCCGCCGGCGCCAGGGCACGGAAGATGGGGCCCAGAAAGCTTGTGTCGCGCAGCGGACCGGAGCCGAACAGACTGGCATTTTCAAGCAGCATCGGCGCCGACAGAATGGAAGCCGCAAAGATCACCGGCATCACGCCGCCGGAGTTCACCTTCAACGGAAGGAAGCTGCTGGAAGCCTGGGTCATGCGGCGGCCCACCATGCGCTTGGCGGACTGAATGGGGATGCGGCGCTCGGATCGCTCCACGAAGACGATAAAAGCCACCACCGCAACCATCATCACGATCAGCAAACCGATCGCGATGGGCGTAAAGCCTCCCCACGCCTGGGTCGTCGCCTTCTGATAAAGATCGACGATGCCGCGCGGAAGACCAACCACGATGCCGGTAAATATCAGCAGCGACATGCCGTTGCCGATGCCACGGTCCGTGATCTGCTCGCCCAGCCACATGATGAACGCCGTACCGGCCGTCAGGGTAATCACGCAAAGAGGCAAAAAAGCGCTCTTGCTGATGTTCACCATCGTCTCGCCGGTGCTCGTGCTGGTCAAAGTGAGGCCGATGAAGAAACTCTGCACCACAGCCAGCAGAACGGTGACGTAGCGAGTCCACTGGGTGATCTTGCGCCGCCCCAGTTCCCCTTCCTTCTGCAGCTTGGCCAGCGGCTCGTAGATCACCGTCAGTAACTGAAAGATGATCGAAGCGGTGATGTAGGGCATGATACCCAAAGCGAAAACCGTCAACTTGCGCAGATTCCCGCCATTGAACAGGTCCAGCAGGCCCAGCGCTCCGCCGGCGTTCTGATTGAAGTACTGGGCGAGCTTGGTTGCATCGATGCCGGGGGTGGGAATATGCGCGCCCAACCGGTAGACCGCAAGCAGCGCCAACGTAAAGCCGATCCGCTTGCGCAGATCCGGAATGCGGAAGATGTTGAGGAATTTATCGAGCATCGATTTGCGGAGCCTCAGACCGAGGAGTTGAGCCCGGAGTGCGAGCTCTGATTTGATTCAGGAACTTGAGTTAGATGTCCATCTTGTCCATGGGCGTTCCCTGCTGGAGTTCTCTGTCTATCTTACGCGGAAGCAGGAAAACAAGTGTCGGAACGGAGATCGTTCACCGGCCCATCAGATGCCGGCCATAGCGCCGGCGCCCCAAATCGGCCGGAAGTAGCCCGGACGAGCCCCCGCAAACCGCGTTCTACGCGGAAGCGGAGGTCTCCCCGCCAACCACCACTGCCTTGCCGCCGGCCGCCTCAATGGCCTTCTGCGCCGCCTTGGAGAACTTGTGCGCATGCACCGTCACCGCCGACTTCAACTCTCCGTTGGCCAGCACCTTCACCAGGCCGTTGCGCTTCTTCAGAATGCCCCGCTCGGCCAGCTTCTCCAGCGTGAGTTCAGCCTCGTTCAGGGCGGCGATCGTGTCCAGGCCAAGAACCGCGTACTCCACCCGGAAGATGTTCGTAAAGCCGCGCTTGGGAAGTCGGCGGTGCAGCGGCATCTGGCCGCCTTCAAATCCGCGCATCAGGCTGGAGCCGGACCGAGAGCCTTGGCCCTTGTGGCCACGCGTGGCCGTCTTTCCCATGCCGGAGCCCATGCCGCGGCCCACACGCTTCTTGTTTTCATTCGCCTTCTTCGGCGCCTTCAGATTACTGAGATTCAGTGCCATGATGTCCTCGCTCACGCCAGCTTAGCCTGCTCGCCCAGCCGACTCGCATGTTGTAGCCTCCCGGCGGAGGCGGAATGATTACTCGAGAATCCGGACCAGATGGGGAACCTTGTTCACCATGCCGCGAATCGACGGCGTGTCTTCGCGCTCGATGATCTGATTCAAACGGGTGAAACCCAGACCTTTGACGACCAGCTTGTGCTTGACCGGCGTGCAGATCTGCGAGCGAAAGTACTGGATCTTGATCTTGGCGTTTTCTGCCATAACGAAACTCCTCGGATAGACTTGCGAAACCTTCCAGCCCAGCTTTGCGGGCCGGCCGCCTACAGCTCTTCGATCGCCTTGCCACGCAGCGCTGCCACCTCTGCCTTGTCGCGCAACTGCGCCAGTGCGTCAAACGTGGCCTTGATCACGTTGTGCGGATTGGCTGATCCAATGCTCTTGGTCAGCACGTTCTGCACTCCCGCCGCTGTCATCACCGCGCGCACCGTCTTGCCGGCGATCACTCCCGTGCCCTCCGGAGCCGGCTTCAGCAACACCTGGCCGGCGCCGTAACGGCCCAGCACCGCGTGCGGAACCGTGTACTGGGTGAGATTCACTTTGAGCAGATTCTTCTTGGCCGCCTCAATCCCCTTGCGAATCGCCTGCGGGACCTCCTTGGCCTTGCCGGAACCGTACCCAACCACGCCCTCGGCCGGATCGCCAACAATCACAAGCGCCGCAAAAGACATGTTTTTTCCGCCCTTGACCACCTTGGTCACACGATTGATGGAGACGACCTCGTCCTTGAGGTTCATCCGGCCTGCGTCCAGCTTCTTCCTGATTGCCATCTTTGCTTCCTCTTTGCTTCCTATGTATCTCTCCGGCACACCGGTCCGGAGGTCGCAGTCCTCGCTGCCTTTTGTGGGGACGTCTGGCGCGTCCTTGCTTGTCTGCCGCGGCCGCTGCCGGCCGCGGCTGAAACTCTCTGCGGGCCGCTAAAACTCCAGGCCGGCTTCGCGAGCCGCATCCGCCAGGGCCTTGATGCGGCCGTGATACAGGTAACCGCCCCGATCAAAGACCACTTTCTTTATGCCTTTCTCTGCCGCACGCTCCGCGATCATCTTACCCACGGCCTTGGCCGCTTCCACGTTGCCGCCGCTCTTGCGCTCAACTCCCTTGGGAGTGACCGTGGAAGCCGATGCCAGCGTGACGCCGTTGGCATCGTCGATGAGTTGGGTGTAGATGTGGTTGAGCGAACGGTAGACATTCAGGCGCGGGCGCTCAGCCGTGCCGGTCAGCTTGGCGCGGATGCGCTGATGCACACGCTGACGAATCACATTGCGTTGACGAAGATTGATCATTTTGGTTCTTCCTTCCCTAAAGGCGTCGCCATCCTCTGGCGACGTTCGGTGAAATATCTGCCGCGCCTGTCGCGCCGTGCTCCCCGGCGCCTGCTCTTATCCATAGACGCCGGCCCTCCTGGCCGGAGCCGGCTTACTTGGCTCCGGTCTTGCCAACCTTCTTCTTCAGCTTCTCATCGGAGTAGCGGACTCCCTTGTTCTTGTACGGATCCGGCTTGCGCAAGGAACGCATATCCGCCGCCACCTGCCCGACCTTCTGGCGGTCGATTCCAGAGATGGTCAGATGCGTCTGCTTGGGGTCGATGGCCACCTCAATTCCGCTGGGCAGCGGAAACTCGATGGGGTGCGAGTAGCCCAAGGTGAACACTACGGTGTCTTTGCCCTTCATCTCCACGCGGTAGCCGATGCCGATCACGTCCAGCTCCTTCTTCCAGCCGTTGGTGACTCCCTCCACGGCGTTGAAGATCAGAGCCCGGGCCAAGCCATGCACCGCTGCATGAGCATCATCGGGGCGCTCCACCTGCAGCACGCCGCCCTTCTCTGAAACCGTGATGCCGGAGGGAAGCAGAGCGCTCACCTTGCCCTTGGGGCCTTCCACAACAACAATGTTGCTCTGCACGGCGTACTTGACGCCCTTGGGCAGCGTGATGGGCTTCTTGCCGATACGTGACATAACGAAGATCCTTGGTGGCTTGCGAGTCCCTCACCGAGATGAGTTCCACTGCAGCCGGCGATCCTGGCTCGCCTGGGCCATTCCTGCTTCTACTCCCGGAAAGATGGAGCAGCGTTCAAAATCCTTCACTCCGCCAAACCTGCGCGGAGCGGTTCCCCGAGACAACACTCCCAAAGAGAGTCACACCCTACCAGACCTCACAGAGAATCTCGCCGCCAACGCCCTCGCGGCGCGCTTGCCGGCCCGTCATCACGCCCTTGGGGGTGGTCATGATCGAGATGCCCAGACCTCCCTGAACGCGCTTGATCTCATCCTTGCCGATGTAAACACGGCAACCGGGACGGGAGACACGCCGCAGATCGCGAATCACAGCCTCATTGTTCGGGCCATATTTCAGGTACACGCGCAGAATCTTCTGGCCATCCTCTTCGGCAGCCTTGTAGTTGGCGATGTAGCCCTCTTCTTTCAAAATTCTCGCGATCTCGGTCTTCAGCTTGGAGGCCGGAGCATCGAGCTTCTGATGGCGGGCACGGTGCGCGTTGCGAATGCGGGTAAGAAAATCTGCTACGGGATCGGTAAGATTCATCGTTTTCCTTTCATCCCCCGTTCGCTCCCTTCGGATGGCTTGAACCGGCGGGGAGAACCTGCGGGAATGGTTTTGGCGTCAGAACGCCGAGGTTGATTACTCCCTGTGGCGCGCGCGATCTTTTGGCCGGCGGATCGGTTGCGCGCCAAGGCAATGCGTCGCGCCGGCTACCAGCTTGACTTGACGACGCCCGGAATCTCGCCCTTCAGCACAAGATTGCGGAAGCACAGGCGGCAGATGCCGAACTTGCGCAGAAACCCGCGCGGACGGCCGCACAACTGGCAGCGGTTATGCTGACGGGATTTGAACTTGGGCTTGCTTGCGTCCTTGACGCGCTTTGCTGTAGTTGCCATAACGAAATTTCTCTCTCCAACTCACTCAGGTGGAAACCTTGCTTCGACGCCCTCGGCAACCTCCGGCTGCCTGGGGAAAAATCCTGCTCGCTTTACGCCCCCTGGCGGAACGGCATGCCGAAGCTCTTCAACAGCTCGCGTGCTCCGTTATCGTCCTTGGCCGTCGTCACGATCGTCACATTCATGCCCTTGATCTTGTCGACCTTCGCGTAGTCGATCTCCGGAAAGATCAACTGATCGCGCAGACCCAGCGTGTAATTCCCACGCCCATCAAAGCTCTTCGAACTTACGCCGCGAAAGTCGCGTACGCGCGGCAGCGCCACATTGATCAGCCGGTCAAGAAACTCGTACATCTTGTCTCCGCGCAACGTCACCATGGCTCCGATCGGCATGCCCTCGCGCAGCTTGAAGGCTGCAATCGACTTCTTGGCCTTGGTGATCACAGGCTTCTGCCCCGCGATCGACGCCAGATCCGCAAGCAGCGGATCGATGATCTTCACGTTCTGGGTCGCCTCGCCCAGACCCATGTTGATCACAATCTTCTCGAGCTTGGGCACAGCCATCCCATTGCTGACGCCCAGATCCTTCTGCAGCGCCTGCTTGATGCCGCCGTGATACTTGTCCTTCAAACGTGCCGCCATCGCTTCTCTTCTCTTTCTCCACGGCTTCGGAGTGCCTCTTGGAGGGGTACCGTTTCGTGGGGTGATCCATCAAAACCAAACGCTGTCGGGCATCTTGCGCCCGGCTTTGGCCGGCGTTACTTCCTGAACTTTTTCTCCGCAATCGCACCGCCGTTGGTGCGGGCGATCCGGGTCTTGGTATTTCCCTCCACCTGGTAGCCCACACGAGTGGGCTTTCCTTCAGAGTCGGCCAGCATCACGTTGGAGATGTGAATCGGCGCCTCCTGCTCCAGGATGCCGCCCGCGATATTCTTCTGCGGATTCGGCTTCAGGTGCTTTTTGATCATGCCGACACCCTCCACCAGCACGCGCTGCTTGTCCACGATCACTCGCAGCACGCGGTGAGGTTTGGGCCCCTTGTCCTTGCCCGCGATCACCACAACCATATCGTTGCGCTTGATCCGGATCTTCGATTTGCCGGCGCTGGCCGGCTTGAATTTGTTCGGCATGGTCACTCTCTTT
>JAKAQS010000180.1 GCA_021819585.1 Acidobacteriota bacterium
TTGTCTACAATAGAACCATGCTGCGGTCCTCCATCCCTGTGGGCAGATTCATGGGCGTCGATCTGCGTGTCCACGTCTCCTTTCTACTGTTGCTGCTGATCTCGATGGGTTTCTCCCTGATCGACAACGGCAGCGTGGGCCGCGGAGTGGCGCTGTGGCTGACGATGTGCTCGGCGGTGCTGGTCCGGGAGGTAGCGCGGGCCCTGGCCGCGATGTACGCCGGTCTGCGCCTGCGCGCCCTGTTTCTTCTGCCCATCGGAGGCCTGATGGCCTTTACATCTGCGGCGCAGGATCCCAACCAGGAGGTGAGCAGCCGCCTGCTGATGTTCGCCGGCCCGGTGGCGAACTTTAGCCTGGGCCTTCTGATCCTGGGCACCAGCTACGGCCTGGAGCCGCACGTCTCGCTCATCGCACAGCCTTGGATCTCCACCGCTCATCTTCTGCGCAGCCTGGTATGGATGCAGATCATCCTGGGCATGGTAAGCTTGCTGCCCATGCCGGTGAGGCCCCCGGTGCTGAGCAAAGCCGAATCCCCGGCTGATGAACAGAGCAGCAAGAGCCGTTTGCGCTCCGGGCATGCAGGTCTTCTTCCCTTCCCCTCCTTTGGCCTGGGAGCCGGACTGGCTTTGGCGATGATCGTCACCGGGTTTCTGCTGATGAATCTCTGGCTGATCATCCTGGGCGGCTTCATGATGCTGGGCGCCCAGCTCTCCAGTTCCCATACTCTCTCCAACGCCGACGCGGACACCATCCTGGTCCGCGAGGTGATGCTCACCGAGTACACCGTGCTCTCCGGCTCGGATACGCTCCAGACCGCGCTCGACAGCTCCATCCACAGCTCGCAGGACGTCTTCCCGGTGGTCCGCGGCGACCGTCTGGTGGGCTCGGTAGCGCGCCAGACGCTGGCGGCGCGCCTGATCTCGCAAGGAGACAGCTATCTGCAGGGGATCATGACCCGCAGCCTGCAACTGGCCAGCCCCGGAGACAAGCTCTCTGAGGCGCTGCGCCGGGCCTCTCTGTTCGGCGCCGGTGAGATCATCCCGGTGGTGGAGGACGGGGCGATGATCGGCATCCTGACCCCGCAGAGCCTCTCCCGCGCGGTGCAGCAGATCAAACTCATGCGCCCAGCCGCAGCCAGGCTCCGTTAGCAGTCTGGAGGACAACACGCAGAAGCGTCGAGCAAGGTGGGCAAGCTGCTTGCCCGCGGACGCGAAAGCAAGGACGCTGGGGAGTTTTGAAGACGAAGCTCTCGCCTTCAACTGACTCTCAGGCAGGAGCGGAAGAGCCGGCATGTCCAACGATCACGAAACGACGAGATCCGAACCATGGTCTGAGGCCGTTGCGGCAAAATCCTCTGCTTCCTCCCTGGCCCCCGGGCTTTACCTGGTGGCCACGCCCATCGGCAATCTGGAGGACATCACCCTGCGCGCCCTGCGCGTGCTGGGCGCGGCCGATCGGATCGCCTGCGAAGACACCCGCCAGACGGCGAAGCTGCTGGGGCACTTCGGCATCCAAAGGCCCACCGTGAGCTATCACACCCACAACGAGCGAGAGCGCGCTGAGGAGCTTGTGGCGGAGCTCAAGGCCGGAGGGCGGGTCGCTGTGGTCTCCGATGCGGGCACGCCTGGCATCAGCGATCCCGGCGCCACCCTGGCGCAGGAGGCAATCCGGGCCGGCATACCGGTCTATCCCATTCCCGGAGCCAACGCCGCTCTCAGCGCGCTCATCGCCAGTGGACTGTCTGCCGAAGCGTTCACCTTCCATGGCTTTCTTCCCTCGCGGCAAGGACAGCGCCGGTCCAGGTTGGAGGCCTTGCGCGCCGGCATGGGAAGCGAGCCGCCCATGACGCATATCTTTTATGAGACCCCCCATCGCGTGCTGGAGGCCGTTGAGGACATCGTTGCGATCTTCGGCCCCGCACAGCGGATCGTGCTGGCGCGCGAGCTAACCAAGCTGCACGAGGAGATGCTGCGCGGCAGCGCCGCCGGCGTCTTGGCCGAGTTGCGCACCCGCGCCTCGATCCGAGGAGAGATGGTTCTGCTGATCGACGGAAGCCCGGCCACACCCGGAGTGAGCGGGTCCGGCCAGCCGGAGATGGCGGAGATGGCGGCTGCGCCGGCCCCGACCATCGCCGAGGAGGTCGCCGGCCTGATGCGTTCCGAGTCCTTGTCCGAGAAGGAAGCCCTGAAGCGCGTAGCCAGGTCCAGAGGCATCGGCAAGAGCGAAGCCTACCGCGAACTGCAGCGCCGGCGCGCCGAACGCCGATGAGACCGCACTCCGACAATCTCCGCGCTACCGAACCACGCCGCGTCCGGCATCTGGTAACGATGCGTTGCGTGAAATCAAAGACTGCCGATTCCAGATCGCTTCGCCGAAGGCCCTTCGCCGGCCTTGCTTGGACAAATGAGTATCCAAGAGAACCGGAAGCGGATCGCGGGCTTGAAAGAGACGAAAATCAGGGTGGTTCGCGTTGAGGCTGGATTGAACTCGGGCCATGCTTCACAATACTGAGAACTCCACCGAGAACTCCGGGGATCGACGTTCTCCTGGCGGCACAGCCGAGGATCCACTTGAATACTCTGCCGCAGAGGCGGCCAGAGCCTTAGCCGATGAGTATGACTCATTGCTTGCCGAGGCCGAGGCTGGCAAGCCTAAATAGCGGCCCGAAATCGAAGATAGTGGGGCAGCACCCTTAGTCCAGTAGACTTTATCAGTAGTGTCCGGTTAGAAGTCGAATGAAATCAGTTGGTTGGTAGAGCAGTTCTCTTCAGAACTGTTGGGCTTCTCGCCAAGGGCGCATAAAATCGGGGTTTCCTCGAAGATGGACACGCTCAGGATCTGTAGAAGAGTGTAGAGCGAGGCTTCGGCCCCGAGTTCCTTTTTTTACGATGGCGATCAGAACATAGGTGGCGATGGCGGTCCATATCTGCGTCTTGACGGCGCTCTCACTGGCGCCCAGCAATCGCTTAATGCGCAAATGTTGCTTGGTCCATTTGAAGAATAGCTCAACCTGCCGGCGACATTAGTAAAGCGCACAGATGGTGGTCGCGTCGAGCACTGTATTGTTGATGAGAAAGATTAGTGTTTCGCGGTTTCCGGATCGCGGAAGCGAATACGGCGCAGGTGCTCGGGGTAGTGCTTCTGAGCGTAATAACCGTTGAGCCGAACGCGCTGAGCCGCACGCGCTGATCGCAAATGACGCCGCTGGCTCGGTTGGTAGGCGAAGAGTAAACGCGCCGCGCATCCATCGTTTCCTAGGCGCGGGTGACAAAGAACGCGCTGGCCTGATGCAACGCGTACAACCGCTTGTAATCGATGTACCCGCGATCCATGACATAGATGCTCCCTGCCTCGGCGGGCAGCATGCCGAGCACGCGCACATCGTGCATTTTTCCGCTGGAGATGTGAATGAGTGATG
This sequence comes from Acidobacteriota bacterium, assembly GCA_021819585.1. Lineage (GTDB taxonomy): Bacteria > Acidobacteriota > Terriglobia > Terriglobales > Acidobacteriaceae > Granulicella. The sequence continues at coordinate 3,419 of JAKAQS010000180.1, forward strand.
GAATTGCGCCACGCAGGTCAAGCAGCGTATGCAGTTTGATGACGGCTTTCGTGGTGCGAAACGGCGCCCGGCCGAGCAGGCTCAAACAGAGATCGATGGTAGCCGAGTCGAGGGCGTATACGGCGTCGTCGATGTGGTCCAACACGCGCTGATCGGCGTAAAGCACGCGGGCGCGGGCGATCAGGCGCATGGCCAGTGCATGATAAATGCGCCAACCGCGGTCGTTGAGCGCGTCGGCCAGCGTAGAGCGGGCGGGAGCCGAGCGTAATCCCATGTGAAAGAGTTTCGACGCGTTGGCTGCAAGACAGGCTTCGATGTCGCGCAGACTCTCACGCCAAGTCAGCTGCGAGAAGGCGAGAATGCGAAACATCTCCGCCGCTGTGAGAGTACGCGTACCCAAGCCTCCGTTGCGCCGCGCCACGATGCGCGAAAATGTCTTCCAGGGTACGAACTCCATCACCCGGGCGAAAAGCGTCTTGCCAGCGTTCATCCTGTCTCACTGCAGGCAGGGTAAATGACTGGAACGTAACTCAAATCGTGGGCAGGCTAAAAACGCCGCAACCCATTGGATAAGAATCCGTTGCCGAAGTTCGGACGGAATTTAACCGGACACTGCTGCTTCGCGAAGGGAAAAACTCCATGCACAGGGTTCGACATTTCAGAAAACAGAGGTTGACAATCCAACCCTTTCAGAAACGAATGGAACCGATGCTCAACTTTCGACGATGGATGAGACATCCTCTGTTCTCTGAAACAACATCCTAAAGAGCCAGATCGAAATGAGCATGGCCGAAGCGGTTTGAGTAGACCACCGCTTAGCCGTTTCCACAGGATTCAAGGTACGTAATCCGAGCAGGACGTGGATATCAACTTGAAACTCTTGACCCTATTGAGGAGTATCCGTGCGTAATCTTCGAAGACTGTCCACAGCGGTTATTGCGGGTTTTAGTTGCTTGATTTCACTCTACTTCGCTCCGCTTGCGGCGAGCGCGCAGACGATCACCGGAAATATTGCCGGAACGGTCACAGACGCCAGCGGAGCAGTGGTGCCGAACGCGAAGATCACGGCCAAGAATGTCGCCAACGGCTTTGTATTCAGCACCGCTACGGACAAGACGGGCGGCTACAATCTGCGCTTCCTTCCGATCGGCGAGTATACCGTAACCGTCGAGGCCAAAGGCTTTGCCAGTCAGATGTTCGGGCCTTTTTCGCTGGAGATCGACCAGACCGCGAAGGTGAATACGAAGCTGAAGGTCAGCTCGACTGCCACCACCGTCACAGTCGGCACGAACTACGTGCCGCTGTTGAACACGACCAACAGCACCATCGCCACGACGATCGATAACAACACGATCCAGAACATCCCGCTGAACGGACGTAACTTCTCCAGCTTGACGATCTTCCTGCCTGGATCAGTGGAGACGCAGCCCAGCGGAATGGTGGGCTCCAACGGCACCGAACGAGACACCAATCAAGCCGGCCAGACCTCGATCGACGGTCAACGCAACCAGACCAACAACTACTATCTGGATGGCATTGAAATCAACGAGACCATCAATAACGTCATCGGCTACAATCCCAGCCCGGATGCGCTTGCACAGGTACAGGTGATCTCCGCCAACGCTCCGGCTGAGTATGGCAACGTGAACGGCGGCGACGTGCTGATGGTGCTCAAGAGCGGCACGAACAAATTCCATGGCAGTGTGTATTATTTTTTAGAGAACTGGCATTTGGATGCCAATACCTGGACGAATAAGCACGCAATTCCAATCGTGCCCATCACCCACTACACGCAGCCTACGTTTGGCGCCACCATCGGGGGGCCGATCTTCAAGAACAAGCTGTTCTTCTTCGCTGATTATGAGGGCCTTCGCCACCCCACCTCGGGACCTGGATTGGCGAGTGTGGCCACAGCGGCCATGCGCACAGGAGACTTCAGCGCGCTCCTGAGTTACGGAAATGGAACTCAGCTCTACAATAATTCGAATGATTCGACCACAGGGCCTGTGCCCTACGCGAACAATCAGGTTCCGATCACGAACCCGGCGGCTGCGTATCTTTTCTCGCACCCAAACATCTATCCACTGCCGAATGCCACGCCGATCGACGGCCTCATCGAGAACAACTATGAGGGTTTCACCAAAGGATTTACGCGCAACGATCAGGGTGACATGAAAGTGGACTGGGAGCCAAATCAGAAGGACACGCTCTCGGTGCGCTATCTGCAAGGCGAAGCCTCGGACGGCACCACGCTGGCGGTGCTCCCCATCACATTTCCTGGCATTAACTCGTATCCCACCAAGGGAATCGCCATCAACGAAGTACACGTCTTTTCGACCTCGCTGGTCAACGAGTTCCGCGCAGGCTTTACCCGCGTGAGATGGATCCAGGGTAACCCTGTCGACACCACCGGGGTCTTCGGCCTGAAGGGGGACTCGATACTTGGAATCGATGCGGTACAGCCCTTTACTGGATTTTCCGCCCTGAACTTCAGTTGCAACAGTACGCCGGGATGCTCCAGCGTGAGCCTGCCCAGCGGCGTTGGCAACTCAGTGATCAATACCCAGATAACGGATAACACCTTTGAGTACGGTGACGACCTGACATGGGTGAGGGGACGCCACAACTTCAAGATGGGCGCGCAGTTCCTGCGCTACCAGCAGAATAACTACTATCCCGGAAACAGCGGCGCTGACGGATATTTCTCCTACTACCCCTGGGCCACGGAGAACATAGCGACCGGTCAAGCCGGTTATCCAGTGGCGGACTTTGCACTCGACGATGCCTCAAATATTGGTCAGGGAGGGTTGAACTCCAACGAACAGGTAGCGGGCGACAATGGCCAGCGCCAATGGAGAGATGCTTATTACTTCCAGGATGACTGGAAGTTCCGTTCCAATCTCACGTTCAACCTTGGCCTCCGCTACGAGTACGATCAGCCGATCTACGAGGTAAACAACAAGGAAGCCAACATCAACTTTGCCACCAAGACCATAGAGTATGCGGGAGTGGATGGCAATAGCCGCGCACTGTACCCGGCAACTTATACCAGCCTGATGCCCCGCGTCGGGTTCAACTATCAGCCCGTGAACAAACTGGATGTTCGCGGCGGATTTGGGATGACGAACTATCTGGAGGGCACCGGCGCCAACCTGCGCCTCGTCTACAATCCTCCTTTCTGGAATGAGAAGATAGGGACCACCCCTACTCCTAACAAGACTGCGGACGGCCCATTTTTCCAGGTGCAGCAAGGGTTTTCGTCAGGGTCTGCTCCGACCCTGGCAGGTAGCACATTTCGCGCTTGGCGTAACGTGCAGCCTTCCGTCATCAGCGAGTGGAATCTGGGCGTGCAGTATGCGTTGACCCCCGAGACCAGCTTGAATGTAACCTACCTGGGAGAGTCTGGAGATCACCTGATTCAGGCGGTTGCTTATAACCAGTTGACAAAGCCCTGCGTCGTGAACGGCGTGATCGACACCAGCACCACCTCGGCCGCCTGCGCCGCGGCCGACCCGGCTCCATTTATAAACATTGTTGGCCAGAACGGAGCAGTCGTTGGCACCACCAGCGAAGCCATGATGGACTACAACGCATTGCAAGTCACGGTGCGTCAGCTTGTGGCGGGCGGACTGGAGTACACGGTTAACTATACCTATGGCCACGCTTTCACGGACAGCGACGGGTTCTTTGCGGTTGCGGACGTCAATGGACCGAGCCCCTATGCGCAAGATGCCTACAACAATCACGCCGAGTATGGTCCGTCAGGCATGGATATTCGGCATAACATCAACGGGACGGCCGTTTATACGGTGCCTTTTGGCCATGGGCTCCGTTACGGCTCCAATTCGAACGCCATTGTGAACGGTGTGCTGGGCGGCTGGAAGGCGGCCGTCTCGGCCGTAGCGTATACCGGATTCCCCGAGACCGCCAACGGTGTTGATAACTCGGCTACCGGAGCTGAGGCCGCGCGACCGAACCAGTATCGGAAGCTGAAGATCGTCAACCGTTCCATAAACCAGTGGTTCGGTAATGGTCCATCTGAAAAAGCCTGTACTGCCAATGGCGTCGACAACGGCGTCTGCGCCTTCGGCAATACGGCTCTGGGCACCTTTGGGAACGCGCAGGTGAACAGTCTGCGCGCCCCGGGATTTCAGCAATACGACTTCTCGGTATACAAGCAGTTCCCCATATGGGCGTCTGGAATACTCACCTTCCGTGCCGATTTCTTCAACGCGTTCAACATCTCGAGTTACGGCAATCCGGATAACGGATACGCAGACTCCAGCTTCGGCGAGATCGACACTGTTCGCTCCGTACCTCGGCAGATTCAGTTCTCTGCCAACTACAGCTTCTAACCTCCGCTAGCGAAGACCGGATCGGAATCCGCGCTCGTTTTTTGTCACCGGAACTCCCAACCCGGGGGCCGTTCAGAGCAAAGAAGCGTGCCGGCGCCGGTGGGGCAATCGCTTCGTCTTGTCTCCGCGATGTCCGCCAGGAACG
>JAKAQS010000181.1 GCA_021819585.1 Acidobacteriota bacterium
GTCCATACCCACCGCAACATTCTGGCCAGCCTCGATCCCATCGAGCGCGAGATGCGGAAGTACCTCCGCTACGAGCGCATCTTCCACCCGCTACGGTTCCTCCACACCCTTCCGCTCAGCCACGTCTTCGGACAGTTCATGGGCCTGTGGACGCCTCCTCTACTGGGCGCCGAAGTCCACTTCGAAGCGCAACTTGACCCAGCGCGAATGCTGGACCGCATTCGCCTGAACCGCATCTCGGTGCTGATCGCCGTGCCTCGCTCGCTCGAACTGCTGCGCTCCCATCTGGAGATGCTCTTCCCAGGCATGGAGACTGAGCTCGCCGCCTCCGAAGGCTGGCCGATTTCCAAACGCATGCTCCACTTCCGGCGCATGCACCAATTTACCGGCTGGAAGTTCTGGGCGCTGATCTCGGGCGGAGCGGCGCTGCCCCCGGATCTGGAACTCTTCTGGGGAAGGCTTGGATACGCGGTGATCCAGGGCTACGGCATGACCGAAACCGCTGCGCTCATCACCCTCAACCATCCCTTCCATCCAGGCCGCGGAACCTTGGGCAAGCCGCTGCCCGGCCGTGAAGTGCGGATCAGCCCCGAGGGTGAAATCATGGTGCGCGGCGATGTAGTCGCCGCCTCCACCTGGGTGCAGGGACGTATTCAGCCTCGTTCCTCGGAGTGGTTGGCCACCGGCGACCTGGCAACCCGCGAAGACTCCGGCGAACTTCGCTTCGCGGGCCGCCGCAGCGAAGTCATCGTCACCTCCGCTGGACTCAACATCTATCCGGCGGATCTAGAGGCGGCGCTGCTTCAACAGCCCGGCGTACGCGCCGCAGTGGTGGTCAAGCACGAGGGGCCAAAGGGTCCAGAACCAGTCGCCGTGCTGCTGACCGACGGCGATTCGGAGCACCTGCGCCATACGCTCCAGGGGGCGAATCGCCGGCTCGCCGACTTCCAGCGGATGCGCCACGTCCTGCGCTGGCCAGAGCCGAGCCTTCCCGTCACCTCCACCGGCAAGCTGCTGCGCCGAGTGGTGGCTGAGTGGGCCAGCCATCAGATCTCCGCAGGCGCCGGTCAGCCTGCGGCCATCCGTGGAGACGTTCTGCTGGAGATGATCGCCGCGGTCAGCGGAGAGCCGCCCGTTGTAACAAGCGATAACGCTCGCATCGCCGAGGATCTGCACCTGGACAGCCTTGGCCGCGTCCAGCTTCAGTCCCTTTTGGAACAGCGCTTCGGAATCCAGTTGGAAGACGAGAAGATCGCTCGGGTCTCCACACTCGCCGACCTTCGCTCGCTCACTGGAGCCCCTGCGCTTCCACCGCTGCGGCACTCCACAGAGGATCCGAATTGGCTTGCAACTCCAGATGCCGCCCCATACATAACATCCCATCCTACCCTTGCGGCAGTGGTGGCTACCGCTCCCGAAATGCCCCCGTCCGCACCTCCCGCCTCACAGTCTGTCCTTAAATTGCCCTCGCCATCGTCCGTTGCTCTCCCCCACCGCTATCCGCGCTGGACCTGGCTTCGGCCCATCAATGCGATTCGCGTCGCCTTCCTGGAGGCTATCGTCCGCCCGCTGGTCTGGATCCTGGCCGCTCCGCGGGTGGAACGCGCCTCCTCCTCCGCGACCGAAATTCGGCAGCCGCTACTGATCATCTCCAACCACATTACGGCCTTCGATGTGCCCTTGCTGCTCTATGCGCTCCCCGCGCCCCTGCGCCGCCGCGCGGCCTGCGCCATGGCTGCGGAGCTGCTGATGGACTACCGCCGCGGCCGCGGCGCTCCCAGCGCTCTGCTCAACCCGCTGCTGCCCATCGCCTACTGGCTGATCACGATTCTCTTCAACGTCTTTCCCCTGCCCCGCCTGGGAGGCTTCCGGCGCAGCTTTGAACACGCCGGACAGGCGCTCGACCGAGACTACTCTGTCATCATCTTCCCCGAGGGCCGGCGCTCCGCCGATGGCTCCCTGCTTCCCTTCCGCTCCGGTATTGGTCTGCTCACCCAGGAGGCCGAAGCGACCGTCCTTCCCGTCGCCTTGGTGGGAATCGACAAGATCCTCCAGACGGACCGGCGCTGGTTCCGCTCTGGGCGCATCACCATTCGCGTGGGCGAAGCGATCCCCTACGATTCGCGGAGATCCCCTGAGCAGACCACCCACAAGCTGCATGAAGCCATCACCCAATTGCTGGAATCCAACGAGGCATCAGACCCTCCGCCAAACCTGTAGCTTTAGCTTCCGCGCGGACCCTCAAGGAAGACGAAGACGTGGCCCAAGCCCACATAAGCCGGGAAGAGATTTTTAATCAATATGCAGGCGCTCGCGGTTCTTCCAATGGGTCCAGAGGAAGTACGCCAGGCCGAGCACCAGCACCACCTCCACACCATGGTGAAATCGGTCAAAGAAAGCCTTGAAGCGCGGGTCGCCGTTCCACCTGGCGCCCAGGCGCAACCCTATGTAAGCCAGCACGTAGCACCAGGGAAACGAGCCGATGAAGGTGTAGACGTGGAAGCGTGCCTTATTCATCCGCGCCACCCCGGCGGGAAAAGCAATAAATGTGCGAACGATGGGCAGCATACGGCCCAACAGCACCGCGATCGAACCATAGTGGTTGAAGAACCGATCCGCCATGTCCAGATCGCGCCGGCTCAGCAGCAGGTAGCGGCCATAGCGCTCCACCATGGGCCGGCCACCCCACGCTCCCACCCAGTAAGCTGGGATCGATCCGAGGTTCGAGGCCAGCGATCCCACCGTTGCCAGCAGGATCAGCTCCATCTGGTTGTGCGCCAGCGCATAACCGGCCAACGGCATGATCACCTCGGACGGAATCGGGATACAGGCGGCCTGGACGGCCATCAGCACGATCACCATGGTGTAACCGCCGCTGCTGATCAGGGCGACAAGGAGGGCAATCAGTTTTGCAGACATGAGCATTCAGTATACGAGACCAGGCTCGACGCAGCGCGAACCGGCAAGATGCTATGAACCCAGTTTCCTATCTCTTGCCTTTGGCTTGGCGGTTGCCCTGGGCTTCGCTCCTGCCTGGGGCTTGGATCTTGCCCTGGCCTTGCCCTCGGCTTTGGCCAGGTTCAGCGCTGCAGCCGCCCGGACAAGCTCCTTCAGAGCTGTTTCATTGATCCTGTCACCCTCATGGAAGTCGATGGCGCGGCGGACATTGCCCTCCAGACTGGCTTTGAAAAGACCGGCGGGATCTTTCAGCTCAGCTCCGCGGGCGAAGGTCGTCTTCACAACCCCCTTGTAAACCTCCCCTGTGCAAACGATCCCGGCGCGTGAGAACACCGGAGTCCCGGGCCTGTTGGCGCTCACCCACTTCCACTCTTCCACCATCTCAGAGTCTGCCTGGTGGATGATCTGGCGCAGCTTCGCCAGCGTCTCCCCACGCCTGTCCGTCATCTCACGGATCTTTTGATCGAAGCGCTCGGATGTGGATCCCATCGCAATTACCCCCCTTTGCAAGGAGAGACTCACGCACCAAATCTTACGCAACACCTGGCGAAACCGGCAACAGTCCGTCTTGGAGACCCATCGAATTTGTTAACATGGAGGCATGTCCGACGCCGTAACCTCCCACCCGACTGCGACCGCTGTAGCGCCCGCGCGCCCCCAGAGCAACCCTTCCGGAGCACCCTCCACCCATGGTGGCCCGCCCGTCAAGCGCCAGATCGTCTGCTTCACCTTTTACAAGGTGATGCCGGAGTGGCGCCGTCTGCCGGCCGAGGAGAAGGCCGCGCACAAGCAAGCCTTTGCCGACGTACTCGCGCGCTGGAACAAACCCGGCGAGTTTCTCTCCCTCACTTACTCCACCCTCGGCATCCGCGGCGACGTGGATATGTGCATCTGGAGCATCGGCTATGCGGTCGACGAGATGAACCGCATGCGCTCCGAGTTGATGGCGACCCCGCTGGGAGGTTATCTCACCACCCCGCACAACTTCCTCGCCATGACCAAGCGCTCCCAGTACACCATCGACCGCGAAGACGAGAGCGAGGGCGAAGGACGCGGAGCCATCCGCCCCGGCGGGCAGAAGTACAACTTCATCTACCCGTTCTGGAAGACCCGGCCCTGGTATCTGCTCCCCGCTACCGAACGCAAACGGCTCATGGATGAGCACATCCGTATCGGGCTCCTCTATCCCCGCGTGAAGCTGAATACCACCTACTCTTTCGGTCTGGACGACCAGGAGTTCGTCGTGGCCTTTGAGACCAACTTCCCGGAGGACTTCCTGGATCTGGTTCAGCAGTTGCGCGAGACCGAGGTCAGTCTGTACACCCTCAAAGATTTTCCCCTCTTTAGCTGTGTACGACTGAAACCGATGGAGATGCTGGACCGTCTGGGCTGACGCTATCACTCCCCGGGAAGATCATCGCTTGGCAAGAGCTCGCAAAACGGTGGTAGCCAACCAGCCGGCAAAGGCCGTCCGCAAGGCTGCGCGTCCAGCCAAGGTCGTGCGAGCTAAGCCAGGCAGGAGAGCGTCTGAGCGGATCGCCTCCATTCTGGAAACGTTGGCCAAAACCTATCCGAACGCCGTCTGCGCGCTTCGCCACCGCAACGCCTTCGAGTTGACCATCGCCACCATTCTCTCCGCGCAGACCACCGATGTGGGCGTAAATAAGGTAACACCGGAACTCTTCCAGATGTACCCCACCCCAGCGAAGCTGGCAGCAGCGCCGTTGCCGGAGTTGGAGCGAATCATCCACGCCACCGGCTTCTATCGCGCCAAAGCGAAGAACATTCAGGGCGCGGCCCGCGTTCTGGTGGAGAAATTTGGCGGGAAGGTTCCACAGACGATCGAGGAGTTGACCAGGCTTCCGGGCGTGGCCCGCAAGACAGCCAACGTCGTGCTGGGAAGCTGGTTTGGGATCGCCTCCGGAATCGTCGTGGACACTCATGTCGGCCGTCTGGCTCGCCGCCTGGAACTGACGCAGGAGACGGATCCGGTAAAAGTGGAGAAGGATCTGGAGAAGTTGATCCCCAAAGATCACTGGATTCAGTTCAGCCATGAACTGATCCACCATGGCCGGCAGATCTGTGTTTCGCGCAAGCCGCGCTGCCTGGATTGCCCGCTGGAACCGCTTTGCCACGCTGCGGACAAGACCTGGAACTCAGACGGATAAGAGTTCGCACCCATCAAGGGTCTCCGCGCGACCCCCATGCTCTATCTGCCTCAGCCCGCTGCCGACGGCTTCTTCCTCGCCCCGCTCCCATCCCCGCGCCGCAGCAGCGATACTGCTTCTGCCCACAAAGATCAAGGATCCGCTGCCGGCCGGATCAGTAACGCCGATGCTGATCGGCGGAGGAATAGACATTGGTCGGCGTGGGGTCGACACGGTTGAACTCCGCGGCCAGCTCCGGGGTCGAGCGCAAATCGGCAGGATTCACCCGTTTGGCCTTGGCCACCTCCACAGCGAAGACATAACTGGGACCAAACATATTGCTGGTGAAGATCACCATCTTCGCATCCGGCGTGATATGCACATTCGGCTCCAGACGGTAGTTGTGGTGGGCCATATTCACCAGATGCTCGGCATCGAAGACGCCCGGCTGCCAGAACTCCTTCTCGTTGATCGCTCCATCCAGCGGGATCATGTGCGCGTGGAACAGCTCGATCCACTCCCCGTTCTTCGCGTGTGCCACCTGCCCTGGATCACCACCATCCCCTGCAAAGAAGCTTCGATCTGCCGTTGCGTTGAAATGAATGGACCAGTCGTCCCGCGTCATGTGATACGCCACACGCTCCCCGGTGCGAAGGTCATACCCGGCCAGATAGAACACCTGGCTTCTCGGATACTGCCAGTCGTACCACAGCGTCTCTCCATCGGGCCCCCAGAACTCGTGGCCGGCAATCTCCATCGCCATGGTTCGCTGGTGCATCAGCATGTTGTGCGTACCATCCGTATGGATGGTCCAGATGCGATCCACTTTTTGCCAAATGCCTTCATGGCAGTACATCAGCAAGTTCGGGTCGGCGGGAGAAAACAGCAGGTGGTTGATCCAGTCGGTGGAGTGCAGCAGGATGGTTTGCCTGCCGTTCTCCGGGCCCGGCCGGAGATCCACCGTGTACAGGATCAGCGGGATACGCGCCGCCAACCGGCGCTCCATCATCTCTCCCTTGGACTGCCGCGCGGTGATGCCGCTCCTGGAGGCCGGCCGCCGCGTCCCACCATCGCCGCCGGATCCATCCCCAGGCGGCGATTCCTCCTCCATCGTTCCCGCACCCAGCGTCTCATCCGCGTTGATCGTGAGGATGCTCTCCCGCGGTTGGAGCGTCAGCAGACGGGTCAGCCGGCCTGAGTACATATCCGCCTTATAAAGCGCATTCACCTTGGCAACGGGGTCGTACCAGGTAAAAAATACGCTGGCCGTCTCGTGCCCCACCACAATCGGATGCACACCCGGCCAGAGGTTCGCCATCGGGCTGCCTCTCTCGGCGGCAGGCAGCGGAGGATTCTGAACCAACAACCGGCTCTTCAGCGTCGTCAGATCCAGTACGTGGATTCCATCCGGCGCCATGTACTCCATCAGCCTCCCATCCGGGCTGAAGGGGTTCACATTGAAATAGCTCGCTCCGGAACGGGGCTCGTTGCTCAACCGGTAGATGCGATGCCCCGTGTCCTTGTCCACCCATGTCTTTGGTAGATCCTTCGCGTGCCAGATCATCTTCCCCAGACCATTCGCAATCTCAGCCTGAGGAGCCGGCGTCTGACCGTTTGCCACCCACGCGATCCACATGCAGGCGAAGACCAGCGATGTCACCCTCCAATAGAGCCTTTTCAAAAGAAAGATTCCTCCCTGCCCCAACCGATGGCTTGGACAGTTGACGTTGAACGAGTCCAACTCCTTCGGACAGTCAGACGGTCTCCGAACCTATTGTAGAAAACCTGCTCGCAATCGTCGCGCCTCGGGAATCCTCGGTAGTGGTGCCGTTTGAAATCCACAGGTCAGCTCCTATCCAAAGAACAGCGGTAGACTTGAGGTATGACACGTCGCGGGCTCCGCATCGTTAAAACCACTCCCAGTGTCGGCGGCGCCTGCGAAAAGTGCGGAGCACGATTCGATTCCAGTTTGCCGGCTCGAACCGAAGCTAAAACCGAGATTGCTGCCGCATTTGATGTCCATATTTGCGCGCCCTTAGACCTCAGCCAAAATGCGCTCCGTGTGGTCCGGGAAGCGACGAAAGGAAAGTAGCCTACTCTGTCGCCCGAATTTTCTCCTGCATAGCCATAAAATGCTCATACCGGAGCAGCACGGCGAGAGGCTTGTCGTTATCCTGAATCACCATCGTTTTATCCAAGTCGCGGAGTTGGGCCACGTTCAGTGCCCTGAGTTTTGTCACCCCTACATGCTGCACACTTGGGTCAACGTAGGGCAGTGAAACTAGATTTGCCTTTGCCATAATCTTCCTTTAAAGCCATGTTTTCGAGCGCCCTCAAGACGATTTCCCCGTCTAACCGCCGAATCGGATTCTCTTCGGGAATCAGGCTACAAAGCTCTTCCAGCATCCAGACATGATCCGTCAAACCGGCTTCCATAGCGGGCGTCACGCGCAAACTCGAATGAACACGGCAAAAGTTGTAGTGCATGAAGTAAACCGCGATCTGGTGCGCGTAGTTGGCCAGTTTCTTGCTGAATCCGTTGGTCAGGCGCGTAAAACGCCGCATCCCCATTCGCATAGAGAGGTTCTGGCGCTCAACGTATGACGTACTGACATGCTCTGGATCGGGATCGGCGCTTACTACCTTCATGTCAGTTCCGATGCACTTCGCCGGGGAATAGCGGCGCTGATCGGCATCGGTCGGAGCGCCGTATATCTTCTGTAATTGCGCATAGTCCACATCGCAGCCGAAGGCCCCTTCTACCGCCGTCAAATAGGCTTTGTGGACATCTGAGATCGGA
>JAKAQS010000182.1 GCA_021819585.1 Acidobacteriota bacterium
CACCGCCTTGTCTGAGAGCGCCTTTCCGGCTCCGGCGGGAGGAAGCTTGAACAGATAGCGGCGCGTGACCCGCGAGCCGGCCGTCAACAGCCCGGTGGTTGTCAAGGCTTGCTGCGAGATCAGCACGCGCGGCCCAGCGGCGAAGAGTCCCGAGAGACGGTCCGGCTCATTCTCCACTACCGCACGGATGATGAAGCTGCGGTCACCCAGCCTGATCGAGTCCCCTGGTTTCAGTTGAAGACGCATCAGCAAGTCATCGCCGACGGCAACCGTGGTATCGGTCAAGGCCTGCGCCAGCGGGATGGCAGGCGCCAGCGTCACCTCTCCATAGAACGGATACTGCTTTGGTTCCACCGCCTTGACGGAGACCAACAGAGGATTCATGGAGCCAACCGCCGAGGCCATGGACAGCATCTCGGTCACCTGCGTCTCCCGGTTGCCCTCGGCTCGCAGCCTTTCGATGCCCGCCCGCTCTTCCGCCGTGAGCGGCAGCATGGTGCGAGCCGCAAGATCGGCAGCCATGATGCTGCGAGCCCGCAACAACAGCGTGGCTCGAAAGGCGGAAGAGAAGCCTCTCACCCCGGTCAGCGCCGCTACTCCTATAGCCACCGAGAGAATCACGAACGCGAATCGTCCCCTCGAAGAGCCCATCTCTCGCATCGCAATCCGGCCGGCAGTGGCATAGCTCAATTTCGCCATGGATCAAGTCACTCCCCGAGCCGGTTTTCAGAGCGGCTGGAAGACATCTCTGGCGGCGTTGGCCGCTGGGTCTGGTCGCTCACCACCCGGCCGTCGCTCAGGGTGATCCTTCGTCCGGCGTGCGCGGCCAGGGCTGGGTCATGGGTGACCAAAACCAGGGTTGTGCTCTCCTCACGATTCAGGCGCAGCAGCAACTCCAGCACATGCGCTCCGTTGGCGGAGTCCAGATTTCCGGTGGGCTCGTCGGCCAGCACGATGGGCGGCCGCAGAAGAAACGCCCGCGCCAGCGCCACCCGCTGCTGTTCTCCACCGGAGAGCTGCACCGGATAATGGTCCATCCGCTCGCGCAGCCCCACGGACTCCAACAGCGCCCGCGCGCGTTCCACGCCAGCCCGCCAGCCGCCCCGGTCGTCGTTCAACTCATAAGGCAGCAAGACATTCTCCAAAGCCGTCAGGGTAGGGATCAGTTGATAACTCTGAAATACGAACCCGATCGTTTTACCGCGCAGCAGGGCCAGCTTATCCTCAGCCAGATCGCTGATCCTCATGCCATTCAGCGTCACGCTCCCGGAGGTTGGGTTATCCAGCCCCGCCAACAGCCCCAGCAGCGTCGACTTCCCTGACCCGGAGGCTCCCATGATCGCCACAAACTCCCCGCGCGCCACGCTGAAGTCGATACCGCGCAGAATCTCCACAGTTGCGGCACCGGTGCGCAGCGACTTCCGCAGTCCGGAGACCTCAATCATGGCCACGGCTCTATCCGGTTCCACCCCGCTCGGTTGTCCATCCAAGGTAACGTCGGCACTCTTCAAAGTTCCCAACCCTCTCCACCCCGGCGGGCGAGCCATCGCTCCCGAAGATTCCAGTTTGAGTGTCAGATGCGAGGATCGCAACGCTCGATCCTTCCACCCTACCCGGAGGACGGACCGAGCGCCAGTGAGGACGCATTCCGCACTAAAATAGAGCGGTGGAACACATCAGGATCGCGAGACGCGCCCGCGCCGGTTTTCCCGAATTCCGAGCTTCCACCATGGGTTCTTCGGTTATCGCGGCTGTTGCTTGGGCTGCGTTTGCATCTGGAACTCTTTTCTCCGGATGCAAAGCGGCGTACAAAGCTACTCCGGCTCCTTCGAGATCCTCTCCTTTGGCATCCGCCAGAGCCATGCCCGCAACGGCCCCACAGGCAGCTCTGCCACAGCCGTCTGCTACGGATCCGCGTCCGGCGCTGGTCTGCTTCGGGGATTCCCTTACCGCCGGCTTGGGAGTGGACCCCACGGAGTCCTACCCGGCCGACCTGCAGCGTCTGCTGGACGCGCACGGCTACCACTACCATGTCATCAACGCCGGCATCAGCGGAGACACCACCAAGGACGGCCTGGACCGCATCCAGTTCGTGCTGAACCATCATCCTCGGATTGCGGTGGTCGAGTTCGGCGGCAACGACGGTCTGCGCGGCCTTCCCCTTCCGCAGACCCAGGCGAATCTCTCCACAATCATCGCTCAACTGCAAAAGGGTGGAGTACAAGTTGTGCTGGCCGGCATCACGCTTCCCCCTGACTATGGGCCGGATTACATCCGGAGCTTCGACGCCATGTACCCGGCGCTGGCGCGGCGATATCGCGTGCGCCTGCTGCCCTTCCTTTTGCAAAAGGTCTATGGAGTCCCCGGGGACATGCAGGGCGACGGAATTCACCCTACCGCGCAGGGCGACCGGCAGGTGGCGCTGAACGTCGAGGCCCTTCTGCGGCCACTTCTGCGCAAATAGCCTCTTCAGGAATGCCTTCTACCCCAGCACGACAGTGGGTTGCGCCAAGGTGCCGGCAACTCTCTTTCCGATGGCCAGCAACTCCCGGGGAGCGGTAAAGATCTTCACCAGCGGCGCCCCGGAGAACTCCGGGAGATTCACCTGCATTCCGTTGCGAATCCGGCCTGCGGTCTGTTCATCCACCGTCACCGAAGGCATCTCCGGCAGCAGCGTCCGCGGATGCGGCAGCCGCGCTTCGATCTCCGCCGGCGTCATCCGCTTCAGATCTTCCAGCGTGATCGCCTGGGAGAGCGAAAACGCCCCGGCCTGGGTTCTGCGCAGCGAGGCCAGATGAGCTCCGCAGCCGGCCATCTCGCCCAGTTCATGCGCTACGGACCGCACATAGCCTCCGGCCGAGATCCTCATGCGGAAGGTGGCTGTCTCAGCCTCCAAGCCGAGCAGCTCAAACTCCTGGATGGTGATCCGCGCCGCCCTCACTGGAACGCTCTTGCCGGCGCGCGCCAGCCGGTGCGCCGGGACTCCATGGATTTTCTTGGCGGAGTACACCGGGGGCATCTGGTCTCTCTCTCCATGAAAGCCGGCCGCCAAAGCCCGTAGCTGCTCCAGCGACAGGGTCAGCGGCTGCGGCTGCCCTGCCGGTTCGCCCTCGGCGTCAAAAGTATCGGTTGCGAATCCAAAGCGGATCGCGCCGGTGTAGGACTTTTCCGCTTGCCCAAAGAACTGCGCCAGCCGAGTGTACTTGCCCAACAGCAGCGGCAGAACTCCCGTAGCCATTGGATCCAACGTCCCCAGGTGGCCCACGGAGCGCTCGCCGGTGGCTCGGCGCACCATCGCCACAACGTCATGCGAGGTAACGCCGGCAGGTTTATCCAGAATCAGAACTCCATTCATGCAGATGCTATTGTCGCTCCCTTTTTGCGGCGTTCGACTGCGATTCCGCGGTAACGGAAGCAAAGTACGGAGCAGTTTGAGGGGTAAGCCTCAAGAAGTCGCCGCAGACGCTGGACTCCAGCGCAGCCGTTCGGCTACTTCTGCGCATGAACCAGAGAAAGGAACTCGCTCCGGGTCTGCTGCTGCGTCTTGAAGACTCCGCGCATCGAGCTGGTCACCGTCAGCGAGCTCTGCTTTTCCACGCCGCGCATCATCATGCAAAGGTGCTGGGCTTCGATGACCACGCCGACGCCCTGCGGATGAATACAATCCTCCACCGCCTCGGCGATCTGTTGCGTCAGCCTCTCTTGCACCTGCAGCCTGCGGGAAAACACGTCCAGCATGCGTGGCAGCTTGCTTAAGCCCACCACCTTGCCGCGCGGGATATAAGCGATGTGCGCCTTGCCGAAAAACGGCAGCAAATGATGTTCACACAGCGAGTAAAACTCAATATCCCGGACCATCACCATCTCGTCATAGTCCACATCGAATAACGCATCATGCAGAACGTCTTCAACGGTCTGGAGATAGCCTCTGGTAAGGAACGCCATCGCCTCTTCCATACGCCTGGGGGTTTCGAGCAGCCCATCCCGCGCGGGGTCCTCGCCCATCCGCCGGAGCAGTTCGGCGTAGATCTGCGGCACACTGGCGTCGTTCAGCGCCAAGCCCTGGGGCGGTTCGCCGGCCTCCGTCCCGTTGTTCCGTAACCTTGCCATCGGTTTCAACGGCTCTCCCAGCTTCGATGCCATCCTGTTCGACATTCCAATGCCTCTCTCTGAATCTCATCTACAGATGCCCGCGGTGTGCCCGGCGCTGCAGATTCCTTTCTGCTTTGCCTATCCATTTCCGCCAAACTCAGTCCTGGCGGCCCGGCCCGCTTTCTCCGAAGTAATCGAAGGAGTTGTTGCCGGTCTCTTCAACATGTACCCGCTCCAACTTCAACTGCGGATGGTCCACGCTCTCAATGAACTGCGAGAAGATGCTCCATATCTCCAGACACAGGTTCTCTGTGGTGGTCACCCGATCCCGGAACGCCTCCAGCGTGTTCAGATTCTTGTGATCGAAGCGCTCCACCACCTCCTGCCTGGCAAATCTGTCCAGGTCCGCCAGATTGGCCACCATGCCGGTCGCTGGGTCCACCGGCCCCGACAGGGTTACCTGCACCCCATAGCCGTGTCCGTGTCCAAACGGGTTATTGCATTTGCCAAAGATCGCGCGATTCTCCTCCTCGCTGAGCGCGTCCACATGCAAGCGGTGTGAGGCGCTGAAGGAGTACCGCCGGGAAAGGTGGGCGATGACTCGGCTCATGCGCCCTCCCCGTAGAAGTCGACAAACAGGTCCGGCATCTCGTAGACCCTCACCCGATGCAACCTGCCGTTCTCAATCTTTCCCACCAGCCGGCGCCAGATCGCAAGCGCAATGTTCTCAGTGGTAGGAATCATCTCCGCAAACTCCGGAACCTCAAAGTTCAGATGGCGGTGGTCATACACGGAGACCACCTCACGCTCCATGATCTCCTTCAGAAGCTTAAGATCGATCACAAACCCGCTCACGGGCTCGATCTCGCCGGCCACCGTCACCTCCAGCGTGTAGTTGTGGCCGTGCCCTTGCCGGTTGGCGCACTTGCCAAACACACGCACATTTTCCTCTTCACTCCAATCGGGGTTCCAGTAGAAATGGGCGGAAGAAAATTCGGCTTTACGCGTTAGCAGGATCATAAATTTCGCTCTACCCGATGAATTTGTCACTGCGCTTGAATCTGTAACCGCACTTCAATTTGTCGATACGCATCCATTTGGCGCCACACTGGGTTGGATGCTTCCCTTCGAGTCCCGTTGCGGTGATGGGAGGGAAGACTCACCGCGCGCGGCTCAGGTCCGGTACTCCCGGCCCTTCCATCTCACTCGGTGCAGCAAACGATGCCGCATCCAACTCCTGACCAGCAAGCCGGCAAACAACGGAAGAGCAAAGACCGAGAGTGCGCAATCCCCTGCCCCAAAGTTCGATCGCGCCACCCGCTGGGCGTAGCGTAACAAGACCCGCACCCAGATCAGCAGCAGGGCCACTCTCTGCCACCAGACCAGAAGATGCAAAGAAATCAGCAGGATAGGTAGAAACAGCAAACCCAGATCGAGCAGCCGCATGATCGCCAGCGCCAGGGGATGGCTGAACAACAGTGCCAGGTTTTTCGTCCATCCTTCCAGCATATCGCTGAATCCAAGGTACATACGCGTACTCAGCGCGTCTGGCGCATAGCGGAACCAAAGCCCCAGCCCGGCCCGTTTCATCCGGCCTGCCAGCTCCACATCTTCGAGCACCGATTCACCCAGCGCGCCATGCCCGCCCAGGGAGAAGTAGGCGTTGCGCTCCACCATGAGGAACTGTCCGTTAGCCGCAGCCAGGGCGCCGGTGGCGTCATTCACCTTCTGGAGCGGGTAGGCGCCGGCCAGTTCGGAGAAGATCAGGGGCATCAGTGCCCGCTGCCAGAAGCCGGTCACAATCTGCCGCGGCGAATAGGAGAGAAGCCCAACGTGCCGGCGCTGAATCTCCTCCAAGGCCCGCTCCAGATCTCCCGGCTCATGCAGGGTGTCGGCATCGGTAAACAGCAGAAACGCTCCCCTGGCCTGCTGCGCTCCTGCCCAGCAGGCATTGTTCTTCCCGGTCATCGCGCCGGGGCCCGCGCCCGCATTCAGAACGGGAGCCTCCACCACCCGCACTCCCTCCTGATGGGCAGCGGCCTCCAGCGCCAACTCCCGGGTTCGGTCGCTGGAGCTGTCGTCCACAACAATCAGCTCCCACTCCCGTCCCAGACGAAAGGCCTCCTTGTTCTGCGCCACCAGGGTTCTCAGGCAATCGGGGAGGTTCCGCTCCTCATTGCGCGCCGGAACAATCACCGAGAGCCTGCAATCTGGCCCTTTGGCTTCTTCCCTGCGCTGCGCGCCGCCGTTCTCGATGCTCCGATGAATCACTGCTTCGTATCGTAATATAGGGCTGTGAATGGGATAGATCGAGGATCCGCAAGGAGGAGGCGGCAGGTGAAGCAGCGGTTGCGCGCCGGGGCGTTGCTTCTGATGAGCTGGGTTCTTACCAGCGGCTGCAACCGGGGCACCATCTCCGACCAGATTGGGCGCGCCGCTCCGGTCTTTTCCATCAGCGACGGACAGCACTCGGTCGCTCTGGCCAACTTCCGCGGCAAGGTGGTTGTGCTGAACTTCTGGGCCAGTTGGTGCCCGCCCTGTGTGGAGGAGATGCCCGCCCTGCAGGCCCTGCAGCAGCAGATGCCGCAGATCCAGGTGATCGCGATCGCCAGCGGCGAGGACTTCTCTCAATATCAGCAGTTTCTGGCCCAACAGCACATTACGCTGCTGACCGTGCTGGACCAGAATCAGACCTCCAACAAGCTCTACGGCAGCTTCAAGTTTCCAGAGACCTACGTGATTGACCCACGGGGCATCATCCGCAGAAAACTCATTGGAGCGCAGGACTTCACCAATCCGGGGTTTGAAAGATACCTGAAGAAACTTGGGGCGTAAGCCTCCGCCGGCTTGTGACAAGAGCCCGCGCCACGGCGTCCACCCCGCTGATAAGATCGAAGATTATGACCCAGCTCGATGTAATGTATCTGTACGGCGAGGTTCCCGGTGAAGCGGCGATGAAGGCTTTGGGGCAGATTCGCAAAGTCTACGGAGTTCGTCTGGTGGAACTGCGAGAGGCAGAGAAGATGATTCGCGTGGAGTACGACGCCACACGGCTGTCAGAGCCGATCATCCACCAACTGCTGCGCGGCGCCGGAATTGACGTACTTGAGCAGGTTTCGCTGATTCCGCCTCAGCCCGAGGCCGCGGCGCCGGCGGCGAGCTGAGAGGACGATCCGCAGGTTGCCTGGGAGGCCGCCTTCGGTTATTCTTACCTAGTTGCTTCCAGGCAATGTGCGCCCGTAGCTCAGCTGGATAGAGCGCCTGGCTACGAACCAGTAGGTCGGAGGTTCGAATCCTTCCGGGCGCACCATATCTTGACCGCTGCTCGATCTCCTCGCAGGGTCCTTCCTTTGTAATCCCAAATCCCTGCATTCGGAAGCATGCCTCTTCCCCATCGCAGGAGCGCTCCGCTCCCGGCGGGGTTCTCCGCCCTCCACTCGGACCATCCTGCCACAGTGAAGGCCATGAAGACGGGTCTTGAGGCCGTCGGCGGAGGCATCACCGTTCGTTTGGCCCAAGAAGACCTCTCCCCCGCCCGAACGGGCGGGCGGATCGCCATGGTCAAATTCCCTGGAAGAGCCGGCTGCTCACCCGTCTCGGGACAGCCCTCGACAGCCAACCTCTCCAAACAGAATGGGCTTATCTCCAATAAGAATTTGGAATTGGACGCGCAGGATAGGATTCGAGATCCTCACTGCAGGAAGTCGCAAGGAGATGGTTCGGAGGAGGGCTTATGAATCGACACACTGACGGATTGAATCCTGCACCCACTCCCTCAATGACCGTCAAGCAGCGAATCTTT
>JAKAQS010000183.1 GCA_021819585.1 Acidobacteriota bacterium
ATCTCCAGCGCCAGCACCATCCCCCACACTACAGCCGGACGGGTCACTGCGAGCCCCGCTGTTTGCTGCATGACTGTCATGAAGACTCCTTAGATGCCTTACCACTAGCACTGCGGGGGCCAAACGCAAAAATTTGCATGCACTGTTTCGCCGCAAACTCATCTTTGGATCCAAGTCATTTATTATCTTGCTATTGACAGCTTTGCTTCAGACGCTGACAGGGGCTGATGCCGGCCAATCTGTGATCTTGGGTGAGAAAGTGATGCACGACGACGGGAAAAGTGGAAAATCAGTTCCACATTGGCTAGGAGACTTCCTCTCCCAGGGAAACCCATCGCTCCCCCCACTGCCGATCTCGCTGGATGCACACGTTCAACCTCCAGATCTTCCGGGGGCTTTGGCCTGCTACGGCCGCTCCTTCCAGGAGACCTCAGGCGACCCTCTCGGCTCATCCATTTCCCCGCAAAACAGGTTGCGGCCAGCCTGAAACTTCCTGCGCGCCCCCGGCGCCCGCCCCTGCCCGTACCCACAGAGAACTCGCCCTGACCAAAGGTTCCTGCTTCACTGGGCTCCTGGCCCGGCCGGGCCTGAAATGCTTCAACTTCAAGAATCTATTTGGTATACGCTTAACTTTCTTCCGTAATTTGTGTCCAGCGGTCCTGCTGTTCTTCCGCCCTCGCCTCTGGAATCGGGTTCGGACCTTCCTTCCCTTAGAGAGCGGCTTGTAGGGGCGGCTGGGCTTCACACTCCTTCCATCGGGCTCCGACAGATCCCACCCCGGCTCGGCAGGCAAGCGCCCGGTGTTGTCGCCCGGGCAAAGCGTTACCGGGCTGCGAACAACCCAGCGGTTGAAAGATGCTCCGGCCACTGACTTTTTGCGATCAAAACATCCGGTTCTGGCAGTGGAATTGCTCTATCAGGATAGGCATAGGATACCCGAATGGCCACTTCCCCCTCTCCAGCCCCCGCTCTGCTGCGATCCCAGCCCCCACCCTCCCATCCGACGAAGAGCTTGGGGCCGAGCTGGCCGGCTTATCTCCTGCTGAGCCTCATCATCGCTGCGCTTTACTACAAGATCGCCGCGGACCTGGTAATCAACTGGTATACCGACGCTGACTTCTCGCACGGCTTTCTGGTGGCGCCCTTCGCCGCTTTCCTTCTCTGGCAGAAGCGGGAGATTCTCCGCAACACACCCATCCGGCAGAGCTGGCCGGGTATCTGGCTGGTCGTCTCTGCCGTTGTCTTTCTCCTGCTGGGCGTTTACGGGGCGGAGATCTTCCTCTCGCGTATCTCGCTGGTGATGCTTCTGGCAGGCGTGGTTTGGACTCTTCTGGGCGGGGTGATGCTGCGCGAGGTTCGCTTCGCGCTGCTGGTGCTCCTTCTGGCCATTCCGATCCCCGCGGTCATCTTCAATCAGCTCACATTTCCGCTGCAGCTTCTGGCCTCCCGCCTGGCTGCCGCGGTGTTGCCTATCTTCGGCGTTCCCGTGCTGCGCGACGGCAATGTGATTCAGCTTCCCGCGCTGCAACTGGAGGTCGCCGAGGCATGCAGCGGTATTCGATCCCTGATGAGCCTGTTCGCCGTAGCGGTTCTCTATGGATATTTTTTGGAACACAGCACCTGGCGTCGCGCCCTTCTGGCTCTGGCGAGCATCCCGATCGCCGTGGTGGCCAACGCCGCGCGCATCGTCGGCACTGGCCTCTGCGTTCAGTATTGGAATCCTGACAAGGCGGTAGGCTTCTTTCATGAGTTCTCAGGATGGCTCATGTTCATGGTCTCGCTGGTTTGTCTCTATCTGTTGCATAGCCTGATGCGTTTCACCACCCCCGCAGCCAGACCTGCGGCCAGCGAGGACCAATGAGATCCCCCCGCTATTGGGTTATCGTGCTTTTGCTGACGGCAACGTGGGTAACGCTCACACTCCGCGCCGCTGTGGACCGGGTGCCTCCCAGCCAGGATCTCAACCAACTTCCGCAGACCTTGGGGAGATGGAAGGGTCAGGACGTCCCGATCCAACCCGACATCCTTTCGGTTCTGGGCGACGGCCGCTTTCTGGACCGCTACTACACCGATCCGGCGCCCTCCGGCCAATCCGCCCAACCACCCGTCTCTCTCTTCATCGGGTACTTCCCGACCCAGCGCACCGGGCAGTCCATCCACTCGCCGCAGAACTGCCTCCCCGGCGCCGGCTGGAGCTTCGTCTCCTCCAAAACCGTTGACCTGCATCAGCCCGGGTTCAAGCACTACCAAGTAGGCGAGTATCTGATCAGCGACGGAACCAGCAAGGAAGTGGTCCTTTACTGGTATCTCGCCCAGGGCCGGAGCATCGCCAACGATTATCTAGCCAAAGCCTATATGATGCTGGACGCGATTCGTTACAACCGCACCGACGGCGCCCTCATCCGGGTGGTCACTCCGCTTGAGGCCGGCGAAACTCTCGCTACAGCCGAGCAGCGTGACATCCGGTTTGCCGATCGCCTGGTACCCCTGTTGCCGCAGTTTATCCCCAATTGACTCGTTATGGAGCCCCCCGGCGAGTGGCTTCTGGATTGCTGCACGTATTTTGCAAGGTCACGAGGTGCTTCCTGCCGACTGCCGGTTCGCACCCAACCGCCCAAGGTTCATGATGGAAAGGGAAGAAAGAAAGAAGGATGAAAATGCTCAAGAAACAGGAAACGGTTCAGCCTGCCGCGTTACTGGTCATTCTTATTAGCGCAACCCTGCTGCAGGGATGCACACGCGATCCGAACGTCCGGAAGGCTAAGTATCTGAAGAGTGGAGAACACTACGCCGCGGAGGGCAAGCAGCAGGAGGCGATCATCCAGTTCGCCAACGCCATCAAGATTGATCCCAACTTTGCCGCGGCGCACTACGATCTCGCCAAGGCGTACATGCAGTTGGGCGCCTTCGCTGGAGCCTTCAGCGAACTCCAGCGCACGGTGGCCCTGGATCCGCATAACATTCAGGCGCGGATGGACATGGGCGACCTTCTGCTGGCCGCCCGTCAGTACGCCGCCAGCAAAGACCAGGCAAACGCGATCCTCGCCTTGCAGCCCAACAACGCCAACGCGATGGTGCTGCTCTCCAACGT
Organism: Acidobacteriota bacterium; assembly: GCA_021819585.1. Taxonomy (GTDB): domain Bacteria; phylum Acidobacteriota; class Terriglobia; order Terriglobales; family Acidobacteriaceae; genus Granulicella. Next base: position 3,092 of record JAKAQS010000183.1, read on the forward strand.
CGACGTGGCCCAGGGAAATACCGCCGACGCTCTCCAGCAGGTGAAGCACGCTCTGGCCATCGATCCCAACAACTCCAACTTTCACGCGGCTCTCGGCCTGATCGAACTTCGCGACCCCACCCAGCAGCAGGCCGGCGAAGCTGAACTGCAGAAGGCGATCGCTCTGGATCCGAAGAATGCGGCGGCGCACAGCGTTCTCTCCGGAGTGCTGCTCAAAGATGGCGACCTGAAGGGCGCCGAACAGCAGTCCCAGACCGCCGTCACGCTTGATCCTAAAAACATCCGCTTCCGGCTCGAACTGGCCGCCATGGAGATCCACAATGGCGAACAGGCCGCTGCGGAAGCCACCCTCCAACAGGGTACGGAGCTGCTCTCCGACAACCAGCAGGGCGCCGATCTGTTATGGAACTACTACTCTGACACCCATCAAGTGGACAAAGCCTCCTCGGTCTACGCCGCCCTTGTGGCCAAACACCCCAGCAGCGTTCCGCTCAAGATCACCTATGCGCACATTCTCATTCAGCAGCAGAAGTACGCCCAGGCCAAGACCATCTCGGACCAGCTCATGAAGTCCAACGCAAGCAACCCAGACGTGGCCGTCCTCAACGCCATGCTGCTGCTGCAGGCGGGACGGGCCAATGACGCCTACTCCGCGCTGGAGAAGCAAGAGAGCAACTGGCCGGACAACGTCGCGGTCAAACTCTGGCTGGGGCAAGCCGCCATGGCCAAAGGCGATCTCTCCGATGCCGAGCAGAGCTTCCAGGCCGCCGTCCATCTCCAGCCCGGCAATCTCGCCGCCCAGACGGGCTTGGCTGAAGTAGCCAATCAACTAGGGGACTACAACCTCCTGATGCAGGTTGCCACCAACACCTTGGCCAACTATCCGGACTCTTCCCAAGCCTATCTCTGGAAGGCTGTGGCCGAAGTCCATCAGCAGCAGGTTGATGCCGCCGCCTCCGACCTCCAGACGGCCATGGCCAAGGACCCCAACAACATCGCGGCCATCCAGGAACTCGGGGCCGTACGAATGAGCCAGGGCAAGATTCCGGAAGGCCAACAGCTTCTGGAGCAAGCGCTTGCCGCCAATCCCAATGACGTAGCCGCCCTGGGCATTCTGGTAGGTTACGATCTGCATCAGAATCAGGTTCCGCAGGCTCTCGCCCGAGTCCAGCAGCAGATCGCCAAAGCGCCCGCCAACAGCCAGATGTATGATCTCCTTTCCGAGATCCAGATGCGCTCCAACAACGTCTCCGCAGCCGTCTCCTCCGCGCAAAAGGCCATGCGGCTCAACCCCTCCGATGGCGAGGCCATCACGGACTACACCCGCGCAGAGGTGGCGCAGGGCAATCCGCAGGCCGCTCTGACTACCTGGAAGACCTGGACCGCCGCCCATCCCAGCCAGGCTCACGGCTATACGGTGCTGGGAGCTCTGGAGGAGGCGTTGGCCAATCCCGATGCGGCCGAGGCCGACTATAAAAAGGCTCTGGGCCTTGAGCCCACTGAGCCCACAGCCGCCAACAACCTAGCCTATCTGATGATGCAGCGCGGCCAGGACGTCGATGTGGCTCTCTCCCTGGCCGAGATCGCTCATCGCGGCATGCCCAACTCTCCAGCCACCGCCGACACTCTCGCCTGGGCCTACTATATGAAGGGCACCTATGGATCGGCGCACGATCTTCTGGAGACCGCCGTCAAGGATGATCCGGATGACGCGTCGATCCAATACCATCTGGGTATGATCGACAGCAAGCTGGGCAACAAAGCCGATGCGCGGGTCCATCTGCAGAAGGCTTTGTCGCTGGCGCCCAACACCGAGACCGGCAAGAGTGCCGCTCAGGCTCTGCATTCCATCGGGTGAGATCAGCATCGCTCCACGAGCGGCGCGGAGGATCCATGATTCCATCCATCCTCCGCGCCCTTTTCGGGTGAGACCGAGTGGGTGCTCCTGCGTATGCCTGCGGAAGACTGAAGGATGGCTGGAATCACTTCTCCAGTTCTCAGCCTGATGGTTCATCACGAGACAGAGAGCCGGCTCGGACGGATTCGAGTCTCGAGCCCATGCTCCCAACTGGAACAGGACTGATCAACACCGGTCATTTTGGCCGGCTATCGCTGCTTCGTGTGGATGGGCCTCCAAAGCGGGCTTGCGGTGGCTCTTTCATTCCCTCTTGCAAGCAAGCTTGCCGGGGACCAGGAACCCGGGGGAACGCGCCGCTGACCGCCCGCTCCAAAGCATCCCTCCGCCCCGAAGAGGCCGCACCGCGGAGGCTCCATCGCTACGGCAGCGTCAACGGCCGTGTCAGCGGCAGATCCCGGGACGAGGAGCCCACCAGAATGGAGTAGGATCCTGGCGCCAGTTCCCATTTGTCTTGCGCCACGTCGAAGATCGTCATGCGATCGCGGTCCACCGGAATGGAGATCTGCCTGGTCTCGCCCGGCAGCAGAGCAACTCGCGCCCACCCCACCAACCGCTTCGGAGGTTCCTGGGCCGCTGGGGGAAGCGCGGCATAGACCTCCGCGATCTCTGTACCCGCGCGGCCGCCAGTGTTCTTCAACGTGAAGTTCACCGTTACGGCTTTGCCTGCCGTCACATGAAGGTCAGAGTACGCGAAGGTGGTGTAGGAGAGCCCAAATCCGAACGGAAAGAGGACCGGCTTGTTCTCCGCGTCATACCACTTGTAGCCGACCTTCAGCCCTTCGTTGTAGTAGGTCTGGAAGGCCGGCAGCCCGTAGCGCAGGGCCTTCATGAACTCAGCCCGCTTCTTCTTGTCCGCCGGAGGGTGCGGCTGCGAGCTCGGCGGCGGGGTCACCAGATTGGGATTCGGCAGATCCGCATCGCTCTCTGGAAAGGTGATGGCCAGCTTGCCGCTGGGATTCACCTTGCCGGTGAGGATCTCGGCCAGCGCCTCCCCGCCTCGAATGCCCGGATACCAGGCCTCGACGACGCCCTGCACCTTGTCTACCCAGGGCATCGTTGCCGGGCTGCCGGTCTCCAGCACGACAATCGTTCTGGGATTTGCGGCGGCAACGCTCTCCACCAGTTTGTTCTGCTCGGGAGCAAGATTGAGCGTGGGCAGATCCAATCCCTCCGACTCCCACTGGTACACAAACACGATCGCAACATCGGCTTTGCTCGCGGCGCTCTCCGCCGCTGCAACATCATCGCCCGAGGTGAAGCTGATCTTCGCCCCAGGCAGGGCCTCGCGCAAGGACCGTAGCGGCGAGCTCGGCATCCAGGCTTCGCGGATGGATACGGGAAGCACGCCTTTGTCCGCTTGCGGAGGAACCGCTGAGCCGCCCGGTGGGTTCACCTGCGCGGAGCCGCCGCCGGAGAGCACGCCCACATCCGCATGGCCGCCAATCACTGCGATGCGGTGAACCCCGGTGAGCGGAAGGACGTGGTGTTCGTTCCTGAGCAGCACAATGCTCTCCTCGGCGATGTGCTGGGCCGTCGCATAGCCCTTTTCAACATCGGGCACTTGCGTCTTTCCCGGATCGTCGAAGAGCCCGGCGGCAAACATCGAGCGCAGGACGCGATGGACGTGATCGTCGAGCTCCGCCTCCGGGACTCGGCCATCTTCGACCGCCTTCTTCAGCGCATCGCCGTAAAAGTAGTCTCCCGGCTGCTCCTGATCCAGCCCGGCATGGGAGGCCCGCACGGTGGAGTGGGTTCCACCCCAGTCCGAGAGTACGAAGCCCTTGAACCCAAAGGCGCCCTTCAGCACGTCGCTGAGCAGATAGCTGTTCTGGCATGCATAAACCCCGTTCACGCGGTTGTAGGAGCACATGACGGCGCCGGCGTGCGAGATCTGCAGGGCAATCTCAAAGGCGCGCAGGTCGGTCTCACGCATCGCGCGCCGACTGATATTGGCGTTCACCGCCGTCCGGCCGCTCTCCTGATCGTTGATCGCATAGTGCTTCACGTCGCCGATGATGTGCCGCGACTGGACGCCCGCCTCGACGTTGCCATCCAGCGTTCCAGCCAGCAAGGGATCTTCACCCATGTACTCGAAGGTGCGTCCGTCGCGCGGCTCGCGCGTCAGGTTCACGCCTCCTCCCAGCGTCATGTTGTAGCCCTCGTCGCGCAGTTCGTCTCCGATCAACTCGCCGTACGTCCGCATCATCGCAGTATCCCAGGACGACGCCGCGCCCAGATTATTGGGTAGAGCCGTCGAGTAGCGGCCCATCGCCGCGCCGCGCGTCACCCCGTAGGCGGAGTCCGCCATCTGGATCGAGGGAATGCCCAGCCGCGGAATCGCCACAGTATACCCTGCGCCGCCATTGCTTCTGGTGACGGTCTGCGCCTCCGTCGGCCTATTCTGCCCGTGCAGCAGCGAGATCTTTTCGTCCAGCGTCATCTCTTTGATCACCAGATCGGCGCGAACGTCTGGCGACAGGCTCGCATCCGACCACGAAAACTGCGTTGCCGGCGGCGTTTTGGCAATCTGCGCCACAGCGATGGAGCCGCCACACATCGCGGCAGCAAAGCCCAGCACAAGCAGGCGGCTTGAACGACTCGATCTCATTCCAACTCCTTATCCTCACTGCAAATCATGTCCGGAGGTGCTGGCCAATTGGCGGGGCTTCCACGCTTCGTGTTCTCCCATGCGGGCAGAAGCACCGGCACAACCCTCCCCGAAATCCTCCACGAAACCGCCCCATCCCGTCAACTCTTACTCTTTTCTTATGTCATAGCACATTAGAAATGTCCCCGTCTTGCGCTCATTAGAAATGTCCCCTTGAAGGAAGTTATGGAGTCACCCGCAATGGTGTTGCGGTTTGCGGTTGGAAGGGGCGTCAG
>JAKAQS010000012.1 GCA_021819585.1 Acidobacteriota bacterium
CCGATCTCTGGAGGTTGCTTCTGCTGCAGATTTTCGCAGCTCATCGAGGTAATTGAGAGCTTGCGTTTGCACGCTCCCGATGTGATTTTTGCCGAGCCGGTGGGTAGCTGCACGGATATCTCCGCCACTACGCTGCACCCGCTGCTGGAATTGGGGGACGCATATTGCGTCGCGCCTTACACAGTCCTTGTCGACCCGCTTCGAGCGGAGACCCTGCTCCACGAGGATGCTGACCCCAACCTCTCCTTTCTCTTTAAGAAGCAGCTCCAGGAGGCGGACCTGATCTGCCTCACCAAATCCGACATTTGCCCGACGGCGCCAACCATACCGGCGCAGTCAGTTCGTCAAATCAGCGCCAGGAGCGGACAGGGAGTGGCGGCATGGCTCGATGAGGTTCTTTCCGGTCAACTCTCCAGCGGATCCTTTCTGCTTGAGATCGACTATGAACAATACGCGCGGGCCGAAGCGGCGCTCGCCTGGCTGAACGCCAAGGCAAGTATTGATCTTCGGAATCCCGCTTCCCCCGCTTTCGTTCTTGGTCCGCTGCTTCAAAGTCTCGATGCGGACCTCACCGCGGCCAGAATCCAAACGGTTCACCTGAAGGCAATCGTCCAGGCGGAGACCGGCTACGTGAAGGCCGCTATGTTGGCCAACGGACAAGATCCTGCTGTTGAAGGGATCCTTGATGCGTCGCCTGCGCGCCATCATGAACTACTGCTTAACCTGAGGGCAGTTGGCCGAGCCGATTCCTTGAAGGAGATTGTGCAACGAAACCTGATGGCGGTTGATGGGGACGCGTCGAGCGTGAGCATCTCGTGTTTTCATCCTGCGCCTCCGCATCCGGAAAGGCGGGTTAGACGAGATTGATGCCGTAAGGCAGGGTAAAGCATCATCAACCTGAACTCCTAAGGCTCGGTTTCTCTTTCGCGCAGGACCTGAGGAAGAAGGAAGGTGGAACCAAAGAACGCGGACAATCCAGAATCGTCTGAGGTCAACGCGCTGCTATGGCGAAGGGGAACCACATGTCGATGCATGGAGCCATGACGTACCCGCGTTGAGAGGCCCTGGGTCTCGGTGGAAAATCCCTGGCTATTGGGTACGGGTTCGGAGGGCAACGTCAGGCGCCAGAAGCAGCGATATACGGATCGAGAGCGGATCCAATCGCATCGAAGATTAGAGGCAACGATTGATTGGAGAGCGTTCCGGAGCGAACTTTTTGGTATTGGATGGGGAGGAAATCGCCGAGCAGGATTTCTTGAATCCCCCAGCTATCGAGATTCGAGAGCATTTGATTCACGGCACGCTGTACGTTGTTGTCTGCCCAGTAGTAGCGGATACGATCGCTGTAACTATGAACACGCAGACGATGCTGCTGGCCCGGATTGCCAGGATAGTGCTTTTGCCAATGCTGCGGATTTTCGAGCATGGCTGCTTCAACCCGTTGCCGCAGCCCGGAGGCCTTTCCGGCCGGAAGGCAAGCTTCTTCAACGGCGGCAAGCGCAAACAGGGCCTGGCGCATGGCATAAGTCAGTGCCGGACCAACTTTTAGAATGGCAAAGCCATCGCGCACTAAGGCGACAAGATTCGCCGCCAGTTGATAATCCGTTGAGTGAGCTTCAAAGATCAGGCCGGGATGCTGCGTGAGCATATTTGCCAACTGTTTTGCTTTCTCCGGTTTGTAGTCTTCAACGCTCTCATTTCCGAATTCCACACCTGGCTGGACGACCAAGGCGATGACTCGATTCCAAGCCTGATCTACGCCAGCCGTAATGAAGGCTTGCCGGTGCAGCCGGAGAGCTTCTTCCGCCCGATCGGCGCAAGTGACCGACATCTCCGCTTCATCCGTGGAACCGCCGGGTGTGGGAACTTCAGTGCCAATGACATAGACTGGACCGCTTCCGGCTGCGGCGGCTTCTGCAACTGCGCACAGCCGAGCCGCTCGTTCCGCGATGAGATGGCCGGGCAGGGGATGAGGATCATCGGCACAGCCCATGCTTGTGTCAAGGTGTATTTTGCAATAGCCGTCGCGCACGAAAAGATCAACCAGGGCGCAGGCGTTGGCCATAGCCGCTTCAGCATTCAGATGCTGCCAGGGAAACGGACCGAGATGGTCGCCTCCCAGCAAGATCCGTTCCTGCGGAAAGCCGGCTTGCGCGGCAATGCGGTATACCAAGTTGCGGAAGTCGCATGGTTTCATTCCAGTATAGCCGCCGTATTGGTTCACCTGATTGCAGGTCGCTTCGATCAGCAGAGGGCCAGAGGCGGAAAGGTGACGTCGCATGGCGGCTTCCAGTACCCAAGGGTGCGCCGAGCAGACGGAGTAGATGCCGCGTTGGCCGGGCTCCGCACGCCGCTGTGCAAGCTCGGAAAGGTAGGTAGGCATCCAGGCTCTCCACTTAGTAAATGTCCACATTCTGTACGACGCGGCTAATCGCTCCATTTGGACTTGGATTATCCGGCTTCAGGCCGGCCTCAATGGATGCGAAGAGGCCAAGCAACTGCCCGAAGATGACGTCCAAAGCGGGACGATACATATCGGGAATCGTATACGTCCCATCGGGTGCGAGAACATAGTCAGCTTCGGCGCACAGTCCATGGGGTTCTGTGGCAACAGCCACCCGCGTGCGAACCAACTCTTTGCTCCCAATCTCGTGCAGAAGATCAATGTCATACTTGCGGCGCTGTATCTGGCTGGAGACCAAACTCACGAAGAGAGTTTCTTGATCGAGCGCCGCCATTGGGCCGTGTCGCAGAGCTAGCGTCGGTTGTGTCATGGCTTGGACCCTGCCGGCGGTCAATTCCAGCAGCTTGAGGGCGCATTCCATGGCGGCGCCCGCGAGCACGCCGGAGCCAACGAAACAAGCCCGTTTGTAGCCGTCGGTTGTCAGCTTTGAAGCAAGAGCCGCAGCCCGGTGAAGGAACTCCTTTGCGGCTTCCACCAGCGCATGCAGAATGGGTTCATACTCTTCGAGGCTCCAGGTGTGCGCGAGAATTTGGCCGGCCAGCACCATATTGCTGAAAGAACTTGTCATCGCAAGACCGCGATCGTTGGTTGCATCATCGAGCACCAGGGAGAGGCAGTTTCCGCGGTTCTGTACGACTTTGTTCATGCATCCACCGGCATTGCAGGAAACCAGGATGTGGGAGATGTTCGGGCACTCTGCAAGAGCGCGTTCGAGCACCGTGACTCCTTCCGGGCTGTCACCGGAGCGGGAAAAGGACAGCCACAGATAGCGCCTGTTCGCCAGCATGTATTCGGAGAAATCTATCAGAAGATCCGTGCTGGCGACCGGGACAACTTCACATTGCCATTTGCTTTGCAGCAGGTGATGCAGTGATCTGCCAATGTAATCCGAGGAGCCGGCCCCCACAAGATAAATGGTCGGCTTTTCCGCGTGAGGTCCGTTGATCCCGGCTCCTGCGAGAAAATCCGCAACCTCCACCTGCCGCTTACGTATCTGCCTGAAAGTCGCAAGCCACGTTGCAGGCTGCTGCGCAATCTCCCGCGGTGTGTGCTCCAGCCCCCGTTCAGCTTTCTCCGCAGCGGTGGTGTTCAGTAGTGCTAAAAGTGGGTCCACCTGTCAATCTCCTTCTGAGGCCAAAGATTCATTAGGTATTATAAAGAACGTAATGATACGAAACAATTGTAGCGGACAAAAAGCATGCCTCGCTACGAACGAAATTCTGTCGGATGCTCCTCCTGGGTTGCCGTATGATGCCAGTGACGAGTTCTGGCATATTCAGACAGATCCATGGAACCGATGGGTGCGCAGAAATGCCGTGACTGCGGCACGATCACGAAACGCCTCTGTTCCTCCTGGTTTCAGTGTGGAGAAAGCTCCGGTAATATTTCCTGCACGGGCACATGATTCCGCAGCCGCGCCGGCCAGCCATGCGGTTAGAAAGCCGGCGTTGAAGCTGTCTCCGGCGCCGATCGTATCGACCGGATTCACGGCGAGCGGTTGAGCCACGAAACGATGGCGCCCCTGCTGCACTACGGCGCCGCGGCGCCCGCATTTGACGGCGATCAACGGAACCTGTCCAGACAGCCGGTCCAGGGCCTGCTCCAGAGTGCCGGAACTTGTCATTGCCAGGATTTCATTCTCGTTGGGCAGGAGAATATCGACGAAGGGAAGTAATTCCCGCAGTACGCCATTCCAGCGATTGTCCGGGTCATCGTTCGTATCCAGGGAGACGGTCAAGCCGCGCCGCTTGAGTTCGCGAACCAGCGCCGGAAGCCCGGCATGGAGACCACGGAGCAAAAACAGCGAAGAGAGATGGAAGTGCCGCGCGGAAGCGAGGTATTCCAGGTCCAGATCCTCGACGGTCATGGCGAACATGGCGCCGGGGTAGGTCAGAATTCGGCGGGAACTCCCATGAGGAAGCAAGATCGATACTCCGGTCTTGGCACTTTCTCCGCATTTGATGGAGCGGGAGGTCTCGACGCCGCCTTCCGTCAGCCGTTCCATAGCTATTTGCCCCATTGCGTCAGAACCATATCGGGTAACAAAGCCAACTCGTCGTCCCAGCACCGCGAGGTTGTGAGCAAGGATCGCGGACGAACTGCCCAGGGTCATTTCAAAGCCTGTCGCCAGGATCTCGCGATCCAAAGGGATGGACTCCTCCAGTCCGTAAAGGATCAGGTCGAGATTCACTTCGCCAACGATGATGACATCCAAGAAATCAGCCATGAGAGGATTGTCGAAATCTTCCGTATTCTTACCATATGTTTCCAATTTAAGCAACTTGTAATTTTTCAGCGGGTGCTTTTCCGGCGCAGGCGGAGCCCGAGGGGTGCGTCAAGGAGGGAGCGAACGTCAGGGTGCATCCGGCCGAGAAGCTGAATTTGGGAGGGATTTGCCGGTTTATTCAAGCCGGCGAGAAGACGCGGATCGAAGGGCAGAGCCGCGAGCTAGGATACGCATGAGTGGAAGAAGTGCTTTGCCGGCAGGTGTACTCAGGCAGGGCAGAGCGGCGAGAGGGCATTCGCTCCTTTGCATGGAAAAGATGACCGGGCTGAGCCGGGCGCGGATGATCAAGCGCTAAAAGGGCAGAGGGAGGGCGCGGGCGGCGGTCTGCCGCCGTTGGCCGCCTTCTCTACCGCTGCGTGGCGGCTGAGGTGGTGGCCAACCAACGAAAAGCAGAAACGTTGTACGCCTTGAGACGAGTGTCCCGAAGCGGAGCACTGGGAAGGAGAGCCCAGGAATGGCGCGGAGGCTGGTGGCTGGTTCCGAGCACCAGAGCAAAGGAGGCGGTCCAACTCTTTGCATTTCGACTTCAAGTGACGACAGGATGAAGCTTGTGAAAACGGCAAAACCATTCACTGACCCGAAGCGGTTGGTGTGCGGAGCCTTCCAGTCAGTAATGTCTAACTCTGGCGCTGCAACTGAGCATCCGGAGTTCGGGTGCATCCGTTTGCTGATATCAATAAGTCATCTATTTGGTGTAGTTATGCAAAGCGAAGGAGGAAAGATCGGGAAAGTTCTAGAGCCAGCCAGCCTTGACAGCCATGGATCCATACCGTACCTTGGTTGAAGTAGACCCAAAGTTTCGTTTTTTATCGAAAATTGTTCTTGTAGCGCAATTTGTGCTAAAACGGAACTTGGCCGTGAAGATGAAAAGCTTATCTCTCGCAAATCGGACTGCATAAACAAACGGAAACCGCAGAGTGTTCTTGTGAAATGACGAACCAGTCTAAGGATTCTACGGCAACGAAAGCCCTCATGAGGCCGGGGAATCCAGCTTGCCTTGGGATGACTGGATCTTGTGAAGACGCGAAGGTTATTTTCACCTGCAGAGATCTCCTCGACCGTTCGACCTTCTGTCGTTGGCCAGAGGTTGCATCCAGCTGAGCGCAGAAAGAGTAGTGCTGTGTTGTTTTGATCTTCGATATTACGGAGAAGGCTCCAATGGCCAGCCTGAGAGCGCGATCTTCAAGGAATGCGTATCTCATAGTTAATGAAGAACATAAATGACAATTTGCGGTTCATGGCTCCGCTTTCGCGAAACTGCGCGTGGGCTGCGATCGCTTTGCGAAAGTAGGACTCGGTTCTGGAGCACAATGCGATGCTGACGGCGAGGCCTTTCAAGGCAAGCGTTCCAGATGACCTGCGAAACGAATCCGTTCCAAGGGCACTCGTCAAGAACCCTCAACTCAAAGAGAGCTCCTATGCCAAAAACAGAAGTGAAGCGCATTACCATCGACGGTCTGAAGTTGGAGATCCACTGCGACAAAATCAGTGCCGGCAGAGCCGCCGCGGATGCAGCCGCGCGCGCCATTGAGGAACTGAAACGGCGCAACCAACGCCTTTCCGTGATCTTTGCAACGGGAAGTTCGCAAATGGCTACCTTGGATGCCCTTACCGCGAATGCAAAGATTCCCTGGAAAGAGATCGAAGGGTTCCATATGGATGAGTATGTCGGGATGAGTGAGAGCCATCCAGCGTCCTTCAGGCGGTATCTGCGGGAACGGCTCACGGATCGCGTGCCCATCGGGAGGTTCTTTGAGGTTGAAGGGGACGCTCCGGATCCCGAGCAGGTTTGCCGAGACTACGCCGAACGGCTGAAAGCCGCTGAGCCCAAACTTTGCCTTCTCGGAGTCGGTGAGAACGGCCACCTCGCCTTTAACGATCCCGCCGAGGCGGACTTCAACGATCCACTCGACGTGAAAATAGTCGAGTTGGATGCGCGGTGCAAATTACAGCAGGTTGCGGAGGGGTGGTTCGGCGGCCTCGACCAGGTACCGAACCGAGCCATCACACTGACCATCCCCGCTTTGCTTCGTGTGCCTCAGTTGATCGTCTCTGTTCCGGGACTGCGGAAGGCGGCCATCGTGCGGCGGACTGTGGAAGACCCGATCACCACGGCATGCCCAGCTACGATCCTTCGCCGTCACCCCAATGCAACGTTGTATTTGGATCTCGATTCCTCTTCCGAACTCAAAGGAGTTTGGCAGTCACGCTGAGCAGCAGGTTTCGGAACACGATAAAGTGGTCTTGCCGGCCGAGCGTTTCGCAGCGAACGGCAGGTCTGACTTTGGCTGCGTGTTTCACCCGGGAAGCAACCCCACAACGCAACTCCGCCCTGATGAAAGCCGCTTTGCGCGCAAAGCGGGAGAGGTTTATCTTCGCTTCCATGGCCGACTTCCCGAGATGGCGAGGCAGGAGGAAAACCGAGTGGCCGTAATCCCGGACGAAGCACCGATGGAGCATGGCCGCTCGAATCCTTGGAGCGGCGCATGCCCGTCTTTCTTGGTACGAGCTTTACCCGCCGCTTATGCGAGACTTTGAACGAGACTACGATTACACCGAAGCCGCCACGGATGGCGAATGGCGTCTTCCTCCCGGCCTGAGGCGTGCGTTGCCCTACTACGCTCGGCGCAGGTGGGTAAGCTTCGGCGAGCCCATCCCACTTTTCGAGCATCTGCACAAAGTCTTCGGCAAGATCGCTCACTACAGGTTCATGGGTTCCACCATCGTCTTCGTCAACGATCCCGCATGGATCAATGAGATTCTGGTCAACCAGTCGGCAAGCTTTGTTCGCGAACGGACTCTCAAGCGCATGAAGATCCTGCTGGGAGAAGGACTGATCACCTCCGACGATCCCATCCATGCACGCCGGCGGCGCATCGCTGCGCCTGCATTTCATCGGCAAAGCATCGCCGGTTATGCGGATCAGATCGTAGCCAGTGCTAACGCTGCCGCAGGCCGATGGAGCGCCGGCGATGAGATCGACATCTCCGACGAGATGATGCGGCTAAGCCTGCACATCGTCGCCAAGACCCTCTTCGACTCCGAGGTCACGGCGGATGTGCTCTCGGTGCGGGATGAGGTGAACACCATCATGGGGCTCTATAATTTTCTGGTCGCCTTCCCCAAGTTGGAGAGCGTGCTTCACTGGCCTATACCCGGAGTGATCCGGTTTCGGCGCTCTCGTGCGCGCCTGGACTCGCTGGTTGCGAAGATGATTGCCGGCCGCCGTGCGCTCTCGCATCAGCAGCTCGAACAGCGGGGCGATCTGCTCTCGACGTTGATGGCTGCCCGCGACGAAGAAGCGATCGGCGGGGGAATGTCCGATACGCAGCTACGCGATGAGGTGCTTACAATCTTCCTGGCCGGCTATGAGACGGTAGCCAACGCTCTGGCCTGGACCTGGTATCTGCTCAGCCAGAATCCTGAAGCCGCGAACACGATGTACGCGGAAGTAGATCAGGTGCTGGGCCACCACGCGGCCACCATGCAAAGTTATCCGCAGCTCAGGTACACGGAGATGGTCTTTGCCGAGTCCATGCGGCTCTACCCGCCGGCATGGGCCATGGGGAGGCAATCGACGCGGCCGGTCGAACTCGGGCCTTACCGGTTTCCTCCCAACACCCACTTTTTCATGAGTCAGTACATCATGCATCGCTCACCCGAGTTCTGGGAAGATCCACTTTCCTTCCGGCCGAAGCGCCACACACCCGCAGCGAAAGCCGCGCGGCCGAGGTTCGTCTACTTTCCATTTGGTGGCGGTAACCGCCAATGCATTGGAGAAGGCTTTGCCTGGATGGAGGGTGTTCTCTCGCTGGCCACCATTGCTCAACGCTGGCGGCTGTGCTTTGTCCCCCGGCATCCAGTCGTGGCGCAAGCCAGGATCACGCTGCGGCCAAAGTTCCCGTTAACCATGCGCGTCGAAGCCTCCCGGTAAGAAAGCTCTCTGGTTTTGAAGGTGATCGGCGCTGTCAAAACGGAAGAATGGGACGCTCCAGGTTGATGAAGCGCCGTTGCTCTCTCACTCCAGTTCGATATCGATCTTGGGCGTATTGATGATCGTCTGGTGAATGGTGCAGCGATGCACAGAACGCTCCATCCCTAGCCGTTGATCCTCCGTCAGGCTCACCGGGCTCTTCACCTTCACTACAAAGTTTCCGAGCCGCGGTGGATCCTTCAACTTCTCCGCAGTCACAACGACTTCCACTCCGTGGTCGGCCAGCTTGCGGCTGGAGAGATACTGCGAAGCGTAAAAGCCGGCGCACGAAGCCAGAGATGCCAGCAATAGCTCCGGGGGCGTCATCCCCTTATCCTCGCCGCCGATCTCCAAGGGCTGGTCGCTCTCGATGACATGTTCTCTGGCTTCAACGCGAAACCTCATCTTCCCAGGGTGGGTAAGCTTCACTTCCATCTATACGGCTCCTCTTCTGAAACTTCGTTCTTCACTCTCTGCCAGAGTATCTCAACTCGATGCGGAGGAATCCGCCTGGACCAGCCAGGAATATAGGCCGACGCAGCCAATCGACACATCCCGGAAGCCCAGATTCTCGATCTCATCCTTCACCTTGCCGGTGGGTAATCTGTGGTCCAGGGGAGGCCCCCCGTTTCTCTCTACATCAGGCCGCCAATCCAAAATGGCGAGTCTGCCGCCGGGCTTGAGCACCCTCCTGGCTTCCGCGAGCGCCTTTGCACGGTTCTCCAACTCATGCCATACGTTGGCGCACCAGTAGAGATCACAGCTTGCCTCCGGCAGGGTGGTGGCCGTGGCATCGGCATGCACCAGAACGATCTCGGCCGGCGCTGCTCTGCCGGTTGCGCTGTTCTTCTCGATCTTTGTGGCAATCCAACGCAGCATCTCGTCCTGGGCATCCACGGCATACACCCGCCCTGAGGACCCCAAAGCGGCAGCCAGCGGCAAGGAAAAGTAGCCCGTACCGGCGCCGATGTCTGCCACCGTCATGCCGCTTTGGATTTCCAAAGCAGAGAGCACATCCGCCGGTGGAAGCCACACCAGCCGCTCCGGATCTTCCAGACGCTGCGCCTGAGAGGCGGGAAATGTTCTCTCGTTCATCCGCACTTCACCGCTCCCGACTCTGGCAACTTCATCAGCCGCAGGACGGTCATCATGGGGCACCATTTGGTAATTCCCGACTGGAAAAGATTCAGGCCCACAAACGCTGTGAACCACAGCCAGTTAGGCGAGACCCAATGCGCTAGACCTAGCGAGATGAGGACAAAAGCGCCGGCAAGCATACGAAGTACACGATCAACAGTCATGATAATCCTCCCATTCTTCAAAATAGATTTTGGTTAATGTTAGTTTTGGCCTGTTTCAGCAGGTCAGGAAGAAGCTCCGATAGTTCTAAAACATCCAGCAAAAATGCTCCCTCAGCCTGAGATGCTATCCTCTTCTGACGTTCAGAGTCAGAAATGGATGCATTTTTTGCGGGGGAAAGACCCGATCAAGAGCGCTTCCTGCAAAGAAAAGCACCCCCTGATCGTCTTCCACAAAGCACCCATCCACAGCAAAGAAGGGTTAAGGCTTTGGCCCGGGAGTCGCAATCTCTGTCAGAGGGATCGCATTCACCCAGCCGTAGATGTTGGAAACGTAGAGTGTCCCTCCGACGATGACTGGAGAGGATGGCCCAAAAGAGCCTCCGATATGAAGTTTGCCGAGGACCTTACCGTCGGAGATGCGAATTGCCGCGATATCTCCGAGATGATAGGGAATATAGGCTACGCCATTCAGCACGGCGGCTCCGGCCCGGATCGAGCTGCCAAGATGGACAGTCCAAAGCTGCCGGCCCGTCTTCAGATCAAAGGCGTGATAATTGCCGCTCACCGGACTTCCTTCGTAAACCACACCGCCAACAATCATCGGCGTTGCCGTCTTCATCGCCGGAGGCACGGGTCCGTTGGCCATCCGATATTGCCAAAGGATTTTACCTGTTGTGGCATCCATCGCCAGCAGAACATTGGCAACCGGATCATTGGGGTCTCCGGACTCGATGGTCGCCTCCTGAACGACGATCCCTGAGGAGTATGCCGGCGTGCAATCGCTGATGCCTGTTGCTACCAGCCCGGGAATTGTGGTCTTCCAGGCCACCTTCCCTGTGGTCTGATTTACGGCATAAAAATAGTTGGGATAGGTGCCGCCGAGAAAGATATTCCCGGCGCCGGCCACGGGTGACGACATGCTCACAAAGGATTGGATATCTGTCTTCCAGACGAGCTTTCCATCGTTCGCATCGACCTTGTAGACATGGCCGTCGCCTGTCCCTACATAGAGGAAGCCGTTGATGTCGACCGGAGTCGGCATGATCTCACCGGGAGTATGGTAGGCCCAGATCTGCTTCCCGGTCTTACTGTCGAGGGCATAGATTGTGTTCAGACCTGGCCCCCGAACAGTCCGTTTGCCCTTCACATACTCCATCGTCTTTGCATAGTTGAAGTAGGCGTTGCCTGTAGAGACGAAGACGCGATCACCGTCCACCAGGGGATTGCTCATGTTCATGTTCCAGCCGTAGTGCGCCCAGATCATCTTTCCTGTTTCAGCGTTCAGGGCGTAGGTATAGCCGTTGTCATCTCCGGTATAGACAATCCCCTTGACCACGGAGACCCCCACCGGCATACCGATGGTATAAGCCGTGGTCTTGAAATCTCCGCCTAGGGGTGGTCCGTCGAGCGGGATGGCGCCGGCTCCCGCGAAGGCCCATTTCACGCCATCTTTGAGGTTTTTCGGCGCCGAACCGGGAAGGGAAAAGACGGGATTCCTTCCTGCCACGGAGGCGTACGTCTTCCACTCCTTCGGATACAAGGACGCCATGCGGCTGTCAGGCAGATTTCCCGGATCATACTGATCTGGAAACTCCTGCGCGACAAGATCATGCGAAGTCTGTGCCAGAGTTGCTGGGCAGGTGGTCAAAGAAACTGCGGCCAGGGCAATGGACGCGGCCAGAGTGGTTTTGTGGATCCGGTTCGTGAGCTTCATCGATACTCCCTTGAATCGTTGTCTACGCATTGCCGGGTTTTGGCCCGCCTTCAAAAGGACGAGAGCAAGTTGGCGAAGTCTCGGCAGCCCATTTGTTCTTGAGGCCGCGATGATGGCTTCCGGAAATTCGCAAGTCCGGGCGGTGATGGCTCCGCTTCCAGCGCGCCGTCACCGAACGCATTTCTGCTGCTGCTCAGGGCTTCCCGCTTCCAGTGGATGTTTTCGCCGGAGAGTCCGCTATTGATTGCCTTCGGGGTGGAGATAGTTTGGCCCCGAGGCGCTTGGGTTTGGGCTGGATGAATCATCTCGCTGTGGAGCCGTTCCACCCCGGATACTTACTCTATGCTGGATGCCATCTCCTTCCTTCTAGTGTGCCCCCTCCTGCTCCGAGGGTTGGGACTGCCGTCTGGCCTCTTCCTGTTTCCGATGCAGAAGGTAGTACAGAACTGGGATGGCAGGCCAGGATAAAAAGGTGGATGCAACTCCACCCGCGATCAGCGAAATCGCCAGTCCCTGAAAGATCGGGTCACTCAAAATGGCGGCCGCCCCCACCACAACCCCGGCGGCCGTGAGCAGCACCGGGCGGAGCCGGACGGCCCCGGCATCCATGACGGCTTCCGCCAGCGGCATACCCTCCTTGAGCCGCAGTTCAATGAAGTCCACCACAAGGATGGAGTTGCGAACGATGATGCCCGCGCCGGCAATAAACCCGATCATCGAGGTCGCGGTGAAAAACGCCCCGAGCAGGGCATGGGCGGCGAAGATTCCAACCAGTGTGAGCGGGATGGGAACCATGATGACCAGCGGTGTGGTGAAGGACCGGAACCAACCTACCACCAGGATGTAGATCAGGACCAGAACCGCGGCAAAGGCGAGGCCGAGATCACGGAAGACTTCGATCGTGATCTGCCACTCGCCATCCCACTTCATCGCGTATTGATCGGTTGACTCTGGCTCTACGGCGTTATAGCGCGTCAGACGAGATCCATCCGGCAGCCGCAGCCTATCCAGTGCCCGGTTCATCTTCATAATCGCGTAGACGGGGCTCTCTTCCGCTCCCGCCACATCGCCCGTCACATAGACCACTCTCTTCAGATCCTTGTGGTAGATATCCGGTTGAATCGTTGTATGTTCAACATCCACCAGCTCCCGCAGGGATACCATACTGCCGCCGGCGCCACTCAGTTTGATGTTCTCCAGAGCGTCTTCGGAGGAGCGGTCCGGCCGCGCCATCTCTACCACGGTTGGAACCACTTCGCGAGCATGGGGGGAGTGCAACAGACCAGCGTCCTGGCCAGACACCGCCAATTGCAGCGTCTGTGCGACCTCGGCCACGGGGACTCCATGCAGTGCCGCCTTGGCCTCATCCACACGCATCACCAATCTCTGCTGGGGATCCTGCATGTACCAATCCGTATCCACAACCCCGTTGGTATGTTGGAAGATCTGCTTCACCTGGCGAGCGATCGCCACCTGGCCCTGAAGGTTGGGACCATAGATCTCGGCTACCAGCGTCTGCAAGACGGGCGGGCCGGGAGGCACCTCCGCCACTTGGATGCGGGCTCCGAAACGGCTCCCTATCTGGTCCAATAAGGGCCGCAACTGCTTTGCGATGGCGTGGCTCTGCAGGCTCCGCTCCTCGGGCGGCAGCAAGTTCACCTGAATGTCGGCTTGATTGGGCTGACGCCGCAGATAGTAGTGCCGAACCAGTCCGTTGAAGTTATATGGTCCGGAGGCGCCCGCATAGATCTGATAGTTGAGCACATCGTTTTGCCGGCTAAGACAAGATCCCAGCGCCTGCGCCACTCGCGTGGTCTGCTCCAGCGGCGTTCCATCCGGCATGTTGATGATGACCTGGAACTCGCTCTTGTTATCGAACGGCAGCATCTTAACCAGGACCAACTTCAGTGGCACCAGGGCAATGGAGGCCATCAACAGAACAACCAACGTGCCAAGGAAGAGCCAGCGGGTCTTTGCCTTGTAAATCAGCGGGTGCATGGATCGCCGGTACACTCGCACCAGCCAGCCTTCCTTCTCCTCCGTGAAGGTATGCGCTCCTTCCAGGTGCTTGCGCCCCAGCAGCCGTATCGCTGCCCAAGGAGAGACCACAAAGGCCACCATCAAAGAGAACAGCATGGCGAACGAAGCTCCCACCGGGATGGGCCGCATGTAGGGCCCCATCAAGCCGCGCACCATGGCCATGGGTAGAATGGCTGCGATCACGGTAAAGGTCGCCAGGATGGTAGGATTGCCCACCTCAGCCACGGCTATCACCGCCGTTTCGCCCGGCGGGCACCGGCTGCCTCTGGTCAAACGCAGGTGGCGAACGATGTTCTCCACCACTACAATCGCGTCATCCACCAAGATTCCAATGCTGAAGATCAAGGCAAACAGCGTTACTCGATTCAGCGTGTATCCCAGCACATAGAAGACTGCCAGCGTCAGCGCCAGGGTTACTGGGACCGCCAGCAGCACCACCCCGGACTCTCTCCATCCTAGAAACAGCGCCACCAGAAACGTCACCGAGAGGGTGGCCAACAACAGATGTTCCAGAAGCGTGTTCGACTTTTGCTCCGCTGTTTCTCCATAATTGCGGGTTGTCGTGACGGTGACGTCGGCGGGCAAAGTGATTCCACGCATCAGGGAGATTCGCTTCAACACCGCGTTTGCGACGTCGGTGGCGTTGGAGCCCTTGCGTTTGGCGATGGCGATGGTCACCGCCGGGTACTCCTGGGCTGGTGAGCCGTGCGCACTCAGCGCCGTGGCGCCAAACAGGACATAATTGTCGGCATCGGCCGGCCCATCGACGATCTTCTCGGCGACATCACGCAGATAGATGGGACGCCCGCCATCGACCCCAACCACAACCCCGGCAAGGTCTTCGGTATCTCGAAACACATTGCCCGCGTCGACCTGAATCTCCTGATTCCCCTCGGCGAACTCTCCGGCCTGGGTGCGCGCATTCGCGCTCCTCAAGCGCTGGACAACCGCATCGGGAGAGATGCCGAATGCTGCCAGCTTCGTGCTGTCCAGAACCACGCGCATCGCGCGCGGCTGGCCGCCGATCACCGTGGTCTCAGAGACGTCCGGGATCTCACGGATGGTGTGCTCCACCTCATCGGCCATCTGCCGTAACTGATAACCGTTGTAGTGAGCGCCCCACAAGGTCAGCGACAGAATCGGCACATCATCGATCGAGTGTACCTTCACCAAGGGTGGCGAGACCCCCGGAGGTATTCGGTCTTCGTTCGCGTACAGCTTGTTGTACACCTTTACCAGAGCGTCTCCCTCCGGCGTTCCTACCAGGAAGCGCACGATCACCAGGCTCTGCCCCGGGCTGGAGATGGAGTACACATACTCCACTCCCGGGATCTGGTGCATGAGAGCTTCAATCGGGTTGGTGACCCGTTGTTCCACCTCCTGTGGGGAACTGCCCGGCATGGCGGTCATCACATCCAGCATCGGCACCAGGATCTGGGGGTCTTCCTCGCGAGGAATCGCCACCACCGCGAAGATACCCAGAAAGAGCGACGCAAGGATAATCAGCGGAGTCAACTTGGAGTCCAGAAAGGCCTGCGCCAAATGGCCCGCTGGGCCGAGTTGCCGGTGTCTCAGCAAATTGTCGTTCCGGGTCTCTTTCATTGCTGACCCTCAATCCGTGCTCCCGAGAGATTGCGATCTCCCGGATCATTCACCAAGTCCTCGCTTCCAGAGAGCCCGGAGAGAACCTCCACTTGATCACCATGCTGGTTGCCCAGGGTGACGTATCGCAGTTGTGCCAGGCCGTTGCTATCCAGGGCGTAGACGCAAGCCAGGGAGCCTCGCATCACCACCGCCGAACGCGGCGCCAGGATCATCTCCCTGGTCCCGCTCTGGAAGCCGGCGGTTCCATATATTCCGGCACGGATCCCCTTGGCAGGCGGGAGTTGCAGCTTCACCTGAAAGCTGCGGCTGGATGGGTCCGCCGCAGGAACAATCTGGGCTACGGTCGCAACCAGATCCTCACCAGCGCCTGTGGCTGCTCCGGCGACCGCCGTTGCCGAAGGCGCGCCTTCCATCTTCACCGGTACTTTCATCCCGACCCGCACCGTGCCGATGAGAGACTCATCCACCGGCGTATACAGTTGCAGAGGTCCATCGCGATCGATCTGCAACAGCGGTATCCCCGGAGAGGCCAATGTGCCTGGATCGGCCAGCCGGGCTGTGATCACCCCGCTGAACGGCGCTCGCAGCCGGGTATACCCCAGTTGCGTCCGAGCCTCCGCCACCGCCGCTTGCGCCTCGTCGCGCTCTGCGCCCACTGACTGTACGCGCAGTTGCGCAGCTTCCGAGCGCTTCTCCACCTCATCGAACTCCTGCGGACTGACGCTGTTCTGCTGCTTCAGATCCTGGTAGCGAGCCAACGTGCTGGCGGCCAGCGATGCGTCCGTGCGCGCCGCCATCCACTGTTTCTCCACAGCGGCTTCGGCGGCGTTGGCTCGGTTCAAACCCGCGCGCATCGCCGCGTCATCCAGAATCACCAGCACCTGGCCGGCGCGGACATGGTCACCAGCCTGCACCAGCACCTGGCGAATCGGCTGGGGCACTTGCGCGGAGATCTGCGCCGACTCCTCCGCATGCACCGTCCCGTTGGTCCAAACCCACTGGGGTTCCTGCTGCCGCAGGCTCTTCACAAGCTGTGCGGAGACGCTTACCGGAGCTTGAGCCACGGGCTCTCCCGGCCGCGAACAACCCGTCAGTAGCGCCACTGACATGGAGAACAACAAGGATAAGGACAACAGAAGATACAAGGACTTGAAATAGCTCTTCATTGCAAACTCTCCGCTGAGTCAGGAGTAAGCGCGCCGGTGGCATAGAGCAACTCGGCATACGCCATGGTGTTTCCGTAAACCGCTCGCCAATAGTCGTTCTGGCTCAACCGCTGAGCGTCCTCCGCCCGCAGCAGATCCGTCATGGTGGAGAGTCCCGCCTTGTAACGGTTCTGCATGATCCGCAGGCTCTCGGTGGCTTGCTGCATGGAGGACTGGGCCGTAGCCACGATGCGCTCAGCCGTCACATGCCGGCTGTAGGCGCTGCGAACCGCCAGGCGAATCTGGTCTTCGCCAGTCTGCTCCTGCGCCGCGGCCTTCTCACGCGCCGCCTCTTCCTGGGCCAGGCGAGACCGTTTCCCCAACGGGAGGATATCCATCGTAAGTTGAACCCCGGCAACCCAATTGTCGCCTCCATTGCCGGCAAACGAACTTCTATCCATCTCCCAGTTGCCGTAAGCGCTCACCTTTGGCCCAAAGTCATCCCTGGCCGCCTTTGTGGCTGCCGCACTTGCCTGTTGCTGCTGCTCAAGCGCGCGCAGATCCGGCCGCATCTTGAGGGCGCCGGCTATCTCGTCAGAGAGCACGCCATCGGGATAATTCCGTGCTTCGATGGGCGTCAATGCCGGGCGAACCGGCATCTCGCTTCCCATCGCCGTCTCCAGCTTGGCCCAGGCGATGTCCATCTCTCCCTGGGCGGCGATCAACTCCTGCTCCCGCTCGGAGAGGTTCACCTGCGCCGCCAGCGTGTCGGAGTCCACAGCCAGGCCGGCTTTTACATTGGCCTTTGCATCCGCCAGTAAGGCTTCCGCAGTGGCCTGCTCGTGCTGGGCTACATCGATTCGCCGCTGAGCAAACAAGATCGACTGATAAGCCTCCACCACGCGCAGAACCGTGGCCTGCTCCACCGCATCGCTCACGGCTGTTGCGCTTCCAGCCGCCAGCCTGGCGCCCTTCATCTGCTGCTCTGTTTCAAACCAGTCGAAGATCCTCCAAGAGCCGTTCAATCGGGTTACGAAGTCTCCAACGGGGGTCGGTTTGTTCAACGAGTTCAGCGCAAAGTCGCTCTGGGTGAACTGCTGCTGCCGCAGCCTGGTTCCAAACACATAGACCGGATCGTTACCCCGCGAGATGTCTTCCGTGAAGTTGAAGATTGGGAACAACCCCGTACGCGCCAGGCTGGCTCCCGCACCGGCGGACTGCACATCGGCCTTCGCCGCCGTGATCTCCGGATTCCTGCCCAGCGCCCGGTCGATCGCCTGCCGTAGCGTCAGCGACGGCTGCTGCGCTCCGGCGGCCGCAAAACTCATCGCCAGCAGCCCCCAAAACAGTACCATCCATCTCTCTCTCAGACCTGCTATGCGCATACCCTCCAACCCTCTGCTTGCCGCATTCCTTTTGAAATCTGTGACGGGCAAGAGCATACCTTAGCGGCGACTCTCACCTCAACAGAGGTCCACCTTCCTCAGTTCACCAGCGGTCTCGGAAAATCCGCGTGATGCTGGTGACACTGCAATAAAGACATCCGGGGCCTGAATCGTTACACGTCAAGAAAAAATATTTTGCGCCGGTCCTATACTCCGCTAAATTCTATGGAATTGCCCCTCCCAACGGGAAGGCGGAAACACTTTCTCCACAAAAGGGGGGAGTAGGGAGGGTGAGTTCCGGATGCCATGCGAATCGTTCCGACGCTACTGCAAGGCCCCCGAAAGTTTGATGAAGAGGTGCTGGAGCAGCAGGCGAGGGGTGGCCGAAGGTTGAGCGTCCCACGCAGCTAGATTACGTCCTTGAGCGTCTGTAGAAATGGCTGATCGCAGGGCAGGGAACGCCAGCCGAACCGGAAGTTCGTCCGCCCGGAGCGCTCGGTTCAGTCGGGCGGTTTTGCTCAAGAGCCGGAGCCGGAAGGGGTGCATCAAGGCGCAGGGCAATTCGAGCCTTGCCTGTAGTAGCCGTCTCCTGGTTGGCGGGGCCGGCTAACTTGCGGTGCTCTTTGCAATTCGCCGGCGCGGCCTAGCGATCGTCCACGGATCGCGATCATGCCGTCAATCGATCGAGATCTTGCGCAGCAGCCGGAAGTCGGACAGCATCTTGCCTGTTCCCAGCACCACGCTGGCGAGGGGATCGTCCGCAATGGTTACGGGCAGACCCGTTTCCTCACGAATGCGTTTGTCCAGGTTCTTGATCAACGCTCCGCCGCCGGTAAGCACGATCCCCCGGTCGGAGATATCCGCGGACAACTCCGGCGGGGTGCGCTCCAGCGCCACGCGGATCGCATTCATGATGGTCGCAATGCATTCGCCCAGAGCCTCGCGGATCTCCGTATCGTCGATGGTAATCGTCTTCGGCACGCCTTCAATCAGGTTGCGTCCCTTGATCTCCATGGACAGAGGTTTGTCCAGAGGGTAGGCCGAGCCAATGTCGATCTTAATCTGTTCCGCCGTGCGCTCCCCAACCAGAAGGTTGTACTTGCGCTTGAGGTAGGTCATCACGGCCTCATCCATCTGGTTGCCGGCCATTCGCACCGAGCGCGAGTATACGATTCCGGCCAGCGAGATGACGGCGATGTCTGTGGTTCCACCACCGATATCCACCACCATATTGCCGCCAGGCTCGGTAATAGGAAGTCCCGCTCCGATGGCCGCCACCATCGCCTGCTCCACCAGATGCACCTCGCTGGCTTTGGCGCGATAGGCCGAATCCATCACCGCCCGCTTCTCCACCTGCGTAATCTCGCTGGGCACGCCAATGACGATCCGCGGATGAACCATCATCTTGCGGTTGTGAGCCTTTTGAATGAAGTAATTCAGCATCTTTTCGGTCTGTTTGAAGTCCGCGATCACACCGTCCTTCATGGGTTTGATGGCAATGATGTTCCCCGGCGTCCGGCCAAGCATCTCCTTGGCCTCCTTGCCCACGGCTTCCACCTCGCCGGTCACGCGGTTGACCGCGATAATGGACGGTTCGTTGACGATAATTCCTTTGCCATGAGCAAAGACCAGCGTGTTGGCCGTCCCAAGATCAATCGCAAGATCGCTGGAGAACAGCGAAAAGATGGACCGCATATTGCTTACACGCGAGGTCCGCATCTGAAAGTTTTTCGAGGACATGAGACCGATCGGCTTCCTGGAGAAAGAGAGAAAATTGAGTTTAACCCGGCCCCTCCATTGTACGGCCTGCGGGGGCTCCCCCCCGGCAGAGACCGAAGGCGGCTATACTCAAGACGTTTTCCCGACGAAAAATGAGAGAGTCTGGAAGATCGAAAAGCACCACCCACTTCAGGAGAGTCTAGGATGATCATCGGTGTTCCCAAGGAAGTCAAAGACCACGAGAGCCGGGTCGGCATCACTCCGGCAGGAGCCAAAGCCATTGTGGATGCCGGCCATAAAGTTCTGGTCGAGCATGATGCCGGCGCCCTTTCTTCGTTTCCAGACGCGGACTATCAGGCGGTTGGTGCGGTTATCGTTCCCGATGCCGCTGCCGTGTGGACGCCCTCGGACATGGTGGTGAAGGTCAAGGAGCCGGTCGAAAGAGAGTATGCCTACTTCCGTCCCGGGCTCGTCCTGTTCACCTACTTGCACCTGGCCCCGGTTCGCGAACTCACCAGCGCCCTGCTGGAGAAGAAGGTGATTGGGATCGCCTATGAGACGGTCCGCGACGGCTCCGGCGGTCTTCCTCTGCTCACTCCGATGTCTGAGGTGGCCGGACGGCTCTCGGTGCAGGTGGGCGCCGCCTATCTGGAAAAGGAGCATGGTGGGCGGGGAGTCCTTCTGGGCGGCGTCCCAGGCGTTCCTCCCGGCAAGGTCTGCATTATCGGCGGCGGCATCGTTGGAACCAATGCAGCCAAAGTAGCCCTGGGCATGGGAGCGAGCGTGACCCTGGTGGACCTGAACCTGAACCGCCTGCGGGAACTGGATGACATCTTCTCCGGCCGTCTCAAAACTCTCTACTCCAACGCCTACAACGTGGAGCGCGCCGTCGCCGAAGCCGATCTGGTCATCGGCGGCGTCCTGATTCCGGGAGCTGCCGCTCCCAAGATTGTCACCCGATCCATGGTGGCAAAGATGCGCAAGCGAGCGGTCATCGTCGACGTCGCCATCGACCAGGGCGGCTGCATCGAGACAGCGCATCCCACCACCCACTCCGAGCCGAGCTTCCTGCTGGAGGGCGTGGTTCATTACTGCGTCACCAACATGCCCGCTGCCGTTCCCAACACCAGCACCCTTGCCCTGACCAATGCCACCTTCCCCTACGTCATGAAACTCGCCCAACGCGGCGCCAACGCCGCCATACGAGAAGACGCAGGCATCGCAGAAGGGGTCAACACCTTTCAGGGCTCGCTTACCTACAGAGCAGTCGCCCTTGCCCAGGGCCGTGAGTTCACCCCCGTGCGCGGCCTGCTTTCGTGACGGGATGGAGCGAAGCCCCCCAGGCCATTGCAGCTTCGGTCGCCGGAGCTTGCCCGGCCTACGAGACTGTTTCGGCGCTGTAGCGGGTGATCAGCCCGCTTTGGAGGGCATGACGGAAGACCCTGGCGAAGATTCCGTATGCCAGAAGGATATAGGCGCCGGCAAGCAGAAGGGCGGCGCCCAGGAGAGATCCCTCCAGTCCGTGACCTGCCACTACCGCGCGCAAGCCCTCAAAGACATACGTTGGGGGCAACAGCCGAGCGAACCACTGCAGGCGGACCGGGAGGGTAGAGAGCGGGTAATAGACGCAGGCGAAGGGAGACAGGAGCGCGGGAATTGGCCAGATGAACCACTCAGCCGCGGGTCCGAAGCGGAGGACGATGGCAATTGCGGTGATTCCCAGGGCCATGCCGCTGAGCAGCAGGACGAGCACAAAGGGCAGGGCGATGACGCCGTAAGCGGCGAAGCTCAACCCAAAGGCGGCGCCGGCCACGGCGATCATGACCCCGAGCCCCACCAGGCTGGTGACAAGGCTGGAGAGCAGCAGTCCCGCAATGTACTCCGACATGGTGATTGGGGTAGCGAAGATGTTGAGGAAGTTGCGCGACCAGACATCTTCAAAGAACGCGGTGGTCACGCCCTGCATCACCCGGGTCATGAAGTCCCAAAAGAGAACGGCACCCAGAAGGGCGGGAACAAAGCGATACGCGGTGTGGGCCAGCGCGCCGAGAAATTTGGTCATGAACCCCCACAGAACCATATCGATGGTCACCCAGGCAAAGAGCGGAACCACGCGGGCAGCGCTGCCCCGATAGAGGTAGAGTTGGCGCAACAGGATGGCGGCGACGCGGGCAGGATTCATGATGGCTTGACGCTCCATCTCTGCTCTCCATCGGGTGGCTGGCTGGTGACATGGATGAACAGGTCTTCCAGGGTGGGCTTGCCGTACTCCGAGGGGAGCTTGCGCGGATCGCCCTCCAGAACGATCTCTCCCTGCGAGAGGAACAAAACCCGCGAGCAGACCTCCTCCACCTCGTACATGTTGTGGGATGTCCAGAGGACGCCGGAATGCGCCTGGGCGGCAAAACGGCGGATCGTGGTGCGAATCTCCCGCGCGCTAGCCGGATCGATCGAGGCGGTGGGTTCGTCGAGGAGCAGCACTCGGGGGCGGTTCAGCATGGCCTTGGCCAAGCCCACGCGCGTCTGCTCTCCAGAGGAGAGAACTCCGCATTTGGCGTCTCGAAATCGATGCAGGTCAAAGGCGTTCAGCACCGATTGCAGGCGCGCGGCGAAGTCCTGAACGCCATAGAGAAGCGCGAATACGCGCAGATTCTGGTAGACGGTAAGGTTCCCTGGGAGCGGAGCGTAGACCGCGGCAAAGTTGGTTCCGGCAAGGGCCTGCGATCGGTGGCGCAGAAGATTCACCGAACTCAGTTCAATGGAACCGGAGGTGGGCTCCAGCACCCCCAGCAGCATGCTGATGGTTGTGGTTTTGCCGGCGCCGTTGACGCCCAGCAGTCCCACGATCTCTCCGGGGAAGACCTGGAAGGAGATCCCTTTGATCGCCTCTACCTGGCCATAGTGCTTGCGGAGGTTCTCGACGCGAAGCACCGGCGGGTCTGCCGAGAGCGGCTGTGGAGCGAGGGGGCGTGGCAAGGTCATAAGGGTTCGAGTGTCATCATACGAGTTGCGGGTGCAAACCTGGCAACAAGCAGTCCGGCCCTCCGGCGGCTTCGGTAGACCGTTTCGCAGGTTCGCTCCGGGCGTACCCTGTCCCAAGCCAAATTCTCTGCCGGAAAGCGAGTAAACTTGCTCGCATGGGAGTCGCAGCCAATCGGCGCCGTGTGCTTGTCATCGTGCTGAGCGCGAGCCTGCTGGTGCTCTTTCTGGCTCTGGCTACCCTCAATGCCTTCAATCTCAACTTCCTCAATCCCAGCTCGCTGCTCCAGACAGAGGTCTTTGTCAGTCTCTCGGTGCTGGCTTTTCTGCTCTTTATCGGTGTGCTGGTGCTGCTGGTCCGCAACGTCCTCAAGCTCTATGCGGATCAACGCAGCCAGGTTCTGGGCACGCGCCTGCGCACGCGCATGCTCTGGGGAGCTTTTCTGGTCTCGGTCGTCCCCCTGGTCTTCATGTTTCTCTTCAGCTATCTGCTGATGAACCGAGCCGTGGATCGCTGGTTTTCCCAGCCCGTTACCCAGATGCGCCAGGACGCCGATCGCATGGCCCTCGAGCTCTATCAGTACGTGGACGCAAACGCCCGTTCGGAGGCCGACTCCATCGCTGTGGAACTCTCCAAACTGACGGAGAACAGCCTGCAGTTCTCGCCCGGATCCCTGGCGCAGATTCACCAGATCTTGCGGCGCCATGAGGTGACGCTCCAAGGCGGCTTCGTCGTTTTGTACAGGAATGGAGAACCGGTTGCCTCGCTGAATGTTCCGAGCAATCCTTCCGGCCAAGCCGTACTGCGCCCCATTCAGCCGGCCGAATCCTCTTCGGATGACAGCTCTGAGTCCAAATTCGGCTCCAGTTCCCGGTTGCAAGGCCCCACTCTGGAGGCAATCCTGCAGGCGGCGCAACGCACGGATGAGCCCTTCTATGCTCTTTCAGGCAGCGAATACACCCTGGCCACAGCCGCTCTCCCTCACGGTGGCCTGGTGGTGGCCGCTCTTCCCATCCCTGCCGGGATCTCCGCCGTCTCAGAGCGCCTTAGACGCTCCGCGGCCGCCTACTGGATGCTCTATCGGGAGCGCCGCGAGGTTCGCAGCCTTTACATGGGCTTCCTTCTGCTCACCACCGCACTGGCGCTCTTTGCGGGCTGCTGGCTGGCGTTAAACCTGAGCAAACAGGTTACCCGGCCGGTTGAATCCCTGGCTGACGCCATGGAGGCTATCGCTGCCGGCGACTACGCTCACCGTGTCGGCCAATCGGTCACCGAGGAACTCGGCGAGTTGGTGGAACGCTTCAACGCCATGGCCGCCGATCTGGAGAGCGCCCACGCCGCCGCGGCTCGCTCCAGCGAGCAGCTCTCTGACCTGAATCAAGCCCTTCAGGCCCGCCGTAACGAACTGGAGACGATGATTGAGACCATCCCCTCCGGTGTCGTCACCCTCTCAGCCGATCGCCAGATTCTGCTGGCGAACCGAGCCTTCTCCGAGATGCTGGACCCGGGCGGCCAGCGCCAGTTCGTCGGTCTGCCGCTCTCCGCCGTTCTACCGGAGGACATGGTCCAAAACTTGGACCACCTCCTTCGCCGTGCCCACCGGATGGGCTCTGCGTCCTCGGAGATGCAGATGCAGTCCAGTACCGGCGTTCTCCATTTGGCCGCCACCGTGGCTCTTCTGGAAGGCCACTCCAGTGCGGCTTCGGGCCAATTTGCTCCAGGCTCGCCTGGCCCGTTGGGCGCGGAACGGCCCATCCGCGAGCATCTGGGTTATGTTCTGGTGCTGGAAGATGCCACCGAACTGCTTCGCGCCCAGAAGCAAAGCGCTTGGAAGGAGGTCGCTCGCCGGGTTGCACACGAGATCAAGAACCCCCTGACTCCCATCTCCCTCAACGCCGAGCTGATCCGGCGCCACATCGTTCGCATCAGCACCCTGCTCACCCAGCACCACCTGGACTCACCTTCTCCGGCTGTGATCCAGCACTCCAGTGAGATCATCACGGCCTCCGTGGAGACGATGCGTTCGCTGGTGGATCAGTTCTCCGCGCTCGCCGAGTTTCCCAGTTCACGTCCGCGGCCGTTCAGCCTCAACGTCATCGTGGAAAACTCTCTGGCTCTCTTTGCCGGCCGGCTGGGGAGCATTCGCGTGTACCGCAATCTGGAGCCCGGACTTCCTCTGGTGCTGGCCGACCCGGAGGCCCTCAAGCGCGCTCTCTCGAATCTCATCGACAACGCTGCTGAGGCCATGCAAGACAGCTTGCTCCGAGAATTGCACTTGTCCACCCGCACCCTTCCGTCGGGCATGGTCGAGTTGGCGATCGCGGATACCGGCCCCGGCCTCACCGACGAGATGCGTGAGAGTCTTTTCCTCCCCTACTTCTCCACCAAGCAGCGCGGAACCGGCCTTGGGCTCTCCATCGCCGCAAAGATCGTGCAGGAGCACCACGGCTCCATCCGGGCGGAAAAGAACCTCCCCACCGGCGCTCGCTTCATCATGGAACTCCGCACTGTCACTGAAGTCTCCGAGATCTCCAGCGCCACGCCGGCGTCGGAGGTTCCTCATCAGACGGAAGGAATCTCCGCTTGAATCACGTACTTATCGTCGACGACGAAGCCGACATCCGCGAATCCCTGGAAGCCATCCTGCGTGAGGAGAACTACGCCATCACCACCGCCGGCACCGCCGCCGAAGCCCTCGAGCTGGTTCGCGACGCTGACTTTCAGGCTGTTCTCCTGGATATCTGGCTTCCCGATGGCGACGGCCTGGATGTTCTCTCCTCGATTCGCGGTGACAGGTCTCGGAACGCACCGCCGCGCCCAGGCGCGCCAGAGGTCATCATGATCTCCGGCCACGGCACCATTGAAGCCGCGGTCCGCGCCACCAAGCTCGGCGCCTACGACTTCCTGGAGAAGCCGCTCTCGATGGAGCGTACGCTGCTGGCCTTGCGCAACGCCATCCAGGCTCATCAACTCCGCGAAGACAATCAGGAGCTTGCGCGCCAACTCACCAAAGGCAACATCACTGGAGAGTCGATCTCCGTCAAGGCTCTTCGTCAACAGATCAAGCTCATGGCCCCCACCAACGGCCGCGTCCTTATCTTCGGCGAGTCCGGCACGGGCAAGGAGCTCATCGCCCGCGCCATGCACGCCGAATCGCTGCGCCGGGACCGCGTCTTCGTTGAGCTGAACTGCGCCGCCATTCCGGAAGACTTCATTGAGACCGAACTCTTCGGCTACCGGCACGGCGCCGGTCCGGGTGGTCCGAACCAGCCCAGCGAAAAGCGCGGCACCTTCGAGCGCGCCGATGGCGGCACGCTCTTTCTGGACGAGGTGGGCGATATGAGCCTCAAGACCCAGGCCAAGGTTCTGCGCACCCTGGATGAGCAGCGCTTCTATCCCGTCGGCGCCTCCATGCCTGTCCATGTGGATACCCGCGTCATCGCCGCCACCAACAAGGATCTGGAAGAGGAGATCGCACGCGGCAACTTCCGCGAGGATCTCTTTTACCGCCTCAACGTCATACCTTTTTACGTTCCTCCGCTGCGCGATCGCAAGGAGGATATTCCTTTACTCGCGCGCGAGTTTCTCTCCGAGTTTGGCCAGCAGTATGGCCGGGCGCACGTCGAGATTGCCGAGGCAGCCATCACTGCGCTCCAGCACTACCACTGGCCGGGCAACGTCCGCGAGCTACGCAACGTCATGGAGCGCGTACTGATTCTCAACCCCAAGATTCAGCGCATCGAAACCAAACATCTGCCCATGCTGGTTCAGCGTACGGAAGGCGCATCTTCCCGCCTGATGGGCGCGGCGCGCGAGGAGTTCTCCACGCTCCAGCAGGCTCGTGAGGCCTATGAGCGCGACTACATCCTGAAAGAGTTGGATCGCTGCCACGGCAACATCAGCCGCGCCGCCGAGTCCCTCGGCCTGGAACGCTCCCACCTCTATCGCAAGATGAAGGCCCTCGGTATCTCCACGCACGAGTAGAAGGGGTTGCGGAAGGGTCTGGTCCTCTTCAAGAGACCGGCTCAGGGGATCTCAATCCGGAACCGGAACGGCCCAGACGCACGCCGCTGACTTTTGAGTTAGATTGGGTTGTACCCTCGTCTCTTCACGCTGTTGCGTTCCCAAGAACGGGTCCGGTATGATTCTGCGCAACTGAATCAAACATCTCCTACCTCCGTCTTCAGTCTCGTCTCGGATCCTCTGCGGATTGAGGAAAGGTGACCCTATGACGCCTCTGCCCCGCCTGGCGGTACTCAGCCTGTTCCTGCCCTTCGCCCTTTCCTCCAGCCTGTCTCAGGCGCCGCCCAAGAACGGCCAACCGCCGGAACTCGCCAATGACCCTGAGCAGTTCCTGCGTCTGGCAGAGCAGCAGAACGGACTTGGGGACATCGTCAGAGGCAAGAATGGCGCTCCTTGGCATGTGCGGATTACCTGGCAAATGCTCAAAGGCAAGGGAAGGCCAGAAGAGCAGGGCACTTGGGAGGAGTGGTGGTCCGGTCCCCATCAGTGGGAGCGGAGCTATGACTCTCCCGACTATCAGCAGACAACCTGGGGAACCCCTCAAGGGAACTTTGAGCTAAACCCTGCTGCAAACCCTGATTGGACTTTTAGTATCATCAGCGCGAGCGTCTTCTACCCGATCCAGGTCTCGTTCGATCGTTCCGTCTTTCGACCGGACGCAGTTCAACTCCGGGAGAGCAATATGACGCTGAAGTGTGTGGTTACGCAGAACTTCTCCGTGACGCCTCCAGTTCAGCAGTACTGCTTTGATGTCGGTATGAATGATCTGCGGAGGATCAGCATCCCGGAGATATTGATCACCTTGAATTCGATTGTGAAGTTTCAGGGACATTACATGGCGAGAGACATCACGGTAAGCCGCCTCGACATGCCAACCATCGAGATTCATCTCGACGCGATCGATGAACCCAATCCGTCGACGGCGGGTCAGACGCCGCGCCCATCTCAGGCGACGATGGTGCCTGGGTCTTCGCCCGCCCCGCATAAGGCTCACCATGTGATACCACCCCGGCTTCTTAAAATGGTCTACCCTGATTATCCTGTGGCAGGCGTGCAAATGCGCGCTCAGGGCATGGTCCGTCTATGGTCGCTGGTTGGGAAGGACGGAACGGTTAAGCACGTAGAAGTGATCGCAGGGCCCTCGTTGTTCCAGAAGCCGGCCATAGCTGCCATGAAGAAAAGAAGGTATGAACCTTCCACCGTCGACGGAGTTCCGGTCGAGGCGCTCGTCTCGGACTCCATGAGTTTCCATCTCTAAGGCCCCCCAGGTGTGCCCAAGAGTATTTTCAGTGTAGGCGTGAAGAGACGCATAGACCTCGATGGGCGTTTTCCCCAATGAAAGCGCCTTTGCAAGCCCGTTGGGCTTAAATTCAAAGTGCGACATTTCTGAAGGGAAAATGCTATAGAGCATCTTCCGTGCAGGCGGGTTCGGCGCTTGACCGCTATCGCTGCTTCCTCCAAGGCCCGCAACCCGGTGTCGCGGCTCTCGAAAGCTTCTCTCGACCGGGTCGACTCGTCGCGATGCGAGCCGGAAGGTTGGGCTAATTCACGGAGGCCGCTCTCCGATACCGCACAGTTCCCGCCTCATCCCCCTGGCCGGCGTAGCTCATCCCACAGCGCTGCATCACCTTGATAGACTCCGTTACGTTCAGGTAGGCCTGCGCGCTCACCGATCGCACTCCCTCCTGCGTCAGGAGCCAATCGACCAGGGTGCGCGCCGCAGCCGATGCATAACCGCGGCGCTGAAACGCAGGCAGGGTCGAGTAGCCGATCTCCACATCTCCATAGGCTCGCGGGAAGCCTCCAATCGCACCCACCAGCGTGCGCGGCCGGCCCAGACCTCCGTCCAGTACGACGTAGCGGTGCCAGCCGAAGCTCTCCGGCAACTCGTCGTACTGCTTTTGGATCATCCTGTGCAGATGCGGCTCCCAGTCCACCGGCGGCCACTCCTCGGTCAGCCTGGCCCGCAGCAGGCTTCCCAGCCTGGCCGCATCGTTCTCTTGTTCGGCCAGCAGCATCTCGGGGGTGATCGCCACCAGGCGCAGGCCGCCGGCCTTCAAGTCGGCCATGCGCCCCGGCCGGGCCTGGAGGCCAAGCACAGCTCCCCATTGCATGAAATCAATCAATCAGCGTCCTCCGCCTGCCCTGTCCGGCTCTCCGCCAGCCGTTGATCCCGATGCTGCTTCTCAGCCAACTGCTCCAGTTGCCGCCGCCAGTCCAGATTTTCTACAAACCCACGCGAGCTGCGCCACTCATCCTGCACCTTCACAAACAGCTCCAGAAATACCCTGGTTCCCAGCAGACTCTCAATCTCCTTGCGCGCCAAACTCCCGATCCGCTTGAGCATGGCTCCCTGCTTCCCGATCAGGATCGCCTTCTGGCCTTCACGCTCGCAATAGATTGCCGCCGTGATTCGGGTGAGGGGAGATCTCCCGTCGAGTCCCTTCCGTAGCGAAGCCGGCTCTTCGTAACCTTCGATCACTACCGCTGAAGCGTACGGCACCTCTTCGCCGGTCAATAGCAGAATCTTCTCACGAATCACCTCTGCCACCAGAAATCTTTCCGGCTGATCCGTCAACTGGTTCTTTGGAAAGTAACGTTGTCCCTCAGGCAGATATTTCACCACCGTATCCAGCAGAAGTTCCAAGCCCTCCCGCTTCCTGGCAGAGATCGGAATCACCTCGGCAAATTCGTGCTGTGAACTCCAATGCTCGATCAGTGGCAGAAGCACGCTCCTGGGCAGCGCGTCAATCTTGTTCAGCGCCAGGATCACGGGACAGTCCACTTGCTTGACTAAGTTGAGGGCAAGATCATCTTCGGCCTTCGACAGCGCTCTCCGGCGCTGCCCGGGAGATGGCGATCGGCGCACCTGCGTATAGGGAGTGGCCTGAGCCGCATCCGCTCCCGTTGAGTGCGCGGGATCGGGCGTCCCAGCTTCAGGGCCGGGCAGCCGATGTGTGGCGTCTACCAGAAAGATCACCACATCACGCGACTCCAGCGCATCCTGCACTTCCTGCATCATGCGCTTATCCAACTGAGTTTGGGGCTTATGGACCCCCGGCGTATCCACCAGCACCACCTGCGATGCGGGTCGGCCCGGATCGCCCTTGGCCTTCTTGCGCACCGGCAGATCCAGCACCCCCTGGATGCGCGACCGCGTCGTCTGGGGCTTATGCGTCACGATCGCCAGCTTCTGCCCCAGCAAGGCATTCAACAGCGTAGACTTGCCTGCATTCGGGCGGCCAATAATCGAAACAAAACCAGTACGAAGTCCCATCTCACTATGATGACACCGGATGTGGCTCTGTGCGCCTGTGCTTCCCAGCCGGGTGCGTCTCGCTGCTCCGGCGAGATGCCCTCCTTCACAGAGGACGGGACGGGAAGGGAACTGCGCCCTACCGGAAGCCTGTGAAGGCGGAGCGATTCAGACCCGGGTCTACGCCCCTGCGTCTCCGGCCGGATACCCTCTCAGCCCCACCCGGACTCGCTCCACCCTGCGGTCCGTCGATGCCAGCACTTCGAGCCGCAGCGGACCGTTCTCCACCACCTCACCGGGGAGCGGAATATGGCCGGCCATCTCACTGGCCAATCCACCCACAGTGGTGGCTTCATATCTCATCAGCAGTTGCGCCAGAGTCTGCTCTTCTTGATGTTCCTGCGCTTCGGCCAAACTCTCTTCTTCGTCTCCCACGCTCTCCGCGGTATCCGCACTCTCACCCAGCCCCTCCACCAGTTCGCGCAGGCGGGCTACTTCAAAGCTTCCTGGAACGACCCACGTGCCCTCGGGCTCGGCAATGGGAGTCTCTCCATCGGTCTCGGTATCATGCTCGTCCTCAATCTCTCCCACGATCGCTTCAATGAGATCCTCGATGGTCACCAGACCAGCGACGCCGCCGTACTCATCGATCACGATGCCCATGTGCTGCTTCTGCTGCTGCATCTCCCGCAGCAGTTCATTGACCTTTTTGGTCTCCGGAATGAACAATGCGGGACGCTGCAATTCGGACACCGTCATTCTGGCTGCCTCGGAGTCCTTCACTCCCAGCAGATCGCGTGCAAAGGCCACTCCGGTGATCCGATCCAGAGAATCCCCATACACCGGAACGCGAGAAAAGTTATGCGCATTCACCGCCGCGGTGAACTCCTCTAACGAGGTCTTTCCAGAGACGGCAAACATCTCCGGCCGCGGGGTCATCACCTCGCGCACCACCTTATCGCCGAACTCGACCACGCTGCGCACCAGTTCGCGGTCCTCTTCGTCGAGCACGCCCTCTTCTTCGCCCGCTTCGAGCAGCGCATCCATTGCCTCGTCCGGGTTCTCCTCGTGCTTCGCCTCCGGTTCGGCCAAGCCGGCAATCGAGAGCAGCAACCCGATGAGCAGTGTCAAGGGCATCACCAGATAGAACAGCACTCGTATCAGCCAGGCGATCTTCGCAATCCACGCGCCTGCGGTCTTGGTGAAAAAGATCTGCGGCAGCAGCCGGTCGAATACCAGCAGCGCCAGCAGAAGCTCAAACACCGTCCGCGCGATCTCCGCAGCACTCTGCCCTGCCTTGCCCTGGAGATGGATCGCCAGCAGAAACACCAGCGCTCCGAGCGCAATCTGGCGCAAGACCGAGGCGGCCATCGCCGAGGACTGCCGGCTGAGATTCAGTCTGGGTTCGACTCCCCGTTCCCACGCATCGATGTTCTCCGCATACTCCCGAGCGAGAAACTTCCCCATCTCGAAGTAGATCCTGTCCACATAGGCAGAGAGCGCCAGAAGGCACAGCAGCAGCAACACCAGCAGATCATAGCCCGTGATCATGCACGCACCCTGAACGGCTTCCCCTTGGCCTTGACGGTCGCCCGGTCCGCCCTGGCGATCAAGCCATGCGGCAGGCGCAACCTGGCGCGCAGATGGCTTTCGCGCGAGGCCATCGCTCCGCCATCGGTCTCGTGATCCATCCCCAGGAGATGAAGCACTCCGTGCAACAGGAGAATTCGCACCTCGTCTCTCAGCGTATGCCCCTGTTCCCGGGCCTGCCGTTGGGCTGTATCCAGCGAGATCGCCAGATCTCCGGCGTGCTCTCCGGCAAATTCCGCCGGGGAGGGGAAGCTGAGTACATCGGTAGCCTTGTCTTTTCCCCGGAACTCCCGATTGAGCCGTCTCAGCGTGCGGTCGCCTGCCAGCAGAACATCCACCTCACCCAGCAACCCGGCTGCCTTCTGCGCCGCCTGGAGATAGCGGGTCAATCCAGACCGGGATAAGCCCATTTCCTTCCATGCCGCAGCCTCACTTGCAGACGCACGCTTGCCATCCTTGTCGGCCAGCTCTCGGCGAAGTTCCAGGGTGATCATGCTTGCTCTGATGCTATCGCACCCAGAAAAATGCCGGGGTATTCACCGCACACCGGTCAAACCGGTACGAGCCTTTCCGTTTCGCCTGCCAAGGGATCATCTGCGTCCGGCTCGCACCTTGCCAAAGTGCATGGAGAGTTGCACCGAAATCGCCAGGGCGCCGGCGCCGGCCGTCACCCATCCCCAGGGATTTACTGGAGAGAAGAGATGCAGCAGCAGCGCTCCCCCCGCCAGGTTGCCAAATCCCCATAGCGCATTGGTCAGGGGTGAAGAGTCACCCACTCCGGGCGGTTTGGCGAAGGGCGATGGAAAAGGAACGCCACTGACCCCTTGCACAAAGTGCGGCACAGCGTTGGCCAGCAGCGCGCCGCTCAGGAAGTCCAGCAGATAGAAGTGCCAGGGCATGGCCAGTGAACTCCACTCATTGGGGAAGTCTTATTGCGGGTGAAGCACTCGTTTGGGAGGCTCTTCCACCTCGATGGTTAGTGGAACTCCATCCACAGCCAAGGGCAACTGCTCGGCCCGGTCATATGTGTCATAGGCCCGCACAATGCGCTGCACCAGATGGTGCCGCACCACATCCACGTCCTCGAAGTGGCAGAAGCGGATACCCTCTACGCCGTCCAATACGCGCAAAGCCTCCAACAACCCGCTCCGCTTGGGGCTGGGCAGATCGCATTGAGAGAGATCGCCCGTGATCACCGCCTTGGACTGGTTCCCCATGCGGGTCAGGAACATCTTCATCTGTTCACTGGTGGTATTCTGCGCCTCATCCATGATGATGAACGCATCGTGGAGCGTGCGTCCCCGCATGAACGCCAGCGGCGCAATCTCAATCACGTTGCTCTCCAGCATCTTATCCACTTTGCCTGGATCGAGCAGGTCGTAGAGGGCGTCGTAGAGCGGCCGCAGATACGGGTCCACTTTTTCTTGCAGGCTCCCTGGCAGAAAGCCCAGGCGCTCCCCAGCCTCTACCGCCGGCCGCACCAGAATGATCCGTGAAACCTTCTTGGCCAGCAGCGCGCTGACCGCCATGGCCACGGCCAAGTAGGTTTTGCCCGTTCCAGCAGGCCCCAATCCAAAGACCATGTCATGGGACTCAATGGATTCGACATATTTTCGCTGGTTTGGGCTGCGCGGCTGCACCGCGCGCTTGGCTCCAATCGCACGCTGTTTGCCGCTCTCAACCAGCCCTCGCAAGGTCACGGCAGGATCAGCCACCACCATCTTCAGCAAAGCATTCAGTTCGCCATTATGCGGATGCACGCCCAGTCTTCGGAGATGTTCAAAGTCGAGGAAGATCCCCTCGACTCGGGTTACCGCCGCAGCCTCCCCCATCAGATGGATACTCTCGGATCGGAGATCAATCTGGACGCCCAGCCCATCTTCCATCAGGCGAAGGTTTTCGTCGCGCGTTCCATACAA
>JAKAQS010000184.1 GCA_021819585.1 Acidobacteriota bacterium
TGGCGATGAGGCTCCCGGCTCTGGTCAAAGTTCAGATTTTCAGGAAAGTGGTATTGCAATGGAAGAGTTTAGACGGCTAGCCCGCTTGCCGGCCTATGTGTTCAATGTGACCGGCGAGTTGAAGGCCGCCGCCCGCCGCCGGGGAGAAGACATCATCGACTTCGGCATGGGCAATCCGGACGGAGCGACCCCGAAGTTCATTGTGGACAAGCTGATTGAAGCGGCGCAGCGAACCACCACCCACCGCTACTCGCTCTCCCGGGGCATACCGAGACTTCGGGCTGCCATTTGCAACTGGTACCAACGGCGCTATGACGTCTCGCTGAACCCGGAGAGCGAGGCCATTGTCACCATCGGATCCAAGGAGGGCATCGCCCATCTGTGTCTGGCTGTTCTGGACAGTGACGACACGGTTGCGGTGCCCAACCCGAGCTATCCGATTCATATCTTCGGACCGGTGATTGCGGGCTCCCGGGTCCAGAGCATCTCCCTGGATGAGTACGACCAGGCCGCTCTGATCCAAAAGCTGGAGTATGAGCTGCCACGCATGCAGCCGCGGCCCAAGATCCTGATCCTGAACTTTCCCGCCAACCCCACGACGGCCTGCGTGGATCTGGCCTTCTTTGAGCGGCTGGTTCCGCTTTGCAAAGATCTTGGAATTTTTATCGTGCATGATCTGGCCTATGCGGACCTTACGTTTGATGGCTACGTGGCCCCCAGTGTGCTGCAAGTTCCGGGGGCCAAGGAGATCGCCGTCGAGTTCTTCACCCTGTCAAAGAGTTACAACATGCCGGGATGGAGGGTGGGCTTCATGGTGGGCTGCCCCACGCTGGTGGCCGCGCTGGGGCGCATCAAGAGCTACTTCGACTACGGCATGTTCACGCCGATCCAGGTTGCGTCCATCGCCGCGCTGGAGGGACCGCAGGACTGTGTGGCGCAGATCCGCGAGACCTACAGGTCGCGCCGGGATGTGCTGGTCACCGGCCTCAACCGGTTGGGTTGGGCGGTGGATCTGCCGAAGGCGACGATGTTTGTCTGGGCGCGCATTCCGGAAGGCTATCGCAGCCTGGGGTCCATGGAGTTCTCCAAGAAGCTGCTGGCTGAAGCCAAGGTGGCCGTTAGCCCAGGGATAGGATTCGGCGATCGCGGGGATGGCTTTGTTCGATTCTCGCTGATCGAAAATGAGGAGCGTAGCCGTCAGGCGCTGCGGGGCATCAAGCAGATGTTCAAGACGGGCTGATCGTCGCGCCCTCGGCGCCGACGGAGGCTTGGATAGCGACGAATGTTCTGGCGCTTCTTGCTCAAAAGGCGCCGGGTGGGAATTGCTTCAGCGCAACTGGCCAAAACAATCTGGGGGCGAGGCTGAGCCGGAGGCTCCAGCCTCCATGGGCGTCTCGAGCGCGTCGGTGGTTCCTGGCCTGCGCTGGAGGGGAGTGATTTCGGGCCGAAGGGGTGGGAGAGCATGCCTTAGTTGAAAAGGGAAGCGGTTCCGGCTTTGATGTTCAAGGTCGGTTCCGGCGGGCTGCGAGTCAGCATATTCTTAAGTAATCTTGTGTGTGATTACCATGCTTGACCTCCGCGAGAATGTGGCTCGTGAAAGCTCCTAAAGCTGATCGATAATCGATCAATGACTGTCCTTTCTTGCGACGATCCCCGATTTTGGCGGCCATGCAACCTTTCGGCCGGTTCTCCGATCTAATGAATAATGCATAAGATGCCTAGAATCTGAGTGATATATCCGTTTTTTCCTGTTTGACGCGTGACGCCGAGAGCGATCTGTCCGCTGCGGTTGCAAGGAGCGTCCCACCCACCCTTGTCCATCTGATTGAAACCTCACTCGAACGGTTCGGGAGGAGCCTGGGCTCTGTTCCGGCGCTGGATTGCGTGAAGGATATACTTTGTAAATACATGAAAATAATTAGTTTATATGACTTAAACATTTACGGTGAAGCGGCTTCCCCGATGACGGGTCACCCTGTGCATTGATCAATTGATTACTTGTCAACCAGGTGTCGCTTCAAGCAGTTTGTCTAGCTCCCTTTGAGCCGCCATGGTACGCTCTGTAGTAACCACAAAAATGGTTACTATAGTTCCTCTTAGTAACTTCCGATAAGTAGGGAACTAACCGGTCTACGAGTGGGATTGGCATGGTTCAGAGGTGTGCCTTGAGAATGTTCAAGATAGTTAGCATGGGCATGGGGATCGCAGCGGTCTTCTCGCTTCTGGGTTGTGGTAGCGCGGTGGTGGAGTCGATTGAGACTCCCACGATCAGCGCGGTTCTCCCCCAGTCGATCACGGCGGGACTAAGCTCCGCCACGATGAAGGTGACTGGAACCAACTTCACCTCGAATGCGGTGATCTTGTGGAACGGAGCTCAGCTCGCGACCTCGCAGGTGGACTCCGAGACACTGGCAGCTTCGATTCAGGGAAGCAGCATTGCGGTTCCAGGAACGGCTCAAGTGCAGGTGCGGAATAGCTCGACGGGCAGATCGTCGCAGACGGTTCCGGTTTCGATCGTCTCGGCGACAGCCAATGCGTCCCTGCCTTTGGCAATCTCCAGCACGACGCTTACCTCAGGGGTGGAAGGAAGCTCCTACTCTGGCAAGCTGGCGGCCACGGGCGGAACCTCCCCCTACAACTGGAGTCTTGTTTCGGGAGCTCTTCCGGCGGGTCTGCGCCTTGTGGCATCCAGCGGCGTCATCAACGGAGTTCCGGCGGTGAGCGGAACATTTTCCTTCACTGTCAGCGTGAGCGACAGCAGCAATCCAGTGCAAACGCAGACCGCCGCTATTTCTATCACCATCGCCGCCGCGCCGGTTTCGGATCCTCCGCTGGCCGTTACGACCGCCTCGCTGGCTGCGGGAACGGTGAATGCGAGCTACACGGCAACGCTGGCGGCCGGCGGCGGGACATCTCCGTACGCCTGGACGCTGGCGTCCGGAACGCTGCCCGCGGGGCTGACGCTCTCGAGCGGCGGAGTGATCTCGGGAACGCCGACGGCGAGCGGAACGTCGAGCTTCACGGTTCGCGTGACGGACAGCGGAAGCCCGGCGCAGACCGCCTCGATTTCTCTCACCTTGACGGTTGCGCCCCCGGCGCTGAGCATCACCTCCACGACCCTTGTTACTGGAACCACCAGCACGGCTTACTCGGCAACTCTGACGGCCACCGGAGGCGCTGCGCCCTATAGCTATAGCTGGTCAATCAGCTCCGGCACTTTACCGGCTGGGTTGACGCTGTCCGCGTCGACGGGCGTGATCTCCGGCACGCCGACCGGTGACGGAGCGTCCAATTTCACGGTCACCGTGACGGATAGCAGCAGCCCGGCCCAGACCGCATCCGCCGCAGTCTCGATCACGATCGATCCTGAGACCGCTTCACCTGGCACGACATGGTTCATTCGTCCCGATGGTGGAACCCGCTACAGCACGGCTGTGCCTACGGGGCAGTGCAACGGGACATCCGACCAGCCATATCCCGGCACGGGCGTCAATCAGGACTGTGCGTTCAACGATGTCCGATATCTCTGGTCGGACAACTCCGGCAACCCCAACGCCTGGGTGATCAACGGGGGCGACACGGTGGTCATTCGCGGCTGCACTGCGCTACCTTCGCAGATGAACGCCGCGAATCCGGATTGCCGGCTGGGCTACGACAACAACAACAACGGCAACCCGCCGAACTCCTGGTGCGGCTACGGCAACCCGAGCTATACCTGCTACAACCCGCCCATCCCAGCAGGAACGGCCACCCAGCCTACGCGCATCCTCGGCCAGTGTGCCTACGGCACCTACACCTGCACTCCGATCAATAACAACTATCCCTACGGGAAGACCAACGAGACACAACTCTATGGCGGCTTTTCGCTCGCCTGGGCGATCAATCTGGAGTCGACCAGCTATGTGGAGATCGAAGGCATTGAGTTGACCACGCACAACGGACAATGCACCGATGCGGGATACCCAGCGTACCCCGCGGCGTGCTCTAGTGGCGTTCCCTATAGCGACGCATCCGCGAACGGCTTCCTGACGAACAACCAAAGCTCCAACATCACCTTTCAGGATGTCTACGTCCATGGCTTTACCTCCGACGGTTTTTTTGGGCCAATCGGGGGTCCGATTACCATGACGCGCGTCTTCGTCGGATTCAACGGATTTGCCGGGTGGATGTTCGACGACGGAAACGCAA
Organism: Acidobacteriota bacterium; assembly: GCA_021819585.1. Classification (GTDB taxonomy): domain Bacteria; phylum Acidobacteriota; class Terriglobia; order Terriglobales; family Acidobacteriaceae; genus Granulicella. The sequence continues at coordinate 4,189 of JAKAQS010000184.1, forward strand.
CGCCGGATGGAACCGGCTCCAGCATCACCGCCAGCTATGTCACGATGATCTTCAACGGCTGCTATGAGCAGTATCCGATTACGGCAAAGTACCCAGCACAGGTGTGCTACGACCCCAACTCCGGGGGCTTCGGAGATAGCTGGAGCGGCCAAGGCTCGGGCCAGGGCGGCCAGATCAGCGAGCTCTCATCCTTCACTTGCGACCATTGTGTGGATGACTACAACACGAAAGACGGCTTCATCGGGCCGCATATCTCCATCCCGCAGTTGACCATCACCAACTCGGTTGCCATCGGGAATATGGGGTCGAACTGGAAGTGGGGAGGTGCAGACGGGACGCCGAACAACACGACCTTCCAGAACAACCTGACCGTGAACAACTGCAGCCGCATGAGCCAACCCATGAGTGGGGTTCCTTCCACCTACAACATGTACCTCTCCAACTTCTGCCGCGCCGGTGGCGACGGGATGGCCAGCGTGATCCCCATCGGTTCCACCTGGAACCTGCAGAATAATACCTTTATCAGCGCCGATTCGATCGCAATGTACGTCGCCTGCGCGGGTACGGACACCAACTGCCCGGCCACCATCAACTCCACCAACAATGTGTTTCTCGGCTACCAGGATCCCTGGGGTGCCACCGACAGCGTCACGCCTTCGGTCTACTACTTCTCCGCCGGCGCCAACGGCAATGAAGCGGAGACTGGAATCACGCTGAACGTCTCGCACAACATCGAGTACGGAATGACGAATGGGAGCTGTACCGGCGAGCCGTACCCTGGAACGAGCACGGGTGTACTTTGCGAAGATCCTCTGCTGGTCAACGAGCCGGCTGAGCCCTGGCCTTCAGCCGGAGAGTCAGCGCTCGATGTCTTCGACCCGTTCTTACCAAACAACTCATTCTATCCGCTGCCCAACAGTCAGGTCCTGGGCGCTGGTGTCGCAATCAGCGGCCTCGCCGACGATTACTACGGCGTACCCTATACCGATCCACCAAACATCGGTGGCGTGGCTTCAGCCGGGGATGCGGCGCCGTAGAGGCGAGGCTTCGCGGATCGAGAGGACGGATCGCAGGTCGAAGCCGGGGAACCTTCCGCAAGCATCCGTCCTCTCGACCGGACGGCAGTCCCTGGAAAGCCGATGATCTCCGCATCTGGCGGTGACGCCTCAAGGATCCTGTAAAATGAACCGGGTGTCCGGCGCCTGCAGACGCAGGAGGATGCCAGACCAGTTCGAGGGCAACGTGGAGGATCCATCACAGTTTGGCAAGGGCAACTGGGCAGGATTCCCGGTTCCGCTCGACAAGGTTCGTGAAGCTGCGGTCGAATGGAGTTTGGCTCTTGCGGGCGTTCAGCGGCCCTGGCTGTGCTGGAATGTGAGTGATCGCTGGTGCGCCCTGCAGCAGCGGCTCATCCAGGAGGTGGGCTGGACGCCGGTCATCGGCTTCGATCCGCGCTGCGGCGCGCCAAAGACGGTGCTACCCGGCTCCATCGTGATCGACTTCAATGCCCGGTTCGGCTTTCCCATCATGTGGCCGCACTTTCCCTTGGAGTTCGCTTTCCTCTTTTCCGACCGGCTGGCCTTCTGGCACGCGGATCTTCTGTGCCGCATGGAGACCATGCAGCGGTTGAAGGGCGTCTTCGAAGGGCTGGAAGACGGCGCCATGGCCGCGGTCCCCGACTACGGCAGCCGCAGATTCATCTACCGGTTCCGTCACCATCGGTACTGAGAGCTAGCCGGTTGCACAACCCGCGGCGCCGGCCGGTCGCAGTTCGACCAGGGCGCCGGGTGGTGGCGTTCCTTCTTCGATCATCCCAACTGCCCCAACGAAAAAGAGCGCCGCCGCCGCGCAAAGTACCTGTATGACTCTGGCGTCGGCATTATGTACTGGAAGCGGCGGCTGGGAGGGCACGTGGTGGAGATCCCCCGGAAATGGGTGGAGGAGGGTCACTGCACCTCCATCAACAGGAAGAACTATCGTCAGGTTCAGCCCGGCGGGCAAAGGAATCTCTCCGCGGAGATCGACCTGAACTTCGATATAGCCGAGGTGGCGAAGCAGTTGGGAATCGATCATCTTCTGTAGCGCCTCCTCCCCGGAATGAGAAACATCTGGAGCATAAGCATGGTCAGGATGATCAGCCGAATGACGGTCACAAGAATCATCGGATCTCTTCTTCTCTTCTTCGTTGTCCTTCCTCTCTCCGCAGAGACCTGGTTTGTCCGCCGCGACGGGGGCACGCGCTACTCGGCAAGGGTGCATGGCGGGCAGTGCGACGGGAGGGCGGATGCGCCCTATCCCGGCAAAGGCGTCAACCAGCACTGCGCCTTCTCCAGCGCGCAGTACCTCTACCTGGACGGCACCTATGGCGTCTCGAAATGGGTGATCGCCGGAGGGGATACGGTGGTGATTCGAGGCTGCGCCGCGTTGCCGGGAGAACAGAACGCCGCGCCGCCGGACTGCCGCATCGGTTACGGCAACGCGATGAACAAGAGCGGCATCTGCTTTGGGGTCGTCGACTGCGGCATACCGCCTCCGCCCTCGGGCACAGCCGCGCATCCGACGAAGATCCTGGGCGGGTGTGCCTACGGAACGTACACGTGCAGCCCGGTGGTCGGCTATCCGTACGCGAAAGATAATCTGGCGCAGCTTTATGGCGGCTTCGGTCTGGGTCATGTGCTGAATCTGGGGGGAAGCCGGTACGTCGATATCGAGGGCCTGGAGATCACAGCGCACAACGGCAAGTGTACCCGGGTCGGCTATCCGCAGTATCCATCCGGTTGTAACGCCGGGAGTCCCTGGAGCGATTACAGCAACGTGGGAATCTCTTTCAGCAATACCTCCTCAAACATCCTGCTGCAGGACGTCTACATCCACGGCTTTACCGGCCAGGGGATGTATGGGCCGATCGGCGGCCCCGTGGCGATGAACCGGGTTTCGATCGACTTCAACGCCTTTGCCGGCTGGAACTTCGACGATGGCCACTCCACGCCTGATGCTCCGGGCTCTACGATCACGGCCAGCTTTGTAAGAATGGAAGGCAATGGATGTCTGGAAGAGTATCCCATCGTCCACAAGCAGTTTCCTGCTTTGAGAATTTGGGACTCCGATAGTGGCGGCTTCGGCGACTCCTGGAGCGGGCAGGACACGAAACTCGACAGTTTCATCTGCGACCACTGCGTGATGGCCTATAACACCAAGGATGGCTTCATCGGTCCCCATGCGATGATCCATTTCCTGAAGATCTCCCACTCCGAGTCCTATGGCAACATGGGCCAGCAGTGGAAGTGGGGGAACTCGCCGGGCGCAACCACCATCTTTGAGAACAACCTGACTGTGGGGAACTGTCGACGGATGGCGGAGCCGATACCGGGGGCCAACCCTGGCTTTAATCGGAGCCTTGGCCTGTTTTGCCGGGCTGCAGGGGACATCTTCAGCTTCTATAGCGCATCCAACAGCACGGTTCTATTTGCGGACAACTCTACCGTGGGCTACTCCGCAACCACCTTCGATATAAGTTGTGCTACGCCCAATGCCTGCGGTTCCACCAACTTCATCTTCCGCAATGACATCGTTCTGGGCTTCCTCGACCCCAGGTACAGCACCGG
>JAKAQS010000185.1 GCA_021819585.1 Acidobacteriota bacterium
AGAAGGGGCCGGCAGCAGAAGAGGAAGAGGAACGACGGCAAGGCCAGGATCCCCGAAGAGGACTTCCGGCCAGGAGTGGAACGTGAGTTGATCGCCCCGCAAGCGGGATCCAGGTACGTACGACCTAGAGGCCATCGAGGTACGCAATATGAAGTGTGAGATCGCCCAACAAAATATCATTCTGGCGCAGTACGGTGAGCTGCCCGACGAACTGCAGCTTCAACTGGAACAGCATCTGAGCGTTTGCGAGGACTGCCGCCGCGAGTGGAACGCTTTGCTGGCGTTGAACCAAGAGCTGGCGCTGCAACCGATGCTGGAACCCTCACCCAATCTTCTGGCCGCATCCAGAATGCGGCTGGACGAGGCTCTGGATCGTCTGCCTCCGCGCTCGGCCGCGCAGCGGTTCCTGGGCAACGCCTTCCGTTGGCTGAGTTTTCTCGAAGGAGCTCCGGCGCTGGCGACGCTGCTGCTTGGGGTGGGCTTTTTAGGTGGAAACTTCCTGGCTCGGTATCAGGCCTTGCACTCCCCCCAGCTTCCGCGTCCGGTGATCATGTCCAATACCGCCGACGGAGCGATTGCCAGCGTCTCCGGCATTGTGCAGACGCCAAGCTCGGATCTGGTTCAGGTAAAGTACAACCGCCTGGTGCCCGAGACGGTGCAGGGATCGCTGGACGATCCGCAGATTCGGCAACTTCTGCTGCTGGGCACGCGCCTGGCCACCACTGCGGATGTGCATGATGACTCTGTGGCCCTGCTGGCCAGTGAGTGCCGCTCCAGCCATGACTGCGGAGGAGGCAACGACGCCACCCGTGAGATTCGCGCCGCCCTGGTCTCCTCCCTGCGCTCGGATAAAAGCCCCAGCGTGCGGCTGAAGGCTCTGGCCGGCCTGCAGCCCTACATCGCGCAGGATGAGCAGGTGCGCGATGCCGTCCTGGACGCTCTGCTCTACGACAGGAACGCAGAGGTGCGGGAGCAGGCGATCTCGATGCTGACGCCGGTGGAGGCGGACTCCAGCGTGCGCCAGGTGCTGCGCACGGTCTCTTCGCAGGATGCGAACCCGGCGATCCGCAATGCGTCCTTCCAGGAGCTGCAGGGGTCGGCTGATATCCAGTAGACGCACATGCGGCGAGTGGCCATGAGGCAGAGGATCGAACTCGAAGGCATCCAACGGGGAGGGATCCATGCAGCCCCGAGGCGCGCTGCTTCTGCACAGCGGCGCCTGCCCCGGATGGCCTTCTTCGGGCTCTTGCTGATCGCGGCGCCGCTGCTGACCAGCCAGGCCCCTGCGGAGGGCTCGCCCAAAGGGCTCCTCGCCCAGAGCGGCGCTCTGCGCGAAGCCAGCGCTCACGGAGCTTCCCCGGATACATCTCTCTTGCGAGGAGTTCCGCCCCATGCCCCAGGATATCTGGGTACGCTGTTTCAGGATCTCAGCGACGAACAAGCTGCGGCGCTTCACCTCAAAATCGGCTTCGGAGTCGTGGTCCGGATGGTGGATCATGACGGACCAGCCGGAAAAGCGGGGCTCCAGCCGCAGGATGTGATTGTGAGCCTGAACGGGCAGCCAGTGGAGGGCGCTGAGGCCCTGCGGAAGATGATCCGCGATGATGGGGTTGGGGCCGATATCTCTCTGCTGGTCTTTCGCGACGGCCAGAAGATGGTCATCCACGCCCAGCTTGCCTATCGCGGCGAGGTGGAGCGCGAAGCCATGCTGCATATGGCGGAAGAGGAGCCGGGTGGACCTCCGGCGGATCCGGCAGCGGATGGCGTTGCGCCAATGACAGCGGCTCCCGAGCCGATCTCGCGCAGCCGCCGCTTCCTGATGCAAATGCTACATACAACACCGTTTACGGGAATGATGGTGGCGAACATGGAGCCGCAGTTGGGCGAGTTCTTCGGAGCCCCGTCAGGCGTGGGAGTGCTCGTCGAGTCGGTTGAGGCCAATAGCCCAGCCTCCGCGGCCGGACTGCGGGCCGGGGATGTCATTCTGAAGGCGGATTCGATTGGAATCCGTTCGACCAGCGCGTGGATCGTGCGGCTGCATCGCAGCCGCGGCCGGTCGATGGTGCTGGTGGTGCTGCGGGATAGGCGCCAGATGACCAGAACGCTGGTTCCCCGGGTCAGAAAACCCTGAGCCTCCAACCCCCTTCGGCTTCAGAGCGCCGGGCAGAGCCGGCTATTTTTTAACGGCGGGTTTACCCTCCTGCACATAATTCTTGTTCCAGGATGGGATCTCCACAACATAGGTTCCTGGCCTTTCAATCACGCACTGACAGCCGAGGCGTGAGTTGAGCTGCAAGCCCGGGGCCATGTCAAGCCGGTCCAACTCCAGATCTTCGGCCTCGGAAAGCCCCTCGGCGCCCCGCTTCACAAACAGGTGGCAGGTGGTGCAAGCCGCCACGCCGCCGCAGGCGTGGTCCAGAAAGATGCCGTAGTTCTCGGCGACATCCAGCAGGCTCATCGGCTGGCCATGCCCGTCGTAGGGCAGAGATCCAAAGGGGAACTCCACAGTCTTGTTTTCAGGCTCGAAGGTGACGCGCACTATATTCTCGCCGGGAGGCTGAGAAAGATCGATTTGAGAAGGGGTCTTGCTTTCGTGATCAGACATGGCATTCTTATTTTAGGACCAATTTGGCCCGAGATTGCAGAATCGTTTCGAACCGTTCAAATCAGGGCCAATTCGAGCCATTCTCATCGGCGCCAGTCGAAGTCGAGGGAAGCTTGATGGCCCGGCGGCAGGCGCGCCCTGTCGCCCGGGACAAAGTTGAGTTTGACTGCAACCTTTGACGGCGAAGCGCCTCTCAAACTGAGAATAGGAGAAAACTGTGTCAACGGAATCGAAGTGTCCAATATCAATCGATCAGAGCCGGGCGGCGGTGGCAGGAACGCGAACCAATGCGGACTGGTGGCCTGAATCTCTGAACCTCAAATTACTGAACCAGAACTGCCCTTTGGCCAACCCGATGGGCGAGACGTTCGACTACGCCGAAGAGTTCAAAAGCCTGGATCTGGACGCCGTCATCAAGGATCTGCGCGCGCTGATGGTCACCTCTCAGGATTGGTGGCCGGCGGACTATGGCCACTACGGACCATTATTCATCCGCATGGCATGGCACGCCGCGGGAACCTACCGCATCGCGGATGGCCGCGGCGGAGCAGGCGCGGGGATGCAGCGCTTTGCCCCCCTCAATAGCTGGCCGGACAATGTGAGTCTGGATAAGGCGCGGCGGCTGCTGTGGCCCATCAAGCAGAAGTATGGGAGGAAGATCTCCTGGGGCGATCTGATGGTGCTCACCGGCAATGTGGCCCTGGAGTCCATGGGCCTGAAGACCTATGGGTTCGGCGGTGGACGGCTGGACGCATGGGAGCCGGACGAAACCTACTGGGGCCCGGAGGCTACCTGGCTGGGCGACAACCGTTACAGCGGTGACCGCGATCTGGCCAATCCCCTGGGAGCCGTGCAGATGGGCTTGATCTATGTGAACCCGGAGGGCCCCAACGGTAAACCGGACCCGGTGGCCGCCGCGCGGGACATTCGCGAGACCTTTGCGCGCATGGCCATGAATGACGAAGAGACGGTAGCCCTGATCGCGGGCGGACACGCCTTCGGCAAAGCCCACGGCGCAGGCGATCCCAACAAGTATCTGGGACGGGAGCCGGAGGCTGCGCCGATCGAAGAGCAGGGCCTGGGATGGAAAAACAGCCTGGGCACGGGAAGCGGTGACGACGCCATTACCAGCGGCCTGGAGGGCGCCTGGACCCGGACCCCCACCCGATGGGACAACGAGTACCTCACCAATCTCTTCAAGTACGAGTGGGTGCTCACCAAGAGTCCGGCAGGAGCCCATCAGTGGACGCCTAAGGAGGCAGAAGCGCAGGGAACCGTGCCGGATGCCCACGACCCCGGCAAGAAGCACGCGCCCATGATGTTCACCACCGACCTCTCCCTGCGCTTCGATCCGGTCTATGAGAAGATCTCGCGGCGCTATCTGGAACATCCCGAGGAACTCACCGAGGCGTTCTCCAAGGCGTGGTTCAAGCTGACCCACCGCGATATGGGACCGGTCTCCCGCTATCTGGGGCCGCTGGTTCCCAAGCAGGCTCTCCTGTGGCAGGATCCGCTTCCGGCCCTGGACCACGCCCTGCCGAACGAGGCGGAGATCGAAGCGTTGAAGGCGGCAATCCTGGCCTCAGGGCTGTCGATCTCGGAGTTGGTGAAGACCGCCTGGGCTTCGGCTTCGACCTTCCGCGGCAGTGACAAGCGCGGAGGAGCCAATGGAGCGCGGATTCGGCTGGCCCCGCAACGAAACTGGGAGGCGAACGAACCTGCGGAACTGGGTAGGGTTCTGGACGTGCTGGAGAAGGTCCAAAGAGAGTTCAACGCCAAGCTCAGCGGCGGGAAGAAAGTCTCGCTGGCTGATGTGATCGTTCTGGGCGGATGCGCAGCGGTAGAGGCGGCGGCGAAGAAGGCTGGCGTCTCGGTGAAGGTTCCCTTCTCTCCGGGCAGGACCGACGCCACCGACAAACACACGGATGTGGAATCGTTCGCTCCGCTGGAGCCGCGCGCCGATGGGTTCCGCAACTACTTGCGCAAGGATCACCAGTCCGTTGCCGCGGAGATGTTGCTGGATAAGGCCAATCTGTTGACCCTAACGGCGCCAGAGATGACGGTGCTCGTCGGCGGCCTGCGGGCGCTGAACGCCAACTTTGGCAAGACCGCTCATGGCGTCTTCACTAAGCGGCCGGAGGCGCTCACCCCGGACTTCTTCGCCAACCTGCTCGACATGGGAACGAAGTGGCAGAGGTCCGCCACCGAAGAGGGTATTCTGGAAGGCCGTGACCGTGCAACGGGTGAGTTGAAGTGGACGGGCACCGTGGTCGATCTGATCTTTGGCTCCAACGCGCAACTGCGAGCCATCGCTGAGGTGTATGCCGGCAGCGACGGACAAGCAAAGTTCGTGCAGGACTTTGTGGCGGCCTGGAGCAAGGTGATGAACCTGGACCGTTTCGATCTTCAGTAATCCTTTATCCAATTTCAAACGCAGCCAGCCCTCCTCGCAGGCGATGTTTGCTAGTGTGGAGGGCTTTCTTTTTGCCCATTGGGATACGCCTTGGCCGGACTCGCGTCGTCAAGCATGGCGGCATCTCCCCGTGGAAGCCGCTGCGCATCCCGGGCCCGATACCCATCCTGGCGGCTGGCGTGGGATGATGAAAGCGGATCCTATGGTAAGGGCGCGGCGAGGCTTGGGAGCATTGGCGTTGGTGCTAGCGGCGGCGCTCGCGCTGCAGGCGATCCGGCCATCGCTCGGCTCCCCGGCAGGAGCGCAGGTAGAAGTTGCCGTGCCGCCGCAGGTGAGAGAGATCCTGGTGCGGCGCTGCTACGCCTGCCACTCGGACCAGCCGCGGCTGGTGTGGTGGGATCAGGTGGCGCCGGTGTACTGGGTAGCTGCCTCCGATGTGCAGAGAGCCAGAAGGGTGCTGAACTTTTCCGAGTTGGGCGGCCAATCCCTGGCCCGCCAGCGAGCCGCGCTCTATGAGTCGGTCGACCAGATTCAGTTGGGCGCCATGCCGCTGCGCCTGTACCTGCTGGGGCATCCCCACTCCGGGGTGATGGCGCAGGAGCTGGCCACGCTGAAGGCTTATCTTGCGCCCTTCCGGCCAGCGGATCTGCCAGGCGATACGAGCGAATCGGCAGCGGCCGGCCCAGAGGCTCTGACTTCGCCCCCGGCGCCTCAACAGCCGGTCGGACCCTCGCCCAACGGGACGCCGTTCCTGCCCGGCTTTGCCAACTGGAAGGTGATCACCACCGTCGATCGCGGAGACGATCACACCCTGCGAATCATCACCGGCAACGATATTGCGATCCGCGCCATTCAGGCGCGGCAGCTACCCTCCTGGCCGGAGGGCGCGGCCTTTGCCAGCATCGCCTGGCAGGCCGTGGACGATGGACACGGACATCTGCGACCCGGGAAGTTCCTTCAGGTGGAGTTCATGGAGAAGCATCGGATCCAGTTTGCCGGCGCCGAGGGATGGGGGTTTGCGCGCTTTGTCGGCAACCGCTTGAGGCCTTATGGAAACGGGCCCCACTTTGACAATGAGTGCCTGGGATGCCACGCGCCGGTGAAGAAGAACGACTTTGTCTTTTCTCTGCCGCTGCCCCGAGGACCGGAGGCCAAAGGAGCGGAATCCAAAGGGCCGGAGGCCAAAGGACCAGAGGCCACCTCGCCGGGGACTGGGCCAAGAGGCGCGGAGGGAGCGGAACGATGAGGCTGCGGAGGACGAGCACGGCTGCTGCCGCCGCGCTGCTGCTGGCCTTCCTCTGCGGATGCCGCCAGAAGATGGCCGAAGGCGATCTGTATGATCTGCCGGCTGCGCTGCGCAGCGGCCTTCCCTACCCCGTGCTGCAGTGGAAGATCATCACCACAGAGGTCGACCGAAACACCTGCACGATGGCGACGCTTTTTGGGGACGACGCTGCGGTCGAGGCGGCCAGGGCTGGGATAGCCTATCCAGCCGGAGCCGTTCTGGGTCTGGTGACCTGGAGGGAGAGCGAAGATCCACACTGGTTCGGAGCCCGGATTCCAGGCCGACCGGTCTCGGTGGAGTTTGTCATCGTAGGCCGAGGAGTGGATGAAACGTTTACGGGAACGCCCTGGAGGGAGGCTCCTGGAAGCATGGCCGAGCAGATCCGGCAGATGCGCCCCACTCCGGTTCCATAGGCAGCTTGCCGGTCAGGAGACCTTGGTTGGCTCCGCCGTGTTTGCCGCATGAGCGTTGTCTCCCTGGACGGAGCCGGGAGAGGCGCTGGGTGCGATCTCGGCCCGCGCAAAGGGATGCGGCGCGGTGGGAGCCTCTCCCAGACTCTCCAGGCTCTCACCCGCAGCCGTCATGGTCTTGCCGCCAAGCGCGCCCGTGACGGCGGAGTCCATCATCATCTCGGCGAGGAGGTGGGTGCGCTCGTCCAGGGTCTGGATGGCGTCGCGGATCATCCTGTAGTCATCGCCGTGCATAAGGCGGCCGAGCTCGGTAGCGGCCAGCTCGATGGCCGCGTGAGCCTCGGGAGCGAGCTTTTGCCAGACCGGAGATTGCCTGGCCTTGTGCAGGGCATCCAGGATCGTGTGGCCCTCATTGCGGGCTTCGATGAGCTGACGGGCTCGAATGTCGTCCTCGGCGTGGTCAAACGAGTCCAGAATCATGGTCTCCACCTGCTCGTCGGTGAGTCCGTAGGTCGGCTTCACCTCCACCTCGGCCTGCTTGCCGCTGCGCTGCTCCAGCGCGCTCACGTGCAGGATGCCGTTGGCGTCGATGAGGAACTTGACCTGGATGCGAGGCATTCCTGCGGCCATGGGCGGAATCCCCTTCAGGTCAAAGCGGGCCAGCGACCGGCAGTCCCGGGCCAGCTCGCGCTCACCCTGCAACACGTGGATGGCGACGTTCGTCTGGCCGTCCACGCCAGTGGTGAAGTGCTCGGTCGCCGAGGCCGGGATGGTGCTGTTGCGCTGGATGATCCGCGCCACCACGCCGCCCAGAGCCTCGATGCCCAGGGACAAGGGCGTGACGTCGAGCAGCAACAGATCGCTGGTGGCGGGGCTGGATACGCCGGAGAGGATCTGGGCCTGGACGGCCGCCCCCAAGGCGACCACCTCGTCGGGGTTGAGTTCGGTGTGGAGCTTCTTTCCGCGGCTATCCAGATCGAACAGCTCGGTGACGAGGGCGCGCACGGCGGGGATGCGCG
>JAKAQS010000013.1 GCA_021819585.1 Acidobacteriota bacterium
TGGCGGACAGCTTGCCCAGCGGGCCGGCGTCAAAGATGGCCGGCGGCAGCCACTGCAGCGGTCCAGTCAGCGAAGGGGTGGGCAGCGGAGCAGGCGCCGCGGGCGCCTGCGCAGCCGCTTCCTGGTTCTCAGCAGTTGGCGCTGCCAATGTCTGTTGCCCCCACGCTTGCATCCCCATCAGGCAGCTCATCGCTGCCGCAGCCAGGATTCCAGCTCTCATGCATCCGCCTCCGTCGCGCTGAATCCAGCCTATGGGCGACTCCCATTAAGAAGGCGTAAGCAATCCATCAAGAATGGCGAAGATTTTTGCGCTTCGTTCACCGGACGTTTTCCCGCGCCACTCATCCCGAAGCCATTTACCCGTCTTTGCTGCGAACACAATCACGAGGAATCCTCCTGTTGCTCGTCTGGCCGCGGATTGCATCGGCAAAGGAACGCTATCAGCACGCTGATCATCGTCCGACTGGAGATTCCCGAGGGTCTCCTGCTTCTGGTTCCTTCGCTACAGCGATCGAACGAAGGAACACGATAAATCGCAGGACTCAAGCGCTTCGCCCTTCCATAGACACAACTTGGTTCGAGTGCGGAGCCCGGCTTGAACCGCATCCGACGGAAGATGAGTGCTTCAGCAAGGCCGGTCAGAGCAGGGTAGAAGCATTTTCCAGGGGAGGGACGCGGCGCCTCGCTCTTTCCGGCCAGGTTGCGAAGATCAAGCTCCCAAGGCGAGATCCAGAAGGGTCTTTTCCTCCAGCGCGTGAGCCTTGGAACTGCCTGTGGCAGGGCTGGCCGCAGCGGTGCGTTTGACGCTAAGAACGGCTCGGGAGCCGCACAGGCGGCGCAGTTGCGGGAGGATGAACGCGAGGGCGCCCATGTTCGCCGGTTCCTCCTGGACCCAGACGACCTCGCCGGCCGAGGGATGCTGGTCGAGAGCGGCCTGAAGTTCCGCCTCAGGGAAGGGATAGAGCTGCTCCAGAAAGAGGATCGCGACGTCGGAGAGCTTGCGCTTGGCCCGCTCCACGCGCAGGTTGTGACCGATCTTGCCAGAGCAAACCAGGATTCGGCGAGGGTTGGTAACGGAGGCATCGGACAAGACGTTGTGGAACCTGTCGATGGCGAAGTCGGCGAGCGGGGAGAGCGCATCCGGATGGCGCAGCATGGACTTGGGAGTAAAGACGATGAGGGGCTTGCGCCACTTGCGCAGGGCCTGACGGCGAAGAAGGTGGAAGAACTGCGCCGCCGTGGAGGGCTGAGCCACCTGAAGGTTGTCCTGGGCGGCTAGCTGCAGGTAGCGCTCGGGCCGGGCGCTGGAGTGCTCCGGCCCCTGCCCCTCGTAGCCGTGGGGAAGGAGAAGCACAAGGCCGGAGAGCAGCCCCCATTTGGCTTCGCCGGCGGTGAGGAACTGGTCGATGATGATCTGGGCGCCGTTGGCGAAGTCGCCGAACTGGGCCTCCCAAAGGACCAGAGCCTCGGGGTAGTCGCGGGAGAAGCCGTACTCGAAGCCCAGGCAGGCGGCCTCCGAAAGCATGGAGTTGTGGACCGACCAGCGGGCCTGATGTGGCGCAATGTGATTCAGAGGAGAGTAGCGGGTTTCCGTTTCGACATCGATCAGGACCGAGTGACGCTGATTGAAGGTGCCACGCTGGGAGTCCTGGCCGGAGAGGCGAACCGGGATGCCGGCCTTGAGCAGGGAGGCGTAGGCCAGCAGCTCCGCCATGCCGTAGTCGATGGGCTTTTTCCCGGCTCCCATCTCTGCGCGTTGCTCAAGCAGTTTGGCGACCTTTGGATGAAGGTGAAAGCCCTCCGGGACTGTGGCAAGGGCGGTGGCGAGGGAGGCAATCTCGGCGGCCTGCAGGCCAGTGATCGGGTTGTCCTCAAGGCGAAGCGGGCCGCCGTAGTAGGGATCCCAATAGTGACGGATGTCAAAGAGGCGAGGTTTGCGGCTGGCTCGCGTAGCGGCCTTTTGCTCCTCCAGGAAGAGTGCGCGGACCTGGGCGGCCTCCGCCGCAGGGTCTATCTCCATCCTCTGAGCGTAGATCTGGAAGAGAGGTGGATGATCCTTGATTCTGGCGTAGCGCAGCGGCTGAGTGATGGTGGGGTCGTCCACCTCCGAGTGACCGTGGCGGCGGTAACCGATCAGGTCCACTACCACGTCGGAGTGAAAGGCTTGGCGGTACTCCGCAGCCAGCGCCGCAACGCGGACCACGGCTTGGGGATCCTCCGCGTTGACATGGAAGACAGGGATGGGCAGGCGCTTGGCCAGATCGGAGGCGAAGCGAGAGGAGTTGGACTCGCCTGGGAGCGCTGTAAAGCCGAGGAGATTGTTGACGATGACCTGGATGGCGCCACCGATGTTGTAGCCGTGGAGCGAGGCAAGGTTCAGGGATTCGGCCCAGATGCCCTGGCCCGCAAAGGCGGCATCGCCGTGCAGAATCATGGGCAGAACCTGGTTGCGGGCCTGGAGAAAATCCGCAGTGGTTCCGTTCTTGGCCAGCCTCTCCTGATAGGCGCGCGTGCGGCCCATGATGACCGGGTCGGCGGCCTCCAGGTGGCTGGGATTTGAGGCCAGATGGAGATGGACGGTCTTGCCCAGGGCGGTGAGAAACTCGCCGGTCGCTCCGATGTGATACTTGACGTCGCCTCCGCCCAGAGTGCTGCGCGGGTCCACGTCTTCGAAGTTTGCGAAGATCTCGCGGGAGGCCCGGCCAATGGTGTTGACCATGACGTTGAGCCGGCCGCGATGACTCATGGCGAAGAGGGAACGGTTGACGCCGCCCTCGGCAGCGGTGGTGAAGAGCTGATCCAGGAAGGGGATGAGGACGGTGAGGCCTTCCAGCGAGAAGCGCTTGGTGCCCGGGTAGCGCTGCTGGATGACCTGCTCGAAGATGTCGGAGCGGATGAGGCCGGAGAGAATCCGGGCGGGTGAGAGAAGGGTCGGGGTGGAGACGGCCGAGCCGCCTTCAAGACGCTCCTGAATCCAGGCGCGCCGTTCCAGGGAGGGGATGTGCATGAACTCGGCGCCAATGGAAGAGGAGTAGATGCGGCGAGCTTCCTGGGTGTCTGTGGAGTCTTCCTCGGGAGGGTGGGAGACAGGGAAGGGATGGGGAGGGAGGAACTGCCCGAGCGGGTCGAGGGAAGCCTGGAGGTAGCCCCAGCGGCGAAAGATGTCAAAGGTCGATTCTCGTGAGGTGGGAGACATGCACTCCTAGGATGTCACGGGAGCCCTTTTCGAAGCGACTGGGGGATGGTTTGTGATCCATATCACAGACGGTCTTCCAGCGCCGGTATCAGGATGAAGTTGTTGGAGATTTTGCGATGCCCTCGAAGGGAATTCCCGAGGAGGTACAGGGGTCGTATCCGAGGTCATACGCCTGCACCGGGCCGTGCGATGGATATGGAAGCAAGTTATATTGTCCGCCGCTATTGGTTCTGGTGACGTTGGCCAAGGAGAAGGAAGAAGTTGTTCGCTGCTTTGAGAGGGGAAAGAAGACCTGGAGCAGCGATGCGTTAGGAATGATCTTCAGCCGGTGAACTTGCTGTCGGCAGGACGGTGACTACCGGTCGCTGAAGCTCTATTCGGGGCTCTCTTGGGAGAAAGGGTCTCAGGATAGAGAGATTGCCGCTCGAGGTCCCTCTCGAGCGGCAATCGAATTTAAGGCGAAAACACCGGCTTCCTGCTGCAATGCAGGGAGCCGCAGTGGATGATTGGGAAAGAAGGGGATTCGTCTCTCCCGTGGCGGAGAGTGGGCATCGGCTTCCCAAAGCGCCTATCTGGAGCATAGGGTCGCACGCCTCTGTCCAGAGGCTGTATGCGGAGGGGTAGCTTCCGGGCAATTTCCTCTTTGTGAATGGCTTGGAGGTGCTCTCCATAAGCGTTGCTTGCGAATTTTGTAGACCGGGCCGCATCTCGAGTCTCGGTATCGTCCGAAAAACCCCAAGGCGCGTCCTTTGCGGGAATCGAGCGAGATTGAGCGCGCAATCGTGCGGCGGCTTCGGCAGATCCTCGCCCCGAGTTGGCATTCGGGAAGAACGGCGATCCGCAGGGACGCTTCAGGAAGAGGCGCGAGACGAGGCGGGGGCGGGGACAGGATCGGGGTGGGAGGGCGCTGGATGCGGCCTCTCGCAGTACAGGCCCTCGAGGCGATCCGGGTCAACAAGCGTGATATAGCGGTGGTTGAGGTGGATCAGGCCTTCGCGGCGGAACTGAGCGATCAGACGGCAGACGGTCTCGCGGGAGAGGCCGGACATGCTGCCGAGTTCTTCGTGGGTCACGTGGGCTGGAAAGCGCACGGGGAGATGATCGCGGGAGCGGGTCTCACCAGGCTGGTGCGTCTGGGTCCAATCCAGCAGGGCGCAGGCCAGCTTGCCCGCGGCGGATGTGGACAGGGCAAGTCGGCGGGCGGCCAGGACGGCGCAACTGAAGTCGCGCGCCAGCGCCTGCATGGATAACTGGCTGACCTGAGGGTCGGCGTCCATGATGCTGAGGAAATCCTCGCGAGGGATGGACATTACGGTGCAGGGGCCGAGGGCCTGCGCGGTTACGCAGTAGACTGAGCTCCCAAGCACCGCCTCCAGGCCGAGAATCTCGAGGGAGTTGGCGGTGCGGAGGATGAGCAGACGTCCTTCCGAAGAGGACGTGAGCAACTTGGCCTGGCCAGTGCAAAGGAGAAAGACGTGATCCGCAGGGTATCCCTCCTGGAGGATGATGTCGTTGGCCTCGCGAGAGATGCACTCACCGATGGTGCGCAAGCGGCGCAGGGCCTGCGGAGAGAAAGGGCAGAGAGCCTGCGGACGGAGGGTGCAGTTAGCGGTGTTGGCACAAGTACGCCGGAGAATGGCAGGCCTCCTTCCCATTTAGCGAACAGCCAGGGGCGGTTACGTACTGAAAGTACAGCCGAATTCCAGGTGGTACGGAGAATCGCTGGCCGGTGATGCGTAAAAGGATGGCATAGAAACCGCAGGTTAAGCAACCGTCGCCTTGCTTGTCTTCGATTTTCGTTCCCCTCAAGTTTGCCGCAAGGGCTTCGTTACTGTATGTAGGGTAGATGGACTTTACCGCCCAATCGCGTTCTTGCCCGAATGTCGGCGCTCAGGAGGAGTGAGACCATGACGCAGGACGAGAGAGACCACTTTGAATCATCTGCGAACGACGATGTCTTCGAGACCCACATGCATGAGGTCCGGTTATTTCCCCCGCCGGCAGCCTTTTCCGCCCAGGCTCGATTGAAGAGCATGGAGGAGTATGACCGATTGTATGTGCGCAGCATCGAGAATCCGGAAGAGTTCTGGGGAGATGCGGCAGAGGAGTTGGAGTGGTTCAAGCCTTGGGAGCGGGTGCTGGATGAGAGCGCCCCGCATGCGCGCTGGTTTACGGGCGGAAAGCTGAATCTTGCTCATAACTGTCTTGATCGGCATGCGCGGGGGCCGCGCAGGGACAAGACGGCGTTGATCTGGGAGGGCGAGCCTTGCGCGGAGGACGGCTCGGCTGAGGTGCGCCGGCTGACTTACGACGAGTTGCTGAAGCAGGTCCAGCGGTTCGCCAATGTGCTGAAGTCGCTGGGGGTGAAGAAGGGCGATCGCGTGGCGGTGTACATGGGCATGAGCCCTGAGCTGGCGATCGCGGTGCTGGCCTGCGCGCGTGTCGGTGCGGTGCATCTGGT
Organism: Acidobacteriota bacterium; assembly: GCA_021819585.1. Classification (GTDB taxonomy): domain Bacteria; phylum Acidobacteriota; class Terriglobia; order Terriglobales; family Acidobacteriaceae; genus Granulicella. The sequence continues at coordinate 5,658 of JAKAQS010000013.1, forward strand.
GATCTTTGGAGGATTTGGGCCTCAAGCCATCGGGGAACGGGTGAGGGACGGCGATTGCGGGGTTGTTGTGACCCAGGATCGGAGCTACTGGAAGGGAACCAAGGTTGGGCTGAAGCAGATGCTCGACGAGGCGCTGGAGAAGTGCCCGGATGTGCGCAGCGTGGTGGTGTACCAGAGAGAGCCGGGGTGTCCGGTGGCGATGAAAGCAGGTCGCGATCTGTGGTGGCATGAGGGGATGGCGGCAGCTTCCGCGGAGTGCCCGCCGGAGTGGATGGATGCCGAGGATCCACTCTTCATCCTTTACACCAGCGGCACGACCGGCAAGCCGAAGGGGCTGGTGCATACCACGGGTGGCTACGCTGTTCAAACCTACCTCTCGACCAAGTATGTCTTCGACATCCGGGAGGAGGATGTGTACTGGTGTACGGCGGATATTGGATGGGTGACCGGGCACAGTTACGTGCTTTACGGGCCGCTGCAGAACGGAGCCACGGTGCTGCTCTATGAGGGATCTCCGGTGTGGCCGGAGAAAGATCGCTACTGGAGGATCGTGGACGACCACAAGGTGACGGTGTTTTATACCGCTCCAACGGCAATCCGGGCGTTCATCCGGTGGGGAACCGAGTGGGTTCAGGCGCACGATCTGTCCAGCCTGCGGCTGCTGGGCACGGTTGGCGAGCCGATCAATCCGGAGGCCTGGGTGTGGTACCACCGCCATATTGGCCAAGGGCGGCGCCCGATTGTGGACACCTGGTGGCAGTCGGAGACAGGATCCATCATGATCGCACCCATTCCGGGAGTGATCGCGACCAAACCAGGTTCGGCCACGCGGCCGTTCTTTGGCGTGGTTCCCGAGATTGTGTCCCAGGAGGGTGATCCGCTGGGGCCGAACCAGGGCGGGCTGTTGATCATCAAGCGCCCTTGGCCGTCGATGGCGCGCACCATCTGGAAGAATGCCGAGTTGTATGACAAGACTTACTTTCCTAAGGGGCCGGGAGCCTACGTTACCGGCGATGGAGCTCGTTGCGATGAGGATGGGTACTACTGGCTGCTGGGCCGATTGGATGACGTGATCAATGTGAACGGACATCGGCTGGGGACGGTCGAGATCGAGTCCGCGCTGGTGGGCCACCCCGGCGTGGCCGAGGCGGCGGTAGTGGGGCGGCCGGATGAGCTGAAGGGCCAGGCCGTGGCGGCGTTTGTAACGCTCAAGGAGAGTGTTGCGCCCAGGCTGGAACTGAAAGAGGAACTGCGCCAGTGGGTGAGCAAGGAGATCGGCCCCATGGCCCGGCCGGACGACATGCGTTTTGTGCAGCATTTGCCCAAGACGCGCTCGGGAAAGATCATGCGCCGGCTGCTGCGCGAACTGGCTACGACGGGAACCGTGAAGGGAGATACGACGGCGCTGGAGGACTACAGCGTGCTGGAACTTCTGCGCGAGGGCGGGGAGTGAACAGTTTCGTCAGCCGGGCAAGCTGGTCCGGTCGCGGACCTGCCGACCCAGGTCTCAAGGAACGAGAGATAGGGCGCCCCTACCCGTTGCCGACTAGGGAGCAGATGCGGGCTATAGCTTTTTCCGTGTGGATGGGGCCCCCGAAGTGGGCTTACCGCGGCGTTTTCATTGGGGGGAACGCCCATAAAGCCCGAGGCATCGGGATACGCCTTCGTGAAAAAGCTTTACCCAGGCGCAGCGCGATGGCCCGCTGCTTGAGGTGAATTTTTTTCGTGGATTTGAAGCGGGGCGGAGTGCCGGAAGCTCAACGTTGAAGAAAGCAAATCCGATCCGTCCAATCCCATTCTGATCCGTCTTTGGCGAGAACAGCGAGCGCCTTCACCAGTCCGCCTACATCGGACGGAGGAATTGTCTTCTCGTCGACGAAGATGACGCCGCCGTGAGACTGCCCGGATTCAGCCCATTCCTTCAAGAGAGGGGGGATTGTTCTGCGATCATAGGTCACGAGCGTAAGAGCTTGTGCAGCAGCTTCGCGGAGAATGGCGGCGTCATCCAACCCCAGGAAGTTTCCGTTCTCCCAGGCATTCAGGGCGTGAACGATAAGGTTTCTCTCACGCCGCCGCAGGCCATCCGCCACATCGGGCGATAGGTGCTCATCGAGAAGGAGTCTCAGCATTCAGGACTTCGCCGGCTTTCGGGACGAAAACCCGGTAGCTTGTGGCAGCATTCGCTTCAGCGACTCGAAATCGGCGGCTTCATTTTCGGCTAGTGCGCCGTTGATCTCTTCCGGGAAGCCCTCGGCATAGTTGGCTGCAGCCCGAACCTTGACCTCGGGCCAGCGAAGATGCTTCGCTACTTCCGAGACATCGTTATGGTAGCTGCGCAGAAGCAGTATGACCTCCCAAACGGCGAGGCTGCTGCCTTGGACATAAGCTTGGCGCCCGGCTGCGGAATCCCTGAAATCAATGAATGCGAATTCAGAACGGCGCAGCCCCTCTTCCACCAGGCGCGCGCTCGCATCGCTCGGGGTCCATCCGTGCCTGCTGGCCATCCGCTTGAGGCGTTTACCGCTGGCGGCCGGGAGACGCATGCTGACGACAACCGAACCTGTAGAGCCCATTAGAGAGCCTCCTGTAACTATTGTAACTGCTGTAACTTCCGTAGTAGTTATAACTGGACTGAAATTCGGATAGAAAAGTCTTCTGCGAAGCGCCTCTTCGCAGCGAGAACGCGGAAGATGTGTAAAGAGTCCAAGCGGCTCTGGGTCTTTTATTAGCAGCGGTTTACGCTTCCGCTGGCGCAAACGTGGCAGGTTCAATCCCGGCCCTTGCAAGCTCACGAATTTCTGGCCGACCGCTTTGCTGAGTCCTCTGGGTGGCCTGCGCTCGCGGCGGAGGCTGTTTCCTCCGGTAAGGAAGATGCCTCAGCAGCGGCGAAAGAGAAGCTCTGCGAGATGCTTGCCTCGGGTCTCGCAGCATTCTGCTGCCGCCATGGGTCTGCTGGAGTCCGCTGGAGGGAGATGCGGACGCAGCCGGGGTTCCGGCCCCGCAGAGTCTGGAGGGGCGGTTTTGGATGCCGGGACGACGCGAAGGATGATATAGAAAGACGAGGGGAAAAGGGCAGGCGGGTCTTGCAGATGCGTTTTTCAAGGAGACGGGCATGATGGCTGGCGAGCAGGGAAGAGCGTGGGTGATGGCCGGGGTGGTGGCTGGGCTGGCGCTGATGTTTACCGGTAGTGCGAATCCGCAGATTCTCGCCTCGGCCGGAGCGCATATCTATCCGGCTGTAACTGCGGCTCCAGAGCAGATTCATAGGGCGCTGCTGGAGGCGCGGCGCACGCACAAGAGAGTGATCCTGGACTTCGGCGGAGACTGGTGCGGTGACTGCCAGGTGCTGAATATCTACTTTCATGAGAGCCCCAACGCGGAGCTGCTGGACAGGTACTTCATTCTGGTGGATGTCAACATAGGGAACATGGATGCGAATCTGGGGATTGCGCATCGCTATGGCGTTCCGGTGACGGGGGTTCCGGCGCTGGCGGTGTTGAATGGGTATGGACATGTGCTGTATGCGCAGACCAACGAGTTCGCGGATATGAGGAACATGGAACCCTCGTCGGTGACTGAGTTTTTGAAGAAGTGGAAGCCATGAAGGTGGCAGGGTCTGGCCAAGGGGCGCGAGCGGAGGCGCCGGCCGGCGGTGGAGAAGAAGAGAACCGACGAAGGAGGACGTGGGTCGTGCGCTGGAGCCTATGGATGGACCGCAGGCTGGCTCTGGCTCGGACCATTCGGCGCGCGATTCTCTCCGCTGTGGAGCATGATGTTCTGACCGTGGCGCAGGCGGCCGCCTACTCGGCCATGGTGGCGCTGTTTCCAGTGCTGATTGTGGCGGCGGGGATCTTCGCTCTGGTGCCGGATACGATGCCGGTGAGGGAGCAGATGGCCGAGATCTTCACTCAAGTGCTTCCCTCGAATGTGCTTCCGGTGCTGGACAGGTACTTCGCTCCGGCGCATCGGAACATGCATACGGCAAGGTTGCTGTTGGGATCCTTGGTGGTGAGCATCACCGGAGCATCGAGCGTGATGGCGACCCTGATGGAGGGATTTCGGCGAGCCTATGAACTGCCGTTGACCAGCGGCAGCTTCTGGTCGCGAAGGATCAGGGCACTGGCGCTGGTGCCGCTGTCGCTGGTTCCGCTGGCGGCGGTAAGCGCTCTAGTGATCTTTGGACACGTCATCAGCGGATGGATGGCCGGAGAGGTAACCCCGGCGCTGCGGACTCCGGCTCTGGTAGCCACCGTGCTGCTGCGCTGGACGGTGGCCTTCGCGAGCAGCGTGGGGATCATTGCGGTGATCTACCACCTGGGGACGGACCTGACCCGGCAGATGCGCGAGCACCTGGAGCCGTTGCTTCGTGAGCCATGGGTAATGCTAAGAAAGGACTGGAGTTGGCGTGCCAGCTTACCCGGAGCTGCTGTGGCCACGGCGGCATGGCTGGTGACAACCCTGCTGTTTGGGTTCTACGTCACCCGCTTTGCCGATTACTCCAAAGTGTATGGATCGCTGGGAGTGGCCATTGCGCTGCTGTTCTGGCTCTTCATCATTGCGCTGAGCGTATTGATAGGAGCTGAGTTCAATGCCCAGCGCGCCTCGCAGGGACCGGGCAGGCGAGATCCGAAGCTCTCCGAACTGTTGTGGAAGCTGCCCGGGCTGTCGCGGCGCCGCACAGGTAGAATGACTGATTAATGATGGGAAGTGATCGTCGAGTAGGTTTCTGGACGAATTTGGAAGGATGAAGAAGGATATGGGACAAGCAACAAGTGGTTTTGGGAACGGATGTCGGCGGGCAAAGATTGTGGTAACTCTTGGGCCGTCGTCGAGCTCCGAGGCGACGTTTCGCCAACTGGTCCACGCGGGGTTGGATGTAGCGAGGCTGAACTTCTCGCATGGCTCGCATGAGCAGAAGGCGGAGCTGATTGCGATGGTGCGAAAGGTGGCGCGCGAGGAGCGCAAGCCCATCTGCATTCTCGCCGATCTGCAGGGGCCAAAGATCCGCACCGGCAAATTGGTAGACCACCGGCCGGTGCTGTTGGAGGCCGGCAAGCGGCTGACGATTACCCCCGAAACGGTGGAGGGAACCAGCGAGCGAGTGAGCACTGTCTTCCCGACGTTGGCGGAGAATCTGAAGCCGGGCGACCAGATTTTGCTCTCCGACGGGTTGATCGAGCTGCGAGTGGCGGAGATTGCCGGCGGAGATGTGATCACCGAGATCATCAACGGTGGAATGCTGGGTGAGAACAAGGGCATCAATCTTCCGGGCGTTTCGGTTAAGGTTCCGTCACTGACGGAGAAGGACGAGATCGATCTTGAGTTTTGTATCAAGGCCGGGGCGGATGCGATTGCAGTGTCGTTTGTGCAGACAGCCGAGGATGTGCAGCATGTGAAGCGGCGGATCAAGGAGATGGGGTCGGATGCGTGGGTGATTGCGAAGCTGGAGAAACCCCAGGCGTTGGATCATCTGGACAGCATTCTGGAGGTATCCGAAGGGATCATGGTGGCGCGCGGAGACCTGGGTGTGGAGGTTCCGCCGGAAAAGGTGCCGGCGATCCAGAAGCACATGATCCGGCGCGCGACAGAGTTCCGGAAGCCGGTGATCACCGCAACGCAGATGCTGGAGTCGATGATTGAGAACCCCCGGCCGACTCGCGCGGAGGTGAGCGATGTGGCCAATGCGATCTACGATGGAAGCGACGCTGTGATGCTTTCCGCCGAGAGTGCGACGGGCAAGTATCCGGCTGAGTCTGTGGCGATGATGAGCAAGATCATTGTGGAGACCGAGCAGCAGATGAATCTGCTGGGACAAAGGCCGGTGCCCAGGGAGATGAACGCGAGCAGGGGCCGGTCGCTGACGGTGGCCGAGACGATCTGCGAGTGCATGGCGCACTCGGCGCTGGATGTTGACCTGGCGGCGATTGCGATCTTCACGGAGAGCGGCAATACGGCTCGTCTGCTGTCCAAATACAGGCCGGATGCTTCCATCTATGCGCTAAGTCCATATGAACCGGTGGTGCAACGCGCCATGCTGCTTTGGGGTACGGTCGGGATCCACTGCGAGCGTTTCACCGGCACGGATACGCTCGTGGCCATGGCCGAGGATATGTTGGAGGAGCGCGGCTATCTGAAACGGGATGAGATTCTGGGAATTGTGGCGGGGACGGCGACCAGGACCGGAGCGACCAACTTCATGCGCCTGCACAGGTCGGGAGACCAGTTAGGGAGAAGGAGTCAGTTTTGAAATCCCCTGCTGCAAGGGGCATTCATCATCTGTGGCGAGGTTCGAGTCGCCGGCCTGCCGCCGGCGGTCTCCTTGCCCGGAGCAGAAGCGTACCGGTGTTCGATCTGGCTTGCGGTGGGCGGATCTCCGGCGGGTGGGCTTGGACCGGTGTGTTTCTCTTGTTCCAACAGTGCCTATTAGAAACGGGAAGACGCCAAAGAGGTCGATGAACGGCGTGGCTGCGCCTTTTGCGGGCAGGAAGAGGGTCGCCGCGATGCCGCGTCTGTGAATGTCCTTTGCTTCCCGTAATCTAGTGCTATGGGAAGGATACGGGTTCTCTCCGATCAGGTCGCCAACCAGATCGCCGCCGGCGAGGTGGTGGAGAGGCCCGCGTCTGTGGTGAAGGAACTGCTGGAGAACGCGCTGGATGCGGGGGCGACGCGGATCCGGATCGAAGTGGAGGCCGGCGGGCGGAAGCTGATCCGGATGGTGGACAATGGCCACGGCATGGGGCGCGACGATGCTCTGCTGGCCTTTGAGCGGCATGCCACGTCGAAGTTGCGCAGCAGCGACGATCTGCTGCAGATTGCCACCCTGGGGTTTCGAGGCGAAGCGCTCCCGTCGATTGCCAGTGTGGCGCGAGTGCGGCTGGAGACTCGTGCGGCCGAGGATGAGATGGGCACGGTGCTGGAGATCGCCGGGGGAAATCTGTTGCGGGTGGAAGATGCCGGATTGCCGGAGGGCACGACGATTACGGTTCGGGATCTGTTCTTCAATACGCCGGCGCGAAGAAAGTTTCTGCGGGCTGAGCAGACGGAGTTGGGGCATGTGGCGGCGCTGGTGACGCACTATGCGCTGGCCTATCCGGGACGGCACTTCGAGCTGCATTCGGCAACTCAGGCGCTGCTGGTGGCGCCGGCTGTGGCCAACGCCGGCGAGCGGCTGTACCAGATCTTCGGGCGAGAGACCTTCGAGCGTCTGATTCCGATTGCGGCGGAGATTCCCTTTGCGCGCGCCGGGATACCCGAGCCGCCGCCGTGGAAGCAGGCGGAGGACTATGAGCCGCCACAACCGGGAGACTTGCGTCTGAGCGGATTTGTCAGCAAGCCGGAGTTGCAAAAACTGAATCGGAATTCGATGTATGTGTTCGTGAACGGCCGGCTGATTCGCGACAAGCTGATCCTGCATGCTTTCAACGAGGCGTATCGGAATATTCTTCCGCCTACGTCGTTTCCGGTGGTGCTGGTGTTTCTGGAGATGCCGGCGGACGAGGTGGACGTGAATGTGCATCCGGCCAAGACGGAGGTGCGGTTCCGGCAGGGGAGTTTTGTGCATGACTTTGTGCGCGACACGGTGCGCACCGCGCTGATGCAGGCCCGTCCCGCAGCCAGCTTCTTCCAGGCGTTGCATGCGGCGCCGACGGCCAGTGAGTCGCTGATGGTGGATGTGAGCCCTCTGCCCGGATTGGACGGGGCGGTCTTCTCCCCCGGGCAGGGCTATCGGGAGGCCAACGATGGGAAGAGCGGGCCAGGGCAGGGATGGACTGTACAGAAGGAGTGGATCTCCGAGAGCGAAGCGGCCGGCGCCGGCGAGATGGCCAAAGATGTGGCGGAGTTCGACCGGATGGAGCCCATGGCGCCGGCTTCCGCCGGCAGACTGGAGTTCGGTGGTCCGGGGATGGCGGTGGGGTATGACGAGCCCGATGCCAATGCTGCTCAGGCGGATGGGGCGCGGCGCCCGATGGCCGATTCCGCGGTTGCCGGTCAGCAGCCGACGCTGAATGCGCTGGCCAGCTTGAAGCCACTGGGCCAGTTGCGAGAGTCCTTCATTCTGGCCGTGAACGAGGAGGGGTTGTGGATCATCGATCAGCACGTTGCGCATGAACGGGTGCTGTTTGAGAAGATTCTGCGCGAGCGCAAGGTGGAGGCGGTGCAGCGCCAGCGGCTGTTGATGCCGGTGCTGGTGGAGCTCTTGCCGGAGCAGATGGTGATGTTTGCGGCGATCGCCGAGGAGCTGGAGCGGAACGGATTCGAGGCCGAACCCTTTGGGCCGCGGACGCTGGCGGTCAAGGCGGCGCCGGTAGGACTGGAGGGTAAAGAACTGGAACGGGTGCTGGACGAGCTGCTGGGCAACACGGAGAAGACCGCTCAGGTGGAGAACGAGGAGCTGCGGCGCGCCCGGATTGCCGCTTCGATTGCCTGCCATGCGGCGATCAAGGTGAATATGCCGCTGGAACCGGCCAAGATGGACTGGCTGCTGCGGGAGCTGGGCAAGACGGCTCATCCGATGAGCTGTCCGCACGGCAGACCGATCGCATTGCGGTATTCTCTAAGAGACATCCAAAGGGCGTTTCAGCGGATCTAGCCGGGAAGGTAGCCATGCCTGGGCAAGATTGCGAGTCCGGCAGCGCAAGGCAGGCAGAGCGTTTCGCGCAACTCCGATCCGCACCCGGCAGACGGAGTTGCCTTGGCTGCGAAGTTCAAGAAGTTCAACACGACGCTCTGCATGCATCCGTGGGCAGATCGATGCGCTCGATCAAAGTCGGCACAGCAAAGCGCGGATAGGGGAAAGATTGAGTTCGACAGTGGAGTTAAACCAAAAGCAGCTTGAGGCTGCTCGCGCGCTCGCATGGAAGCAGACCCTGGCGGCTCCGGCGGGTTCTTTGCCCGATGGGGTGGAGCGGGGCGAGGCCCTGCTGACCCTGGAGGCGGCGCGGGACTGGATCAACGAGTTTGGTCTGGTGCTGTTTGCTCCGCGGGCGCAGCAGCTTCCGGCTCCTGCGCCGTCACTGGTGGAGGCCACGTTGGGAGCAGCCCGCGCCAACCCCACGCCGGAGGAGAGCGAGGCAGCGCGGGGATTGGTGGCGCGGATGGCTGGCGAGGGGCTGGCGCTGCCGCTGAATCTGCTCGGGATGCCGGGGGACACGCCGGACTTTATTGTGAGCGCTCGGATCTTCAGCTACGTCTTCACCATGCGCGGAGACAAGGCATGGAAGCACCCGCCCTCCACCTCCGGAGCGGTAAGGGTTTCGCCGTTGGGGTTGCGGGTGTTTGAGGCTCTCACCCGGGGCGGGGCGATGACGGCTGCGGAGCTGGCGCAGGAGCTGGGCCGCGAGGTCACGGAAAGCGCGGTGGTGCGCGCGCTAGGAGAGCTGTGGTCGCAGCTTCGGGTGATTCCGCTGCCGGCCCAGATGCCGGAGGCCAAGGGAGACGGTGCAACGCTTTGGGAGCTGACCACCCGGCGGTTCACCAAGGCCATCAAGACGGGAGCCAATAGCGGACAGCCCAGTGCGTTGTCCGCTCTGGTGTCGCTGTATCTGACCCAGGTCTTTGCGGCTACCGAGGAGGAGATTGCTACCTTCCTTTCACCGCTAACGGCGCGGTCGCGCGTGCGGGAGGTTTTGCACGCTCTGGTGGCGGCGCGGCAGTTGAACACGGTGGTGATTGAGGGGAAGACGCTGCTGCATCTCCCCGGAGGTCTGCCGGAGGTGGCGTCCGCTCCCGTTGAACAGCCAGGAGAGGCTGTCTCCGCCATCAGGGAGAAGATGGTTACGGACCAAAGGAAGTGGCCGAAGACCGGCACGGGGCGCAAGCCGAGGGTCCGTAACGAGGTTGCAGAGCGGAGTCAGGGTCAGCGTGGAAGCCGTCGGGACGCGGCAGGGTCTGCCGGAGACCGGCATGGAAGGACGGCGAAGCCCTACGGCTCTGGGACGGAGGGCAAGAGGCCGCAGGGCCGGAGCGAGGCTGCGCGGCGGCCGTTCCAGAGGACGCCGCCGTTCAGCAGGGATAACACCAAACGTCCCCTGACAGGCGGCGCGGAGCGGCGGAGCTTTACCAAGCCCTGGGAGGAGGAGCGGAGGGCTGGCGGGGAGCGGCGCGGCCAGCGCACGCCGCTCGACGGAGCGGCTCCAGAGTGGAAGTCGGCTCGGCCGAAGGGAGCAAAGCCAGATGCCGGGCCTCCTGCCGGGCGTTCTCCGGGCAAGCGGCCGTTTCCAGGTCAAGGGGAGGGCAAGAGGGCGTACTCGACGAAGGGATCCAGAGATGGAGAGCGTGCGGCGTTCAAACCGCGCCGCTTTGAGGGTGCGGCGCACAGCAAAGCGCCCTTTGCCGGCGAGGGTAGAGGCCGCACCGGGGGCAAGCCGGAGTGGGCTCCCAGAGACAGGTCTCCAAGAGGGGGTGGCGGTGCTGAGCGCCGGTATGACCCGCGCGGCGGCAAGGCCCGCGGAGAGCATGGCTCCGCGGAGTTTGTTGAGGCGCCAGGCTCGCGGCCGGCGGGCAACTTCCAAGGCAAGCCTGCGCGAGGGTTTCCCGATCGACCAGCGAGCAAGTTTGCCGGTAAGTCCAAGGGTAAGCCGACGGGCAAGTTGACAGGAAAATCTGCCGGTAAGTTTGGGGGCAAGCCAGGGGGCAAGTTTGCGGGCAAGGCTGCCGGCAAGCCAGGGGGCAAGTTCAAAGGCAAGTCCGCAGGTAAGTTTGGGGCCGGGCCGGCGAGCAAGCCGAAGTTTGGAGAGTCTCCAAGGCTGACCAGCACGAAGATTAAGCGGAGCGGATCCCCAGGCGCCGCGAGACGGAAGGCGCCCGAGGGAGGGGAGTAGAAACAGGATGGACTCGAGTTCGACGCCTTCCATTTCCGATAGCGACTCGACGCGGCGAATCTCAGGGCGTAAGCACCCTGTGATTGCCATTGATGGGCCGGCTGGAGCCGGCAAGAGCACGCTGGCGGCGCACCTGGCGCGGAGGTTCGGTTTTTTGAACCTGGAGACAGGCGCCATGTACAGGGCCCTGGCGTTGAAGGCCATCGATCAGGCCGTGGCGCTGAACGATGAGTTGGCGCTCCTGGAACTGGCGGGCCGAACGCAGATTGTTCCCGAGCTGAGACCCGAGGGGAATCGGGTGCTTCTGGACGGCGTGGATGTCTCAAGACGGGTTCGGGAGGCGGACGTGACGGCGGCGGCCTCGCAGGTCTCTGTGCATCCCAGGCTTCGTCAGTGGATGGTAGCCCAGCAGCAAAGGATGGGAGCCAGGGGGGGCGTGGTGATGGAGGGCCGGGACATCGGGACCGTGGTCTTTCCCGATGCGGAGGTGAAGATCTTCCTGGATGCGGATCCTGAGGTAAGGGGCAACCGGCGTTATCTCCAGGTTGGCCCCGGGCAGAAGACGCAGGAGGCGATCACTCATGAGCTCAAGGAGCGGGATGCCCGGGATCGGAACCGCAGGGAGTCTCCGCTGCGGCCGGCCGAAGATGCGGTGGTCCTGGACTCGACATCAATGACGCTGGAACAGGTGCTGAGGACGGCCGAGGAGATTGTTCGGCGCTATGTGGAGGGGTGGGAAGAGGGAAGGTCTTCAGGGGAAGTTGCGGGCAGCAAGGGAAAATAGCTGAAAATCGCACAATTTTCAGTGCAATTCAAACGAGCCGCAAATTTTTCGGTGGAAAAATCCACCTTCGTGCTAACATTTCTGCATCGTTTGAAACAGATTGGTTTTCTGCACGTAGTAGCCGAAGCCCCGATTTGGATTCAGCGTCAAAGTCAATCACAAGGATTTGGGAAAAATGGAACAGGGAACAGTAAAGTGGTTCAACGACGCCAAGGGATTTGGCTTCATCAGCCGTCAGAATGGCGAGGATGTGTTTGTGCATTACTCAGCCATCAACTCCAATGGTTTCAAGAGCCTGCAGGAAGGCCAGGCGGTTCAGTTCAACGTGGTCAAGGGGCCCAAGGGATGGCAAGCCTCTGACGTTCAGCCTCTCTAAACGAGAGTTTTCAAGCCGGTGCATCATGTTCGTTCGGCAAAAGGGAGAAGACCTGCGTCTCCTCCTTTTTGTTTTAAGCGGGCCGGAGGGGCGGCGGAGTGGTGGGTAGAGTGGTGTTTGCCGGGAGATCTCGATAAAGTCATCTCCAGGATGATTCGAGTCCGGTTTGCGCCAATTTCATTTTCTGATCGTGAATCGCTCGCCAGGCCTTTTGCGGCGAGTTGCTCCAACGGGGCCGTGAGAGGCCGGTTCGGCTCCCGATTGGCAATTCTCCGATTCTGTTTCGCTGCCCTTCTTGCTCCGGCAGTTGCAGCGGTGTTTGCCGTGGCGCCTCTTTCCGCCCAGACCGCTCGCCGGCCGGCGCAGAAGCTGCCGCTCTATCGAGATGCTCATGCGCCGATCGAAGCCCGCGTCGATGACCTGCTGGGCCGGATGACCCTGCGGGAAAAGGTGCGCCAACTGGATATGTATGCCGGCGCGACCTCCATCATGAGCCGCTACACAGACAAGACCCATGCCGCGGCGGATGCGGCCTTTGTTCCCTTGAAGGCCCAGAGGCTTTGGGGAGAGCTGGGGGTCGGCTCGATCCATGATCTGAATCCGACTGCGGAGCAGTCGGATGCGATTCAACGATGGGTGATCTCCCATAACCGGCTGGGCATTCCGGCGCTCTTTATCGAGGAAGGGCTGCACGGCTTCAACACCGGCACTGTCTTTCCCGCGCCGCTGGGTCTGGGAGATACGTGGGACCGGCCACTTTTGCAAGATGTGGGTTCGAGCATCGGATCGGAGGCCCGCGCCACCGGCGTGGACATGATTCTCGCTCCGGTTCTGAACCTGGCGCGAGATCCGCGTTGGGGCCGAGTGGAAGAGACCTACGGCGAAGACCCCTACCTGGCCGCGCAGTTGGGGCTCTCCTTCATCGATGGCGCGCAGGGGGATGGCCTGGCGACCGATCACACGGTGGTGGCGGAGCCCAAGCACTTTGCTGCCTATGGCGCGCCGGAGTCCGGAACCAATACGTCTCCGGTCGATATGGGCGAGCGCGAACTGCGAATGATCATGCTGCGGCCGTTCGAGACGGCGGTTCGCCAGGGCCATGTGATGAGTGTGATGGCCGCCTATAACGAGATTGACGGCCTTCCGATGACAGACAATCCGTTTCTGCTGAAGACGGTGCTGCGCCAGGAGTGGGGCTTCAAAGGCTTTGTGCTCTCGGATCTTGGAGCCATTGCAAATCTTTACAAGGTACACAAGGTAGCCGCTACTCCTCAGGATGCCGCCTGCATGGCGATACGGGCAGGGGTAGACATGCAGTTCTACGATCTTCCGCACGACGTGTTTGAGAAGGCTCTGACCGGTTGTATTCACGATGGCTCGCTGCCCGAGCCGGACCTTGACCGGGCGGTTCGTTCGGTGCTCCGGGTGAAGTTTGCCCTGGGGCTCTTTGATCATCCTTATGTGAATCCGGCACTGGATGCCAAGGTGTATCGTTCGCCGGCGCATCTTGCCGTCTCCCTGCGCGCGGCGCTGGAATCGATGACGCTGCTCAAGAATGAGGATCACCTGCTGCCGCTTTCCCGGTCCACGCAGCGTATTGCCGTGATCGGTCCCAATGGCGACAAGGCTCGTTACGGCGACTATGAAAACCACGCGAATGGATTGAAAATCAGCCTGCTTCAGGGGATTCGTGAACTTCTGCCGCATGCGTCGGTTAGCTTCGACGATGGGAACGACATTGAGTCTGCGGTAGAGACGGCCCGCGGCGCGCAGGCCGTGATCATGGGACTCGGCGAGTGGCAGGGAATCTCAGGTGAGGGCTTTGACCGGTCTAGCCTCAGCTTGCCTGGCGACCAGGAGAAGCTGCTTGAAGCCGTTGCAGGTACGGGAAGGCCGTTGGTGCTGGTTCTTGAGAATGGCCGGCCGTTGACGATTGATTGGGCAGAGAAGCATGTGGCTGCGATTCTTGAGGCGTGGTATCCGGGCGAGTTTGGCGGAAGGGCCATCGCCGAGACGCTGTTTGGAGAGAATAATCCGGGTGGGCACCTCGCTATTACGTTTCCCCAGACTGTTGGACAACTCCCTGACGACTATGACGCCGATCCCTCGCGGGTCTACCGATACGTCGATTCCGATGGCAAGCCCCTGTTCCCGTTTGGATTTGGCCTGAGTTACACCACCTTCCGCTTTGATCACCTGGCGGTGAAAGCGCCTGCTCCGGGCAGCCATGGCGATATCGAGGCTACCGTCGACGTGACGAATACAGGCAGGGTCGCCGGTGACGAAGTCGCTCAGCTTTATGTGCGCGAGGACGTAAGTAGTGTAGAGACTCCACGCCGGACTCTGGCTGGTTTCTCTCGGATCCGTCTCGATCCGGGGCAGACGAAGACGGTGACCTTTCATGTACCGCAGGATCAGCTTGCGGTGTGGAGCGCCGAAAGCCGATGGGCTATCGAGCCGGGCGCCTATACGGTGTGGGCCGGCGGCTCCTCTCTGGCATCTTTGTCCGCGCAGTTCGCGCTGAAACCGTGAAAGAAGCCACATTTCTATGATTTCTCCGGCGAGCCGCGGAAGACGCAGTTCCGCTACAGGCCCACATCTCTGAAAGGCGAGATGTGGGGCGCCCGCATCCAAACCCGGACTCAAGCCCGTGTCGGTTGTCGGGAGAGGGATGGATGTGGGTCAACTGCTCTTTTTCATAAGGGGAACCTCTGAGCAGATGCTTTTCTTCGGGCTCTGGAGCCCCGGTACGGTTCCAGGATTTGGAGATCGCTTGCCGGACCGCCTATTCTGGAAGCTGGTGTTGTGCGCCGCCGTTGCAAGCTCGCAATCGATCGACTCCAAGCGCAATGGAAGAAAGCCTGAAACTGCATGACCAAGTCGCTCTCGTTCACTGGGTATGTACTGAAGAACCTCCGTCGCCGACGCTTGAGGACGCTGCTGACGCTCTTCGGCATCGGCATGGCGGTGGGTGCGTTTGTCGGCCTGGTGGGCTTCTCAACCTCCTTCGAGCAGCAATGGATGCGCATCTACTCCAGCACTGACACGGATTTCTCCGTCATTCAGGGCAGTTTTCTCAATACGACACTGGACGAGTCGGCAGCGGCGAAGATTCAGGCGCTACCCATGGTGGAGCAGGTTTCACCCACGATCTTCAATCTGATGGACGTGACGCCGGAGATCAATGCGCTGGTTTATGGCTGGCAGGTCAACGCCTTCGAGTTCAATTCCCTGAAGATTCTCGACGGAAAGCGAGTGAGCGACGGGCAGCCGGAGGTGATGCTCGGCGACCTGCTCGCGCAAGATCTGAAAAAGTCCCCGGGCGATAGCATCGAGCTGCAAGGCACGGAGTTTCGCGTGACCGCGATCTATCACGCCGCCTCAACGTTGGAAGCGGCTGCGATTGTGATGCCGCTTGACCAGTTGCAGCAGCTCAGCGGCATGGATGGGAAGGTTTCGACCATCGACGTACGTCTGCGCCCAGCCCCTGCGGGCGAAGAGGAGGATGCCTACATCCGGTCGGCGCAGGCCGCGATTCAGGCGGCGGTTCCGGGCGCCCGCGCCGTGCCTGCGGCCGAGCGGGCAAGAAGCAACCAATTTGTAGCGCTGGCGAAGACTTCGGCCTGGGGAACCTCGGCGCTGGCGCTGTTGATAGGCATTCTGGGCATCGCCAACACCATGGCCATGTCTGTCTTCGAGCGCACCCGCGAGATCGGTATTCTGCGCGCGCTCGGTTGGAAGCAATGGAAGGTGCTGGCGCACATCGAACTGGAGGCAGCGCTGCTGGGCCTGGGCGGAGGCGTGCTGGGCATCGGCCTCGGATGGTGCGCCCTGTGTGTGTTGGCGGTGCTGCCGCAGACGGCAAGTTTCTTTGTGGCGACCTTGCAGTGGCCTGTGCTGGTGAAGGCGCTGGCCATTGCCCTCCTGGCCGGGCTGACGGCGGGTCTGCTTCCGGCCTGGCGCGCCGGGAAGCTCTCGCCGGTGGATGCGCTGCGCTGCGATTGAGCGGCTTGGGAAACGGTATGAAGGCGACTTGGAAACGGTTTGGGAACGACCGAAGAAAGGCATGATGCGATTCGGAGCTTTTTGCTTTCCGGCCACTGGGCACATCAATCCGATGACTGCCCTGGCGCGTTCTCTGGAGCTGAGAGGCCACAAGGTGATTCTTTTCGGAATCGCCGACACCGAGGAGCGTGTGCGGGCCGCCGGCATCGAGTTTCATTGCATCGGCGCTGAAGAGTACCCGGCAGGTACGCTGGCCAGGCTGGATGAGCGTATGGCTGATCTCAAGGGCATCGCGACCCTGCGCTTTACCCTGGAGCGGGTGAGGAATACGGCGCGCATGGTTCTGCGCGACGGGCCGCGCGCGGTGCGCCAGGCCGGCGTGGAGGCGCTGCTGGTGGATGAGGCCGACTTTGCAGGAAATGTGGCCGACCATCTGGGGATGCCCTGGATCTCGATCGCTCTGCTGCCTCCGCTGCTGCACGACGACCGGTTTCCGCCCTTCTGGCTGGGCTGGGCAGCGCGGGAGGACTGGCTGGGCAGGCTGCGTAACCGGCTTGCCATCGAATTGCTGCTGCGGATCGGCGCTCCCATCTTTCGCGAGATCAGCGCGCAGCGCATCGCCTGGGGATTGAAGCCCTACGAGCGCCCCGAGGATGGGCTGTCGACCTTGGCGCAGATTACTCAGTTGCCCGAAGAGTTTGAGTTCCCGCTGCGCGGCCCAAAGCCGCCGGGACTTTATTACACGGGGCCGTTTGTGCATGCCCGGCAACGCCCAGCGGTGGAGTTTTGCTGGGAACGTCTCGATCGACGGCCGCTGATCTATGCGTCGCTGGGCACCTTTCAGAATGGCTCGGAGACGATCTTCCGGGTGATTGCCGAGGCCTGCGAGGGCCTGGATGCGCAACTGCTGATCTCGCTGGGCGGTGGTCTGGACCCCGCGCAACTGGGCCCGCTGGCGGGAGCGCCTTTGGTAGTGCGCTTTGCGCCGCAACTGGAGATCTTGAAGCTCGCTGCGCTGGTTATCACCCACGCCGGCATTAACACGGCTCTGGAGTCGCTTGCCGAGGGTGTTCCGATGGTCGCCGTGCCGCTGGGCAATGATCAGCCCGGGGTCGCGGCGCGTGTTGCGGCGCGCGGCGCAGGCGTGGTGGTTTCAAGGCATCGTCTCACCCCGCGGCGGCTTCGCAAGGCCATCCGGCTGGTGCTGGAGCATGGCTCCTACCGGGAAGCAGCGAGGAAGCTGCAGGAGGCCATCCAGCGGATAGATGGCCCTGGCCGGGCGGCCGAGCTGATCGAAGAGGTCGTCGAGCGTCAACGGGTAAGGGTATGAATCAGGGGCGGAGACTTTTCTGCTCTGGGAAGAGCCTGGAGGCACTCGTCTGTAAGTTCTGCAAAGGGTTGGAGCGCCGCGCGCTTTACGCCAGATGGCGGCTATCTGGCGCGGCCAGATTCGCGCTGCAGGCGAAGATTCAACGGATTTGCTCCGCGGAGGCTGAATGACCTGAAAGACCGGATCTTGTGCAAGCACGCTAGGGAGAAGCAGCTCAAGATTAACATTTGTTCATACGGCCAGTTTGGCCGATGAGGAGGTTGACCTTTGGCATCGGCGGTCGTCTTTGAGGTTGGGTGTGATCGTTTTTTGTTGTAAAAGATTATTTGCGTGCGGGACCATCTCGCGCGTTCCAGACGGAGGCTCCGCCGCATGAGCAGCCCCATTCTAGAAGTGCGCGAGCTGTACAAGAGCTACGAAGAGGGGCGCATCGAGGCCTTGCGGGGCGTCGATCTCTCGATTGAGGCTGGCGAGTTCGTGGCCATCAGCGGCCATAGCGGCAGTGGCAAGTCCACGCTGCTGCATCTGCTGGGAGGGCTAGATAGCCCTAGCAGCGGGAACGTTCTCTTCCGTGGCGATCCGCTGGGCTCGTCGTTCGATCTCGACACCTATCGCTGCGATCATGTAGGCTTCGTCTTCCAGGCGTTTTACCTGCTACCCACTCTGCGGGCTGTCGAGAACGTTCAGGCGCCGATGCTGGCCTCGCGGAGCGCCAGCGGCGATCGCCGGAGGCGCGCCGAGAGCCTGCTACGGGAGATGGGCATGGAACACCGCATGGATCAACATCCGAGCAAGCTCTCCGCAGGAGAGCGGCAGCGCGTGGCGATCGCCCGCGCGTTGGCCAATGAGCCCGAAATACTGTTGGCCGACGAGCCTACGGGCAACCTCGACAGCAAAAACTCTGCGCTGATCATGGAGATTCTGACTGGAATTCAGAGATCGCGGGGCATGACGCTGATCGTGGTGACGCATGAAGACGAGATCGCCCATGCGGCGCCGCGTCACATCCGAGTCCACGACGGGAGGGTCGCATCTTGAGGCTGGCCACTTTGATGACGGCGGCCGTGCTCCTGTTTGCCGGCGTGGCCGGCTCAGCCGAGACGCCGGCTGCGCTGGTTGCGGTGCGGAATCGCATCGAGACTTCGGATTATCGCGCCACCGGCCAACTCGTCCGCGTGGACGCCGGCGGAAGCCGCACCCGTTTCGCCATCTCCGTTGAGGGGCTGTGGCTTGACGGCGCTCTGCACACGTTGATCGAGGCGGTTCCATCGAAGGGAGCAGCGGCGGAGGGAAAGGATGAGCCGCTCCGCCTTCTGCTGGAGGCGCGTCCCGACGGCCGGGACAGCATCCGGATCTTGCGGCCGAGCGCGGCCTCGCCCCTGGTGCTGCCGCCCGGCAGATGGGGCGATCGTTTTCTGGGCACGGTGTTCAGCTACGAGGATCTTCTCGATCCGCAGTTCTTCTGGCCGAAGCAGACGCTGCTGGGAGATGTCTCGTTCGATGGCCGCCGGTGCGATCTGTTGAAGAGCGTGCCGGGGCGCTCGGACCGGACGAGCTACTCCGAGGTACGCACCTGGCTGGACCACAGCATTGCTTACCCGGTCCATGCCGAGAAGACGCTGCGGCATGGCGGAGCGGTAAAGGAGATCACGTACTACGGCTTGCGCCAATCAAATGGGGTCTGGTCGGCCACGCAGATCGAGGCGAAGATGCGTGGCCAGGCAGGCTCCGCAATCTGGATCATCAAGCGGGGCAGCGCAAAGGCCCATCTTGATGCAAACGACTTTCAACCCGGCGTTATCGGCCGATTCGAGGATCGTCCATGAGTCTGCCTCTTGTGATTTTGCTGTCTCTTGCCGCGGTCCTCGCAGCAGGATTTTTCTATCAGTCCCTGGGTGCGCGGCGCGATCGAAGGCGGTTCACCCGCGCAGGCCGCTGGGTGGAGATCGGCGGCGGACAGAAGCTCTTTTTGGTGGAAAAGGGATCGGGCGGACCAGCGGTGCTGTTCGAGGCGGGCATCACCGCGACGAATCTGAACTGGCGATACATTCAGGACAAGGTTGCCGCATTCACCGCTACGGCTGCCTATGATCGCAGCGGCCTGGGCTGGAGCAGCCCCTGCTGCAGCCGGCGCACGCCGGGAAACATCTGCGCCGAGTTGCACACCATGCTGGCATCGGCCGGCATTGAGGCGCCATACATTCTGGTGGGCCACTCCTTCGGCGGCCTTTGCGTACGCCGCTATGCGGCGCTGTATCCAGAGGAGGTCGCCGGCCTGGTGTTGGTGGATCCCATGCGCTGCGAAGAGTGGCCTCCACTCAATCCCGGTAAACAGTCCATGATCAACCGGGGCAGGAAGCTCTCCGCCTACGCGATTCCTGTAGCGCGCTTTGGCTTTTTCCGGCTGGTCATCAGCCTGCTGATGTACCGATCAAACCGCCTTTCGGGCCGCATCGCCAAATCGGGCGGCACGGGCGGGCGGCACGTGCTCAAGCGGTTGACCGAAGAGGTCGGCAAGATGCCCAGGGAGATCTGGCCGATCATCGCAGCGCACTGGTCCCGGCCTGAATATTACGTAGGGATGCAGCAATATGTTTCGGCGGTCCCGGACACGGTTTCGGAGATGCATGATGCGGAGCCGATTCGCAACATTCCAATTCTGGTGCTGACGCCGGGCAATGCGACTCCGCTCTCCGAACAGTGTTTGGCCAGGATCGGCAACAACGTACGCCAGGTGATCGCGGAAGAGAGCGCGCACTGGATTCATCTGGACGAACCGGATCTGGTGATCGATTCGATCCGCGCGATGGTGAGCGACGCTTCGCACTCGGTCTTGTCCGCGTCGGCCTGATTTCAGAGCTTGGCCATCTTCCCTGCAGAGGTGGGTGCAAGGTTACTGAACTGCGGCGGCGAATCGCTCCCGAAGTTCACGCCTTAAAAACTTGCCGGTGTGGTTCTGCGGCAGTTCGCCGGCAGCGAGAATCCAGATGTGGCGCGGCGATTTGTAAGCTGCCAGACGGCTGCGGCACCACTCCAGCAGATCGGTCTCACTGGCGGTGGCTCCAGGATGCAGTTCGACCGCGGCCACCGGCATCTCTCCCTTTTCGCGGTGCGGAAGGCCAAAGGCGACGGCGCGCGCGACATCCGGATGGGCCAGGATGGTCTCTTCGAGCTCCTTCACATACACGGAGTAGCCGCCTGCCTTGATCACGTCCTTGGCGCGACCCACAAGGCGGATGAGCCCCAGGCGGTTGCGCACAGCCAGATCGCCGGTGCGGAGCCAGCCGTCGCCGGTCAAAATATCTTCCTGTGCGTCACCCTCGTTCTTCCAGTAGTGCGGCGTGATGCCGTGGCGGCGAATCTGACACTCGCCGGTAGCTCCTGGAGGCAACACGCGGCCGTCTTCATCGACGATGCGGATACGGAACGGCGGCACCGGGATGCAGAGATCGCCGCTGCCGGGAGCGAAGGAAAGTTCAACGCCCATCATGGCCAGACCGCCCAATTCAACCATGCCGTAACCATTCAGAAGCACGGGAGGAATGCGCAAGCCGCCTGGCAGCCGCAGCAAAGCTCCGAAGCGGCGCAGTCGCTGCCGCACTTCGGAGGGAAGGTGATCGCTGGCCGAGAGCCACAGGCGCACGCTAGCCAGACGAGCCGGGTCCGGATGAGCGTTGACCAGCCGCGCAAACATCGCCGGAACGCCGATTACGGCCGTTACGTGAAACCGCTCGACGAGGCTCAGAGCGGCTTCAGTGTCAAAGCGGTTGAGAAAGCAGCCGCGAATGCCGGCCATCAGGCCGTACAGCGCGATGCTGACCGCCATGATGTGCGACCAGGGCAGGGCGACCAGAGCCAGATCGCGCGGCCCCAGGAACGCTCCCGAGAGCACGGTGGACGCGCGCGCGCCCAGCAATGCGTTGCTGGATAGAGCCGCGCCCTTGGGAAATCCGGTTGTTCCCGAGGTGTAAAAGATGGCGATGGTCGCCGCCGGATCGATGCGCTGCGGAGGAAACGGCTCTAAGGCCGCCGGTACGCGCAAAAATCCGTCGAGGGTCTCCGGCTCGTCATCGGCCTCGATCCAGGTGCGCACATCCAGGGCCTGACGGTCGCCGATGGTGCGTTCAAAGATCGCCTTGTCGGTGACCAGGATGCGCGTGCCGCTTTCGGCCAGGATGCGGCGCACCTCTGCCAGCGAGAGCTGCGGATTGAGCGGGACCGCGATGCCTCCGGCGCGGACGGCGGCCAGAAACCAGTGAAAACAGCGCCGGTCGTTGGTGCGATAGATGGCTACCTGCTCGCCGGGTTGCAGGGCGACCGTGCGGCGAAGGAATGCATCCAGGGTGCAAACCTCGGCGTGGAGATCGGAGAGACGAAAGGAGCCCTCATCGTCCACCGAGACCTGGCAGTCTTTCTTGCGCCGGACGAGTTCGTCGACTAGGTTGGCCACCGTGACGCCAGGGTCGCGCGCCAGCCGGTAACGCAGAAGGAGGCTCATGGGGCGGAGACCGGCTTGCGGCCCCACTCGCTGGCCACACAGTAGTTGAAGAGACGGTCGAGATAATCGAGGACCGGCGGAGGCGCCAGCCCGGCGGGCTGCAGGAGCCGCTGCGCATTGCCGGTGTCAAATTGCATGCGCATGCTGAAGTAGTCGCGATAGGCGCGCCCGTCGCGCAGCACGCTGCGCTTGCGTCCCCACAGCGCCATGAAAAGCAACGGCCGCATGATGGCGAAGAAGAATCGAGGATCGACGTAGCGCGGCGCGGGTCCGTGGAAGTACTGCCGGGCCCGGAGCGCAATCTGGTCGATGGTGGCGCTGCCCTGCGGACCGGCGCACAGATGCACGGTGGAGCCCAGCGCGGCCGGGTCAAAGAGCAGCTGTGCGACGGCGCGCGCGACAAAGTCGACGGGCACGATGTCCAGCACGGCGTCAGGATATCCCGGCACGGTCCGCCAAAGCCCTCGCGCGTAGATCTTGAGCGGCCAGTACATCATCTTGAAGCTGGAGGTGACGCCGGTGCGGGAGTCTCCCACGATGATGCTGGGGCGCAGAATGACGCCGGGCATGGAGGCGAGACGCGAACGCACCAGCGCCTCAGCTTCGGCCTTGGTCTGCTCGTAGGTGTTCCGGTAGGTTTGTCCAATGGCCAACTCGTCCTCGCGCACCAGGTCGGTGCGTTCGCCGGCCACGTAGGCTGTGCCGACGTAGGCAAAGCTGCGCAACTGACGCACGCCGCCCGCAAAGTCCAGAAGATGCCGCGTACCCTCGACGTTGATGCGGCGCGCCTCTTCGAGCGAGTGATCGAAGCGCACGGTGGCCGCGGAGTGAATCACTCGCGTCACCTCAGCCTGCAGACGCCGGCGGGTCGTCTCATCCAGGCCGCACCCCGGATGGCTTACATCGCCAGAGACCGCCTGCACGCGCGCGCGGTGAGTCTCGGGAAGAAACGCATGAACGCGCTGCTCGCCGGTCTGCCCCGCACGGTTACGGACCAGCAATGCCAACCGCGTCCGCGGATATCGGTCCAGCAGTTCGCGAACCAATTGCATGCCCAGAAATCCGGTAGCACCGGTGATCAGAATCAGTTCATCGTCGGCCATTTCAAAAATCTCCGCCCGCGCAGCATAGAGTCCGGCCCAGGTGGATCTGTGAAATCCGCTTGCGGTGAGATCGCCGGCGATCATCTACCAAACGCGGTGGCTGAGTTTCCTGTGGGCCAGGTTCTTCGCTTCAGCCGTGTATCCCTCACCATCTTACTGTACGGGCGCGCGATCCCTGGAGGGCGGGATCTCAGGATGCTTGCCAATGAGAAGGAATCGCTAACTTGAATGCAACGCAGCTTCTCACAAGGAAGTGGTGAGAATCGTCCGGGGCCGGAGCACGGTGAAAGTCTGTGCGCGGTGAGAAGCCTAGTTGGGTTCGGGCGGGGAAGTCTGGACGGGGGCAGGTAGACTGGGAGCAGATTGATTGTCTGGGTTGACGAGGCGGTTCGAGTCGATGATGGTGGTGCTGGTGGTGAATCGTTGGTAATTTGAGGTGACCAGACGAAAGTTTCCGTCGATGCGCTCGAAGAGGAGAATGCGCGCTTGGCCTTTTCCGTCGACTGTTGCCGGGAGCCATACATCGCCCGTGATGTGCGTGGCGCGGAAGTCGAAGCTGAATCCCTTGTGAATGTCCAGAACGAGGCCGGCCCCAATCTTGAAGTCATGGACGAAGTGGCCCTGCCCGCGCACCAGGATGCGGTTTTGCTCATCGATCCATACGGCGCCCACCAGATTGCGGATGATGCCTTCAGACTGGTTGCGGATTTTGGCGTGGGGATCGCCGGCGTAATCCAGCACGATGGTAGGCCGGTTGTCGAGCAGGATCCGGCGGGGGTTGGAGAATGTGCCCAACTCGAGGATGCGGGAGACGGGGATGAGAGGGTTACCCTCCGGATCGGAGGACTTGCCACGAGCCGCGAGCCGCTCCCTGCGGGCCTTGGCGCGGGCGACATCCTTGTCGATCTGATCGCTCTCCTTCTGGGCCTGTTTGGGGGTGAGGGGTTTTCCGTTGCGGGCGACCACCTTGTCGATGCGGACGCCGTCGATGGCGATGCTTTCGGCGTCGAGGGTGGAGATCTTTTTGGCTCGACCGCCGCGATCCAACTGCTGGAACTCGAAGTGGACGTGGTAGGTGTAATCGCGCTGCGCGTCTTCGGCTTCCTTTTGGTGCTGCTCAACGTCGTGGAGAAGCTGTGGAATGGGCGGGATGGGCTGATCGGCGAGCGCCGGAGCCACTTTCGCCGCCGGACCCTCTGCTTGCCTGGCAGGGTAGGCCGGACTTGGCTGCGCGGATGCGATAGAGAGAAGAAGGATGCCGGCCAGGCATCGGAGGATCAGCATCGCATCAGGGCAAACCATGATTGCACTATAAACGGCGGAGCGTGGATGCAATAGGAGAGAGGCCTTGGTCAGGGTGTGGACGACAGCCGGGCAAGAGGCCGAGATCCAAGCTAAAGATCGGTAAAAAACGCACTTCCTGGTTTGGATGGCATGATAGATCTGTGGGCGAGACCGGACATATCGACTCAACCGATCTGGGAGCAGCAACCCAGCCGATTGCGGTTGGATCGAATGCTTTCGAGCCGTTGCGCATAGCCATCTTCCGCGACCGTTGGGTGGCCTCGACGGTGTCCAGCATCGGCACCTGGATGCAGGACACGGCGGGCACCTGGCTGATGACGGTGCTGACCACGTCTCCGCTGCTGATTGCGCTGATGCAGACCGCGGCGAGCCTGCCCGTGCTGTTTCTTGGCCTGCTGGCGGGGGCGACCGCGGACATCTATGAGCGGCGCCGTCTGCTGATGTTCTGGCAGTGCTGGATGCTGGCCAGTGTTGCCGTGCTGGCGGCGCTGACCTTTTTGAACGTGATCTCGCCGCTGACGCTGTTGCTGTTCACCTTCCTTCTGAATATCGGGTCGGCGATGAACAATCCCGCCTGGCAGGCGATTGTGCCGGAGCTGGTGCCGCATGAACAGATTCCAAATGCGGTGGCGCTGAATGCCGCCAGCAACAACCTGGCGCGGGCGGCGGGACCGGCGTTGGGAGGATTGCTGGTTGCTGCGTTTTTGCTCCCGAGTCGAGGCGCTGCCTGGGTATTCGCTCTCAACTCAGCCTCGTTTGCCGGCGTGATCTGGATCCTGTGGCGGTGGCGGCGGCAACCATTGTTCCAAAGCGCGCTGCCGGCGGAGCGGATAGCGGGCTCGGTTCGATCGGGGCTGCGCTATCTGCGCCATGCTCCCGATCTGCAGGGGCCGCTGATCCGAGTGTTTACCTTCACCTTTTTTGTCAGCGCCGTCTGGAGCCTGCTGGCGCTGGTGGCCAAGCAAGATCTTCGCCAGGGAGCCATGGGGTACGGCATTCTGAACGGATGCCTGGGGTTGGGCGCCGTAGTGGGAGCCACCCTGCTGGCGCCTCTGCGGCAGAGGGTGGATGCGGATACGATGTTGTTGGCGGCCGGAGCTTACTATGTGGTGACGCTGCTGGTGCTGGCGCTGGCGCCTTTACCGTGGATGGCGATTTTGATGTTGCTGGGCGCAGGGTTTGCCTGGACCACTACGATGTCGACGCTGAATGTGAGCGTTCAACTGAGCGTTCCGGCTTGGGTGTACGCGCGAGCGCTGGGCGTCTATCTGATGGCGCTCCAAGGCGGACTGGCGCTGGGCAGCGTGCTTTGGGGAGCCATCGCGCAGCGCTACTCCACCAGGGTTTCGCTGATCTGCGCCGCGGTGGGGCTGGCGGCCAGTATGCCGGGGATGCGGCGAATCCATATCCTCAAGGGGCTGTTGCCGGACCTTAGCCCGTACCAATGGAAACGCCCACTGTCGAGTTTTGCGCAGATGGCTGATCCCGATGCGGGGCCGGTGCGGATCTCGGTGGACTACCACGTGCCGGCTGAGAGCTATGCCCGGTTCACCCGGCTGGTACAAAAGTTGAAGGGGGTTCGCCTGCGCGGTGGAGCGGTACGCTGGGGCATCTATCGGGATGCAAACAATCCGGAGCATCTGAACGAGACGTTCATCATGGAGAGCTGGATGGACTTTCTGCGCTCACGGGAGCGGATGACCCAGGCCGACTTTGAGATTCGGGAGCAGGTGTATGCGCTGCACAAGGATCCGGATGGTGGATCGCATTCTCCGAAGATCAGCTTCCAGGTGTGGGCCTCCTGCGTGCCCGGCGGAGAGGAGCCCGGCAAGCACAGTCTTGTTCCCAAAGCAGAGGGGGAGTCTTCCGGAGCCGCGGCGCCGGAGTGAGCCGATCGATGAGGCGGCGCATGTGTAGAACAACCAGAAGCACTCGCCGGCCGGGATTGGCTCTATCGTGACTTTGCCCCCTCGATATGGAGCCGATTCCAGCGACGCTCCGGCCGGTTGCGGTAGCGGGTATAATTCTCTGCCATGAAAACGCGGTGCACCGTCTTCTCCCATCTCCCCGTAGCTTGTACCGTCCCCTTGCTCACTTTGTCGCTTTGTGTGCTGACGATGGCGCCTCTGAGCGGCCAGATGATCGCCCAGATGTCCGC
Source organism: Acidobacteriota bacterium (assembly GCA_021819585.1). Lineage (GTDB taxonomy): Bacteria > Acidobacteriota > Terriglobia > Terriglobales > Acidobacteriaceae > Granulicella. Next base: position 32,037 of record JAKAQS010000013.1, read on the forward strand.
TATGGCGAAGCCTCCCTCAGATCAGTCCATGCCGATGGCTACGCCGGCACAGATGCGGGAGAAGCTGGGTATGGTCTCCTTTCCAGTCTCCTGCGGGGCCGCTGCGCAGCCTTACTTCAATCGCGGCGTCGCGCTGTTGCATGACTTCTGGTACGAGGAGGCGCGGAGGCAGTTTGAGCGGATCGCCAAGGACGATCCAACCTGCGCGATGGCGCATTGGGGTGAGGCGATGAGCGCCTTCCATGAGATCTGGGGGCGCCCAGGCTCCGCCGCGATGAGCTTTGGCTGGGCGCAGATTCAGGCCGCTCAGGCGCTGCCGGTGAAGACCGCACGTGAAAGAGCGTATATCGCCGCGATGGCGGCGTTCTACAAACCGGGGCCGGAGCAGTTTCCGGCGCGCGTGCAGGCCTATTCGGCGGCGATGGGAAGGCTATATGCGAGCTACCCGAAGGACGTAAACGCTGGGGCGTTCTATGCTCTTTCGCTGCTGGCCGAGGAGAATCCGGGAGACACCAGCGAGACGCAGGAGCGCAAGGCGATGGTGGTCTTGCGGCCGTTGTTCGCCAAGGATCCGGACAATCCTGGGGTGGATCACTATACGATTCACGCCTGCGACAATCCGGCGATGGCCAGGGAAGGACTGGCGGCCGCCGACCACTATGGTGAGATCGCCCCGTCCGGGCCGCACGCAGCCCACATGCCGGGGCACATCTATGCGCGGCTGGGGATGTGGCCGCAGGATATCGCCGCGCAGAGAGCATCGATCAAGGCCTCCGAGGAGGCCGAGGCGCGCGGAGAGAGCGGAATCATGGATGAACCGCACTCCTATGACTTCCTGATCTATGCGGAGCTGCAA
>JAKAQS010000186.1 GCA_021819585.1 Acidobacteriota bacterium
GATCTGCGCTTGCCTGCCGCAGATGGAGGTACATCGCCTGTGGTGTCATAATCAGTCCATTTCTTCAGTTCCTTACGATGGTCCGTGCGTCTGGCAGTTCTTTGGACAGACCCGTTGGCAGGCGGCACAACCGATGCACGCGCCAGGGTCACTCACCGTCATGATCTTGCGCTCAATCTCGTCGTCGTCATCCAGCCCGACCAGATCGCCGTCTTCCGTCATCCCCAGCAGCGCCATCACCGATTGACCACAGACCTTGAAGCAGCGGCCGCAGCCAATGCAGGTATCGGGGTTGATCGCCAGCAGGTAGGATGGCTGCCAGCTCCTTCCGTCGCGCGTCATCGCTTCCAATGCAGTTTGTACCGCTTCCATGGAGCTCCTCACAGATTCACAAGTAGCCAGCCTCGACCAGCACGAAGATAAAGACTCAATAACGCGCGACTTCCGGATATCTCTCGATCCAGTTGATTCCATCCGCAACCAGCTTCTCGCCCTCCGACTCGAGCTTTTCCATCGAATCGAAGCCAAACCGGTGCACCTCGCGCAGATGCTTTTCGATCACGATCAACCTGCCTGCCGTGAGTACAAGGCGGCCGAAGCCCTCGTGATGCAGCTTCATCAACGGAGACACCATGATGCCGGTGGCTCGTTCAATGGCCAGGCCCACCGCGTTGTAGAAGAGTTCCATCCGCCACAATGTCTCCGGATCGGGATCGCTCATGATGGGAATCTCACGGCGCCTTTCGCGGGTAAGAATGTACGGCTCCAGCAGCTCGGTGTCGCTCTTCTTGTCCCACGAACCATGCAGGTCCTGGGCCCGCCATTGCTTGACAAGTTCCTTCAGAAATCCCCGGGCCGCAGCCACAGGCGCCTCGCTCTGCATCACGCCGTCAGCCATGAGCCACCTCGTCCTCAAAGTCGAAGATACGTTCTTTGTCCTTGTTGAGAGCCTTGCGCAACCAGGGCGGTGGAGTCCTGCGCAGCACGTCCTGAAGCCTCAACAGAATTCCATCTATGGCTTCCGTCTCAGCCACCTTTACCGGATGGATGTTCTTGGCCACCACGCGGGCTGCGCCAGATCCACCAATAGCGGCGACGTAGAGAATGGCGCAATCCTGAATCGCATCCAGCTTCGGCCCCAGCTTGTCTTCGTTTCCGTCCTCACTCAGGTTGCCGGCAAACTCGTAGTCCGTCACCCGGTGACACTCATCCTGCGTCACCTCGTAAACGGAGATCATCTTCGCCCATCCGAAGTGGGCATTCACGTGAAGCCCGTCAACTGTTGCAAAGGCTACTTTCATAGTCTCCCCTTCAACCTCCCAGCGATCATTGCGGCTCGTGCTATTGCGGCTCCTGCTCTTGCATCTCCTGCTATTGCGACTCGTGCGCGTCCGCCGAACCGTGGGCGCCGCAACTCCACGGCGCCCAGGTCTGCGGATGCCCTTCATGCATGTTCGCCATGAAAAGATTTCCGACATCGAAGATCAGGTCGCGGGTGCCCTTGTATCCCACCGTCACCTGATGCCCGGCCCCGAGACGGTCGAAGACCGGAATGCCGACACGGAAGAGGGGTATGTTCAACCTCTCTGAGGCCTGCCGCCCATGCGAATGGGTTACCAGCAGATCAGCTCCCGCTGCGCGAAGTTCAAGATCTTCCAGATCTCCACGCAAGACCTCAGCCGCCGGAATACCCTCCAGCACCGGCGAGCTGGTCGTGGTGATGGCAGCCTGAATGGTGCAGCCCATCTCGCTGAGCCAGTGTGTCATCGCGGCCAGAAGATCGGGTTCAGCGGCGACCGCTACATTTTTTCCACCGAAGTGAAAGTGCCCGTCAAGCATGGCATCCACGAGTTGGCTGCGTTGCCGACGGTACTTCACGGGTACCGCAACGCCGCTTGCCTCCGCCAGAAAGCTCATCAGATCGTCATTTACCGCCAGACCGGTGAGCCGGTCGAACAACCGGTATGGAACGCCCGTTCGGTGCTCCAGCGTAATTGCCGCACCCCGCATCTGCTCGCCGATGGCCACCGTCCAGCAGGAGGAGCCCATCTTGCGAATATCTTCAAGCGAAGTGCCTCCCAGGGTGGTAGGCATGAACTGCTCGGGCACATGCCCGTCGAGCGAGCCGGAGAGATCGGGCAGAAAGATGGGTTCGAGACCGAACGCCTCAAACAGATCGCGCAATTCGTCGATGTCACCCGGGCTGAGATGGGAGCCAGGAAGCACGTTGATACGTCGTGACAGACCGGCGCCGGATATTGGAACCTCGACAAGCTCCTCGATCATCCGGGAAACCGCCGCCGCCCAGCCATCCTGGAACGCCCCTTCAAAGTCCGGCGTGCATACATCCACAAGGGCGATCTGGCCGAGTTCCGGGTGATCGTTCCGGATCAACTTGAGGAATCCATTCAGATCATCGCCCTTGATCTCGGAGACGCCGGTCGTGCAGACTCCGATCAGAGCCGGCTTGGTGCGTGAGGCGATGTTGACCAGGGCCTGCTCTACGTTGTCAAAACCCCCCAGGACCGTGGCAACCTCACTCATGGCCGTAGTCTGCAGGGGAATGGCTTCGCGAAAGTGTCGCACGAACAGCACCAGGCCAAAGGAGGTGCACCCCTGCGATCCATGCAGTAGCGGCATGGCCCCTTCTATGCCCATAAAGGCCAGCGCCGCGCCGATGGGCTGGCTCATCTTGAGCGGATTCACGGTGCATCGTTTTTCGCCTGCAATCACTCGCGCCATGTGCGTGCCCTCATGCCACCTGAATCCATAGCTCATGCTGTCCCGCGACAGCGTCCCAGGGAGCAGGCTTGCGAATCTGTTCCCAGATGGGATTGAAGAGAGCTTTGTCGATCTCCCGGATCAGCGCGACGATGCCCTCGTATCCCGCGTAAGCCTCATGGCGTTCCTGGTTGATGTCGAGCCACGGCATCATGGCCTTCAAGGCGACGAACTGCGTGCGCCCTCCGGAGAGCATGATGTCCGCTCGCGCCTCCCGGAGCATCTTGTACATCTCGCGCGGCTTCAGGTCGTCGAACATATGTGCGTCGTCCTTGACCAGCTCCTTGATCCGCTGCTTGTCATCGGGTGTGGATTTCTTGGTGCTGGTGCCCACAATCACCATACCGGCCTCCTGCAGCGCCGCCACCACGGACCAGGACTTCACGCCGCCGGTAAACAGCAGAACCCGCTTGCCTGTCAGGCGCTCCCTGAACGGAGCTATGCGGCTCCAGGCGCGCTCTTCTTCTCTTGCAATCACGGCTTCGGTACGCTCCAGCAGCTCTGCCGGAGCTCCCCGCTCCACCAGCAGCCCGGAGATGTTGCGCAGCGCCTCACTCATATCGCCGATGCCGTAGAACGAACCCTCGAAGAAAGGAATGCCGTAGCGCTCCTCCATCTTTCGAGCGACGTTGATCATCGCCTTGGAGCAGACCATCATCGCAGCACGGGCGCGATGCGAGCACGCCACCTCGTGGTACCTTGAATCGCCGGAGATGCAGGCCAGAATGCGAATGCCCAGTTCGTCGAGCAGTGGCTTTACCTGCCACAGCTCACCCGACAGGTTGTACTCTCCGATGATATTGATGTCGTACGGCGTCGTTTCGGCGGGCTCTTCCGTACCGATGACGTAGTCAAGAAGCGCCTCCCCTGCAAGTTTGTTGCCCAGATTCTTTGAACCTACGAATCCTGGCACATTTACAGGAATCACAGGCTTGCCGAACTTGGCCGAGGCGGCCTTGCAGACCGCCTCCAGATCGTCACCGATCATCGCCGGAACGCATGTCTGGTAGACGAAGACCGCAGGCGGGTTATATTTTTCGACGATCTCTTTGATGGCCTTGTAAAGATGCTTTTCTCCGCCAAAGATGATGTCCTGCTCGGTGATGTCCGTGGTGAAGCCGGTGCGATAGAGCATCGGCCCGGAGGACTTTGAGCCGCGTCCGTCCCAGGAGTGTCCCTCGCAGCCGATCGGCCCATGTACCAGGTGCGCTACATCGGTGATCGGCTGCAGAGCGATCTTGGCTCCGTCGAAGGCGCAACCGCCTGCCGCCGCGCCTGGAGCCAGCAGTTTGTTGCAGCCCTTCTTCCGCTCCTTGTCCGGCTTCGCCTGATTGGTGGCGCAACCGGGCTCTTCAAAGACACTCTGTACCTTCGCGCTCAGGGTATTCATCGGCTCGCCTCGCTGCGGAGGTTGAAGGTGCGTTAGCGGATGATGTCGAAGCTGTAGTCGGTCTTCGCCACGTCGTTGGTGCTCTGGTCCATCTGGTCGAAGATCTTGTCGAGAATCTTCACCAGAACGTTCATTCCGCCCTGATAGCCCCACACCGGGTAGCGATGATGGTGATGGCGGTCAAAGATGGGAAAGCCGATGCGGATCAGCGGCGTCGACGTGTCCCGCTCCAGGAACTTGCCGTAGGTGTTTCCGATGAGGAAATCAACCGGCTCCGTGAACAGCAGCGAGCGCATGTGCCACAGATCCTTTCCGGCGTAGACGTGGCATCCTTTGCCAAACGGAGAGCCGGCCAGCAAGGCCTCCGCCTTTTCCTTCCAGGCTGCCCCGCCATTGGTGGAGAGGATATGTACCGGCTCTGCTCCCAGTTCGAGCAGGAACCCTGCGAGCCCAAGCGTGAGATCCGGATCGCCATAGATCGCAAACTTCTTGCCGTGGATATGCGCGCTGGAATCAGCGATGGCGTCCACCAGACGGCCACGTTCCTTCGTGACTGCCGGCGGAATCGCCTTGCCGCTGAGCCGCGACACCTCCATCAGGAAGCGATCCGTACCCTCCACACCCACAGGATGATTGAAGGCAATCACCTCCTGGCCCTTGCTCCCGATGAAGTCCAGCGTCTTGTCCGTACAGAACTCCTGCATCGAGATGGTGGCGCCGGCATGGATCGCCTCCGCCGTATCCTCCAATGTGGTGCCGCCGTCGTACATGCGGAACTCACCGTCTCCCGGTGTATCCCATACATCGCTGTTATCCCCAAGGATGGTGTACTCGACGCCCATCAGGTTCAGGAGCCGCTTGACCTCCCGGATGTTTCCGACCGTGTAGCCGTCAAAGCCCCCGATGAAGTTGAGCTTGCCGTTGGGCAGGCGCTCCAGTTTGGGAGCGGTGCCAGCCTTGCCATCCCAGAAGTGTTCCAGGATGCCCTTCAACGTGTTGTCATACCCGGTGACGTGGCTGCCCACAAAGGCCGGCGTATGCGCAAAGGGCACGTCCATCTCCGCCGGCACAGAGCCGTTCTCCTTGGCATTTTTGATGAACGCATTCAGATCGTCACCAATCACCTCGGCCATGCAGGTTGTGGAAACAGAGATCATCTTCGGCTTGTACATGCTGTACGAGTTCGCCAGACCGTCAATCATGTTGTTCAGTCCGCCAAAGACCGCGGCGTCTTCGGTCATCGACGAGGAGACTGCCGAAGTAGGCTCCTTGAAGTGACGCGAGAAGTGGCTGCGGTAGTAAGCGACGCAGCCCTGCGATCCGTGCACGAACGGGAGCGTCCGCTCGAATCCGAGAGCGGCAAAGACGGCGCCCAGAGGCTGGCAGGCCTTGGCAGGGTTTACCGTGAGCGCCTCGCGAGCAAAGTTCTTTTCGCGATACTCCGCGCTCTTGGTCCACTCCGCGACACGCTCCAGTTCCTCGCTGGCCACCGGGTCCTCGAACAAACACTTCTTGTTCGCCAGCATCTCGGTGTACTCTTTGCCGCGGAACAACTCAAAGTGATCGATAACCTTCTCCGCATTCTGACTCATGGCGCGATTCCTCCTCTTAACCTTGGGTAGACTTTGTTACCAGGGGGCCTTGGTGAGGCTCCATACCGGGGCATTGATGGCCATATCCATGTCGCGAGCAAAGATCGCGAATCCGTCGTAGCCGTGATACGGGCCGGAGTAGTCCCAGGAGTGCATCTGGCGGAACGGAAAGCCCATCTTCTGGAAGATGTACTTTTCCTTGATCCCGGAGCCCACCAGATCAGGCTGTACCTTCTCCACGAACCTTTCGAACTCGAACGCTGTCACGTCGTCGTAGATCAGGGTGCCGTCCTTGATGTAGTGCGTCGTGCGCTGATAGTCGTCATTGTGGCCGAACTCGTACCCTGTACCGACCACCTCCATACCCAGATCTTCATAGGCTCCGATCACGTGGCGAGGGCGCAGGCCACCGACAAAGAGCATCACCTTCTTGCCTTCCAGGCGCGGCCTGTACTTGGCGATCACCGCGTCGGTGAGTGCCTGGTACTTGGCGATCACCAGCTCCGCGCCTTCCTTGATCGTGTCGTCAAAGTGCGCGGCAATCTCGCGCAGCGACTCGATGATCTTGGTGGGCCCGAAGAAGTTGTACTCGACCCAGGGAACGCCGAACTTCTCTTCCATATGGCGAGAGATGTAGTTCATGGACCGGTAGCAGTGCAGGATGTTGAGCTTTGCCTTTGGCGTAGCCTCCAGCTCCGCGAGCGTACCGTCGCCGGACCACTGGGCGATGACCCGCAGACCCATCTCTTCCAGCAGAATGCGGGATGACCACGCGTCGCCGCCTATGTTGTAGTCGCCGATGATCGCCACGTCATAGGGCGTACTTTCGAACCGTGCCGGCTTGCCGGTTTGCTTGTCGATAACCCAGTCGCGGAGAGCGTCGTTGGCGATGTGGTGGCCAAGTGACTGCGAGACGCCGCGGAATCCCTCGCATCGCACCGGGACGATCGTCTTGTTGTGTTCCTTGGCTTTGGCTTTGGCGACGCCTTCGATGTCGTCGCCGATCAGTCCGACCGGACACTCGGACTGGATGGTAATACCCTTGTTCAGAGGGAACAGGGTTTCAATCTCGTCGATGATCTGTGCCAGCTTCTTGTCACCGCCGAAGACAATATCCTTCTCCTGGAAGTCGGAGGTGAACTGGAGCGTGACAAACGAATCCACTCCGGTGGTGCCGATGTAGTAGTTGCGTCGCGCCGCCCAGGAGTATTGCCCGCAACCCACTGGCCCATGGCTGATGTGCACCATATCCTTGATCGGTCCCCACACCACGCCCTTGGATCCGGCATAGGCACAGCCGCGAATGGTCATCACACCTGGAATCGATTTGAGGTTGGACTTGACGCCACAATCCGTCTTTCCGTTCTCGAACGTTCCAAGGTGCTTGGCGCGCTTCTTGGCGGTCTTTTCTGGGTAAACCTCCAGCACTTCGCCGATCACCTGGTTGTTGCGTTCCTTGACCTCTTCTACGCTGACATTCGTGCTCATGGAGACCTCGCTTGAGTTCAGATTTGTTGAAGAAACCGGGCGCCTTTTCCCGCCATGGAACGGCGCCCGATGGTTGCGGCTGGTTATGCCGCGGCTTCTGAGGCTTTTTTCCCGACCAGCGACTCGTCGACCGACTTGATGATGCCGTGCTCCATCAACATCTCTTCCAGCTCGTCCATCGAAATGGGAGTGGGAATCACTCCATTGCCGGCGTTGTTGTGAATCTTCTCTGCAAGGTTGCGGTAGTGCTGGGCCTGCTCGGAGTCGGGTGCGTACTCGATCACCGTCATGCGGCGAAGCTCGGCGTGCTGCACCACATTGTCACGGGGGACAAAGTAGACGAGTTTGCTGCCCAGCTTCTTGGCCAGGTTCTCGGCGAGTTCCAGTTCCTTGTCAGTCTGGCGTTCATTGCAGATCAGGCCGCCCAGGCGCACGCCGCCGGAGTTGGCGTACTTCAGGATTCCCTTC
>JAKAQS010000187.1 GCA_021819585.1 Acidobacteriota bacterium
CCGGCTCGCTGTCGCTGCGCGACATCGTCAACTCCCAGACCGCGCACGGCGCTCTGTCCTGGAATATCTTTGGCGGCTTCCAGTTTGTCGCCTTCTTCATCTATCTGATGGCAGCCTACGCGGAGACCAACCGCTCTCCCTTTGACCTGCCGGAGGCGGAGAGCGAACTGGTGGCCGGCTACCACACGGAGTACTCCTCGATGAAGTTCGCCATGTTCTTCATGGCCGAGTACGCCAATATGATCACCGTCGCCTGCGTGGCCACGCTTTTGTTTTTCGGAGGCGCCTCCAGCCCGTTTGGCCATCTCTTCGACCCTATCGCCTCAGGAGCCATCGTCTCCGGGCTCATCTCCATCTTCTGGTTCGTGGCCAAGGTCTTCGCTTTTCTTCTGCTTTACATCTGGGTGCGCGGCACTCTTCCCCGCTTCCGTTACGACCAGCTCATGGGATTTGGCTGGAAGTTTCTGCTTCCCGTGGCCATGGTCAACATTCTGGCTACGGCTTTGGCCCTTGCCTACCACGGCTAATCGGTTATGGAGATCACGGATTCTTCCTTACGCTCCATGTAACTATCACGACACAGCAACCCGCCGCACACGAACTCTCTGGAATCGATAGCCCCGATGGAACTCGTACTCTTCATCCTTTTCGGTCTATTGGCGGTAGCAGGAGCCTTGAATCTGCTCTTCCAGCGCCATCCCATCAACTCCGCGCTCTCCCTGGTGGTCGTCATGATGTCGCTGGCGGTCCTCTACTGGTCTCTTGGCGCGGAGTTTCTCGCCGCCGCCCAGGTCATTGTCTACGCCGGCGCCATCATGGTTCTGTTCATCTTCGTCGTCATGCTGCTGAACGCGGGTGAGGAAGAGGAGACCCATGGCTCGAAGATCGCCTACATCGCCGGCATCCCCGGCGCAGCCGCCATCTTCTGCCTGCTGAGCTTCGTGTTCCTCTCGGAGCGCAGCCGGCTTGGCTCCACAGGGCTAGGCGGCTATCTCTCCGGCGCGGTGTCCAATATCGCCGAGATATCCCACACCCTGTTCACTACACTGCTGCTTCCCTTTGAAGTCACCTCGATCCTGATCCTCATCGCCATCCTGGGAGCGGTGGTGCTGGCGCGGAAGGAACTGTAACCATGACCATTCCTTGTGGCGGCTTTGCTGTTCTCACCACGGCCTGGATGCTTCTGGTGGGCAGCAGTGCGGCAGGTGCAGTGGTTGTCAAGAAGTTGGGGAGACCGTAATCATGATCACCGTACCCATCGCTTATTACCTTATCCTGGCTGCCATCCTGTTCTGCATCGGCATCGCCGCCTTTCTCATCAAGCGCAACGTGATCACCATCTTCATGTCCATTGAGCTGATGCTCAACGCGGTGAACCTCACCTTTGTCGCCTTTGCTCACCTGTGGCGCCAGATCTCGGGCCAGATCTTCGTCTTCTTTGTGATGGTGGTCGCGGCCGCGGAAGCTGCCGTCGGCCTGGCCATCATCATCGCTCTGTTCCGAGCGCGCCAGACTCTGAACGTCGACGAGGTCGACCTGCTCAGGAACTAACGCCCTTCGTTCTCCCATAGCCGCATCGGTCCAACGTTTCACGCCGCAGAAGAACATCGAATGGAACAATGAATTCTCAACTGCTCTGGCTCATTCCGATTATTCCCTTCGCCGGTTTCCTGATCAACGGGCTCGCCGGCCGCAAGTTTCCACGCGCCGTGGTCTCCGCCATTGCGCTCACGGCTACGCTGCTGCCCGCACTGCTGGTCACCCAGCTATGGATGGTGATGACCGCTGCGGGCGGTCCACCGTTGATCTCCATCTCCAGCGTGCCCTGGATCGCCGTCTCCGGCTTCCATGTGAACTTCGCCTTCACGGTGGACCACCTCACCCTGGTCATGCTGGGAGTCGTCACCGGGGTCGGATTTCTTATCCACATCTACTCGGTCGGCTACATGGCGCATGAAGAGGGATACTCGCGATTCTTCGCCTATCTCAACCTCTTCATGTTCTTCATGCTGGTGCTCGTGCTGGCCTCGAGCTTTCTTCTGCTGTTTGTCGGATGGGAGGGAGTCGGCCTCGCCAGCTACCTGCTGATCGGCTTTTACTTCAAGAAGGATTCAGCCGCCAACGCCGGCAAGAAAGCCTTCATCGTCAACCGCATCGGCGACTTCGGCTTCCTTTTGGCGATCTTCCTTCTGGTAGCCCACTACGGGACGCTGAACTTCGACGCCATCTTTGCGAAGATCGCAGCCTCTCCGCTGAGCGGCGGCTTTTTTACCACCGTCGCTCTGTTGCTGGTTCTGGGAGCCACCGGCAAGTCCGCGCAGATTCCTCTCTACGTCTGGCTGCCGGACGCCATGGAAGGCCCCACGCCGGTCTCTGCCCTGATTCACGCGGCGACCATGGTCACCGCAGGCGTTTACATGATCGCCCGCTGCCACGTGCTGTTTGACCACTCGCCCCTGGCGATGACGGTGGTTGCGGTAGTGGGAGCGCTCACCGCCCTGTTTGCTGCCACCATGGGTATCGTGCAGCATGACATCAAGCGCGTGCTGGCCTATTCCACCGTCTCACAACTCGGCTACATGTTTTTGGCTTGCGGCGTCGGAGCCTATTCGGCCGGAATCTTCCATCTGATGACCCATGCCTTTTTCAAGGGCCTGCTCTTTCTGGCCGCCGGCTCAGTGATTCATGCGCTCTCCGGCGAACAGGACCTGCGCTTCATGGGCGGTCTATGGAAGAAGATCCCCATTACGTTCTGGACCATGACAGCGGCCACGTTCGCGATCTCCGGCGTGTGGCCGTTCGCAGGGTTCTTCTCCAAGGATGAGATCTTATTCCAGACCTTCCAGTCCCCCAACCCACTGGCCAAGCTCCTCTGGCTGGTGGGCTTGGTGACCGCAGGCATGACCTCGTTCTATATGTTCCGGCTCTGGTTCAAGACGTTCTTCGGCGAGTCCCGCTTCGAGCAGTCCAGCTTTGCGCACGCCTCGCACGGCGGCGACCATGCCGCGGTTCACGCCCGGAAAAACACTCACCTGACGATGGAGGCCGAGCTGGAGACTGCCATTCACGAGTCCCCGCTGGTGATGACCGTGCCGCTGATGCTGCTGGGTGTGCTTTCGCTCGTCGGAGGCTGGGTGGGGATTCCGGCGGCTCTGGGCGGCAACGATGCAATCGGCCACTTCCTTGACCCGGTGTTTGGCAGCGCCGCCGCACCGGCCGCGCAGGCTGTAGAGACCGCCTCGCATGGCCTTGAACTCTCCCTGGCCGCAATCTCGCTGGCCACAGCCGGGCTGGGCATCTTCGTAGCTTGGCTCTTCTACTACCGCAAGCCCGGAACCGGGGCCGAGGTGGCCCGCAGATTCCAGCCCATCTACTCCCTCGTCTACCACAAGTACTGGATCGACGAGATCTATGGGAGCTTTCTGGTGGCGCCACTGCTGGCCTTCTCCCGGCTGATTGTTGGCGGCCTGGTGGAGGGTGGCCTGGTTCAGGGAACGGGCGCCGGACTGGCCGCATCCGCACGCGGCAGCGGTTGGCTGGTTCGACACATGCAATCTGGAAAGATTCGTTCCTATGCCGGCTGGCTCGCCGCTGGAGCCGCCGTCGTCATCGTTCTTGCGCTGTTTATCAGGTAACGCTTGCCCTTCTGCGCTCCGGCGCAGGAGCTGTCTCAAGAAACACCACAGGATCCAATGAACTTCGACCCGATTATCCTGACGCTCATCCTTGTCACTCCGCTGGCCGGAGCCATTCTGCTCGCCCTGATCCCGGAGCGGGAAGACTCCAGCAACGGCGGAGAGTCTATCGACAGCAAACGCCACGCCATCGGAGCGCTCGTGATTACCCTGCTCACGCTGCTGCTCACGCTGCATCTGCCGGCGCACTTCAACTATCACGCCGCCCCACACACCTACCAGTTTGAGCAGAACCTGCCCTGGATCAGTAGCCCAGCCATCCGCTACCACCTGGGCGTGGACGGCCTGAGCATGTGGCTGATCGTCCTGGCCGGTTTTCTGGCGCCGATGGGCGTGCTCGCCTCCTGGAACGCCGTGCAGAGACGAACCCGGCTCTTCTATACCTTGTTTCTGCTCCAACAGGTGGCCATGCTGGGCATCTTCGTGGCTCTTGACCTCTTCCTCTACTACGGCTTCTGGGAGCTGTCACTGGTTCCGATGACGCTGCTCATCGCCACCTTCGGCCGTACAGAAAACCGCCGCCGGGCAGCGATCAAGTTCTTCCTCTACGCCTTTATCCCCTCGGCGATTCTTCTGGTGGCCATTCTCTGGCTGTATAACCTGACCGGCACCTTTGACCTGCCTGCTCTGCAAGCGCTGGCCGGCGCGCACCAGATTGCCGCCTCACCCACAGCGCTTCTGCTCTGCTCCATCGCCTTTCTGGCCGCCTTTGCGGTCAAGGTTCCCATCTTCCCGCTGCATGGATGGCTGCAGGACGCTGTCACCGAGGCCCCCACTGCCGCAGTGATGGTGCTGGCGGGCAAACTGGGCCTGTACTCCATCCTGCGCTTCAGCTTCGGCATCTTTGCCGATCAATCCCGCCATGTGGCTCCTCTGCTGATCGCGCTGGGCGCCATCGGCATCGTCTACGGGTCGCTGATCGCCCTGATCCGAACTGACCTGAAGAAGCTGGCGGCATTCTCCACGCTGGCGCACGTCTCCTTTGTGGTCCTGGGGATCTTCACCTTTACAGTGCTGGGCATGGATGGGGGCATCTTCCAGATCCTCAACGAGAGCCTGATCGGCGCCGCCTTCTTCCTTCTTCTGGGTCTGCTCTACGAGCGTTACGGAACCTACGAGATGCGGGATTACGGAGGACTGGCTGCGCGTCATCCCTGGATGGCCACCATGTTCGTCGTCACTTCGCTGGCCGCCGTCGGGCTGCCGATGCTCAATGGATTCGTAGGCGAGTTTCTCATCCTCTCAGGCACGATGCAGTCCGTCGTCATCCACCATGTACTCTGGACCACCCTTGGCGCCACGGGCGTCATCTTCGGCGCCGGGTATATGCTCTGGATGATTCAACGGGTCTTCTATGGTTTGCCGGGGGTTCGCACGGAGGAGGTTCAAGGATGGGATCTTTGCGGCCGTGAGCATCTTGAGCTTTGGCCCTTCGCAGCCCTCTTCCTCATCATGGGCATCGCCTCTCCGCTGTGGATGCGGGCGATTGACACCTACGGCGCCCCCACCGCTACGGCAAACGTGCCATCCGGCGCTTCACCTAGCGCCAAGATCACTATCCAGATCCACTCCGCTCCAGCCGTGGCGGACAGCAGCTTGGCCAGGAACAGCAACATCACTCATCTGACCGACATCCGCCGGGAGGTCCGCTAATGTCCACCAACCTCCTCACTCTTCTGCCCGAGTTGATCCTCACCCTCACGGCCGTCCTGGTGATGCTGCTTGAGCCTTTGCTGGCTGCCGGAGCCTCGCGCAAGCCTCTCGGCTGGCTCGCCATTCTGGGATCGGTTGGCTCGGGTGTCGCCGCACTCTACCAACTACGAGCCGTCCATGCCTTGGGACCCCTTACCGGCTTCTACGGAACCATTCAGGTGGACGCATTCTCCATCTTCTTCCACCTGCTCATCGCAAGCATTGTTGTAACCACGCTGCTGGCCTCGCTGGACTACTTCCCGCCCGATCAGGTCAGCCACGCAGGTGAGTACTTTGCCCTGGTTCTGTTCGGAGCCACGGGCATGATGTTCATGACCAGCTCGGTGGAACTGCTGATGGTCTTCATCGGCCTGGAGATCTCCTCGATCTCCACCTACATCCTGGCGGGCTTCCGCAAGGGCCGCGCCACAGCCTCCGAGTCGGCCCTCAAGTACTTCCTGCTGGGCAGCTTCGCTACAGCTTTCTTCCTGTACGGCATCGCTCTCTGCTTCGGCGCCACCGGATCGACGGCCATCGCCGCGATCGGCGCCGGCATGGCGGTCACCAAGACGCCGCTCTTCGGCTGGCTTGCGGTCGGCATGGTCCTGATCGGGCTGGGCTTCAAGGTGTCCGCGGCCCCCTTTCACGTCTGGACACCAGACGTCTACCAGGGAGCACCCGCTCCGGTAGTTGGGTTGATGTCCACGGCGCCCAAGGCTGCGGCGTTTGCCGTACTTCTGCGCTTTCTGTTTGAGGCAGCGCCAACGGATCGCCATCACTGGGCGCCGTTGATCGCCATCCTGGCCGTAGCGTCAATGACCATCGGGAACCTGGGCGCTCTGTTGCAATCCGACGCCAAGCGCCTGCTGGCTTACTCCTCGATCGCCCACGCCGGCTATCTGCTGGTGGCTTTCACCGCTCCAGAGCCTCTGGCGGTCTCCGCAGCCTGCTTCTACACAGCCGCCTACGCGGCCATGAACGTAGGCGCCTTCGTGGTGCTGACCCAACTCTCTGGATTCAGCGAGCGGCTGCGCACCATCGACGACCTTACCGGCCTGGCTCTGCGGCGGCCGGGGCTATCGGCTTTCATGGCTTTCTTCCTGCTTTCCCTGATTGGAATTCCCTTCACCGGCGGCTTCTTCGGCAAGTTTTATGTCTTCTCCGCCGCCGTGCGTAGCGGCTATACATGGCTGGCCATAGTCGGGTTGGCCAACTCCGGGCTGGCCTGCTTCTACTACCTGCGTCTGCTGACGGCCCTCTATGCCAGACCCACCGCCGACACCGTCGGAGATTCGCCCACGCCACGTGGTATCTCCGTTCCGGCCGGCCTGGCGTTGATCGCCACGGCGGCGGCGACGCTCTTGCTGGGCATCCTGCCCAATCGCATCCTGAGCCTGACGCAGAGGGCGGCCCCGGCGACGGTCGCACAGTGTCCCATGCAGCGATGAGATGGATGCTTGCTTGCCTCCTTACGTAGCGCCGCGCGCCACCGTCAGGAGGGCGAGATGCTTTCGGGAATCGAGGAGGCTGTTTTATCTGCCGGCTCGCCGCAGAGCCATTTGCGTTGGCGTCCCTTGATCGCCCCATCCCGTGAGACGATAGGCGATGACCATCGCCGGCATCAGATAGGCAAAAGATCCGATCACCCACATGATGACTGCTCCCATCACCTGGTCCTGAAGCACCGGGATGTGAAAGGGGTTGGGGTGATCCACATAGTAGCTGTAAACCGGCCGATCGCAGAAAGCCAGGAACGCTGAGAGCATGGTCATCACCACGTCGCCCATCGCCAGATAGATCAGCATCCCCCAGTCGTCAGGCCGCTCTTTGGCCGGCCAGGGCCGCAAGATGTACCACCAGAACATCAGGGAGGTCAACAGGAAACACAGGTGCTCCGCATCATGCACCGTCTCGTTCTCCAGCGCCAGATTGTAGGCCGCCGGAACGTGCCAGGCCAGATAGGCCACATTCATAGCCAGCCATGCCACCGCGGGCGCCACCACCCACTCAGCCAGCCGGCGCAGCGCGCGGATTCGCACCAGGGGAGCCACCACCCAGCGCAGCACTGGACCGGGTAGCCCACGCAGCAAGGGCACGGCGGGAAGCCCATAGAGCAAGAGCATGGGAATGGCCGACATCAACAGAAGATGCTCGACCATGTGCATGGTCAACAGGGCGTCGGCAAAACCATCCATCGGCGAGCCGACCACCGTCCAGAGCAGGGCCAGTCCCCCGAGAAATGACGCCAGCCGCTCCGGGGTGAACTGTTCGCGGCGCGTCCTGCGCAGCGCCAGCCAGCCAC
>JAKAQS010000188.1 GCA_021819585.1 Acidobacteriota bacterium
GCCTTGGCGGCAATCAAGGTGGCTCAGGCCAGGGTAGATCAGGCGGAGCTGAACCTGAGTTACACCCGGATCGTCTCACCCGTCACTGGCATTGTCAGCAACAAGAGCGTGGCTGTGGGAGAGAACCTCAGCGTCGGCCAGTCCCTGATGACCGTGGTGCCTTTGACCGATCTTTGGGTGACGGCCAACTTCAAGGAGACTCAACTGACCCATATGCATCCCGGCCAGAGGGTGGATATCTCGGTGGATGCGCTGGGCGGTCGAAAGTTCACCGGCGTGGTCACGCAGATAGGTGGGGCGACGGGTAGCTCGCTGAGTCTCTTTCCGCCGGAAAACGCCACCGGCAACTACGTGAAGGTGGTGCAGCGCATTCCGGTTCGAATCAACTTTACGAATCTCGATCAGGAGAACAAGGACTACGCCCTGCGGATCGGGATGTCGGTGGAACCGACTGTGCGTATCAAGGATTAGCTCGATCTCCCTGTAGCATGGGGTCTCCGGGCCTCTTGGCACGGGCGATCGCTCCTCAGGCCAGGGCGATGTTGCGGCCCTGAAGGTTTTCCGTCCTGACTGAGGGCTTCGGCTCGCCGCCGGCTTGGGTTTGGCCGGCCGGCGGCACTTGACCAGAGAGACTCGCGAAGCACCAAACAGACTCAACGGCTCAAGGCGCGGATCCGTCGTCCGGCTCCTGCTCCGGGTTCAAGCCTGGAGCGCTCAGGCGATCGATGTGCGGGCTTTGTCTGGAACTGTTTTGGCGCACCTCAATTTTTTCGCACCGCGCACGTCCAACCATCATCTACTGTTTTAGATGCGAGCCCTCTGTTCCGGGATTTGGAGCGAGCGGAAAGGATAAGGTGGATGCCTTCGGTTCTAAGCATGCTTGTGCATCATACCTATGCTGTCCTCTTTGCCTGGGTGCTGGTGGAGCAGGGCGGTGTGCCGATTCCCACGGTTCCACTGTTTATCGCAGCCGGCGCCATGAGTTCAGCGCACCAGCTCCACATCGCCTATGCGCTCCCGGTGATCCTGGCTGCCTGTATGCTGGGGGACTCGGCATGGTACTTCCTGGGTAAGCGCTACGGCGCACGCGTACTGAATGCTCTCTGCCATCTCTCACTGGAGGCCGCCACCTGCGTCGAGCGTACTCACGGGACGGTGAGCCGGCGTGGGGCCCTTACCCTGCTCTTTGCGAAGTTCGTTCCGGGGCTCAACACGGTAGCCGCTCCCATCGCCGGCCAGGTCCGCATTCCTTACCTCACCTTTGCGGTCTATGACCTGATCGGCTCGCTCGCCTGGGGCGGCGCCTGGCTCTTTGCGGGACGATTCTTTGGAGATCTCGCCAAAAAGAGCAGCGAGTTCTTCGCCGCGCTCGGCCACTTCGGCGTCGGGCTGGTTCTCTTGGCGGTCTTCAGTCTGGTGGTCTATCGAGTGCTCAAACGCCGCCAGTTTTTGGATGAGTTGGAGGGCCTGCGTCTGGAGCCGCGCCAACTTATGGAGATGATTGCAGAGGCGGAGCGCGATGGCCTTGATCGCCCCTTCATCGTCGATCTCCGCCATCCTCTGGATGTCCTCACCGACCCACTGATCCTCCCCGGGGCCCTGCGCATCGGTCCGGATGAGCTCAAGCAACGCCGCGAGATCATTCCCAATGACCGCGACATCGTCCTCTACTGTACGTGCCCCAGCGAAGAGACCAGCGCGAAGGTGGCCCTGGAACTGCACCGCCTGGGCGTTCACCGCGTGCGTCCTCTCCGTGGCGGATTGCAGGGCTGGAAGGATGCCGGCTATCCGGTAGACAAGATCGTCTATTTGTAGAGAGCCATGGCGGGGATGGGTTTGACTCGCCATGGCTTTGACCGCTCCCTGGAGAACCCGGGCGATTGACGTTCGCTTGACCGTAACATGGGACAATCGAGAGATGATCTCTTCCTCTGAACTGAAGGCGCTTCCAGTCTTTGCGTCTCTTGACGAGTTGGGTTGCCGGCGCCTGGCGGAGCGGGCCGCCGATATCCGTCTGCACCCCGGGGAGTGGCTGCTTCGGGAAGGCGAGATGGCCGGCTTTTACGTGCTGATCGAGGGTAACCTTCAACTGGTGAAGGAGGTTCTGGGCCAGCCTATGGAACTGCGCAGCTACAAGGCGGGCGAGTTCTTTGGAGAGGTTCCGATTTTGCTGGGAGGGGCGGCGTTTGTCTCTATTAAGGCCATCTCCAAAGCCAGGGTTGCGCGGTTTGATCCGCAGGTGTTGTTTGAGTTGATTCAGCGTTCGGCGGCCTCCAGCGCGGTGATTCTGCAGACGATGACGGATCGCCTGATCTCCGTACAGCAGTTCGCCAAGAGTCTGCCGGGCTCGCGGGTGCTCGTGGTGGGCACAAAATATGACAGCGACTGCCAGGAGATCCGGAACTTCCTCTCCTCAAATCGAATTCCCTACGAGTGGGTGGATGCGGAGCGCGAGCCGGACCGGCTTCCAGCTTGCATGACGGAAGGATACCGAAGGCCGGAGGTGATTGTGGACCGAGCCTTCTGCGTGGAGCAGCCCACGATGCGGAGCGTGGCCGAGGCGCTGGGAATACGCACCCAGCCGCGCCGTGATGAGTATGACGTGGTGATTGCGGGGGCGGGCCCGGCGGGGCTGGCCGCCGGAGTCTACGGAGCTTCCGAGGGTCTGCGAGTGCTGCTGGTGGAGCGGTTCTCGGCCGGTGGCCAGGCGGGCGCTTCATCGCGAATCGAGAACTACCTGGGGTTCCCTAACGGCATCTCTGGAGAAGAGCTGAGCGACCGGGCGCAGAAGCAGGCCGTTCGATTCGGCGCGGAGATTGTGATGACCCGCTGCGTGGAGCATCTGGAGCCTCTCTCCGATGGACGCTACTGTGTGGAGCTGGATGGAGGGCAGAGGGTCTCGGCCTGCGTGGTCTTGCTAGCCACGGGAGTGGAGTGGAGAGTTTTGCAGGCCGGCGGGGTGAGCCGGTTCCAGGGGCGGGGCGTATTCTATGGCGCTGCGCGTCATGAGGCGATCAACGTGGTCGGGAAGAGGGTGTTTGTCGTCGGCGGCGGTAACTCCGCTGGCCAGGCAGCAATGTTTTTCTCCAACTATGCCGCGAAGGTGACGGTGTTGGTCCGCGGCAAGGGTTTGGAGTTGACCATGTCGCAGTACCTGATTGAGCAGCTTGGGGCCAAGAGGAACGTAAGCGTGGAGCCCCATACCGAGGTGGTTCGGGCGGAAGGCGAGGATCATCTGGAACGGATTGTGACTCGCACGCGGGGGCCGGAAGATTTGGAGACGATTCAGGCGCGCGATGCTGATGCGCTCTTCGTGATGATCGGAGCCAATGCCAGTACGGCATGGCTTCCCCCGAACCTGGAGAGGGATGAGGGAGGTTACATCTGCACGGGGCGCGACCTGACCCGGTGGCCGCTTCGGGAGCGCGAACCATTTCCACTGGAGACGAATCTGCCGGGCGTCTTCTGCGCCGGCGACGTTCGCCACGACTCCATCAAGCGTGTCTCCAGCGGCGTTGGTGAGGGCAGCATGGCGATCGCCTTCATCCATCAGTATCTGGCGCTTCAGAACTTTTAGGACGGCCGAAGAGTTGGCTGAAACCCGCAGCATCTCGCCTGGCGCAGAAGACGGTTGCAGCAGCGGTAGAGGCGCGCTATGGACCGGGCAGCTTCCTGGCGGAAGCTTTGTCCCTCAAAGGTACCAGGGGATGTTGATGATCAAAATGCGCTGGTTGCCGCGCATCATCAGCAGAAGCTTGAGCAGTTGAGCGCGCTGATTATGTAAAGGGGCCTGCCACCACCGCTTGACGATCAACTGAGGAACCAGGACGGCGATCTGCCGATCAGGGAACTGGCTTTCAAGTTGAAGAATGTAGTCCACGAGAGGGGCCAGGACGAACCGGTAGGGGGAGGGTAGGCAGACCAGCCTGGGAACCGCGAGGCCGGCCTCCGCGACGGGGCCGGCGACATCGCGCTGCCAGACCTGTTCGAGGTCGTTGTGCTCTTCCTCGGTATCGATGTGTACGGCTTCAATCTCATCGCTGAGCTTCAGGGCGAAGCGCAAGCCCTTCTCCGTGATCCTCGACCAGCGGTCTACGGGAACGACGATCAGAGGACGGTTCAGGTTCTCAAGCAGGATGGGCCGATTGATTTGAATCTCGCGGGAGACAGCCTCATAGTGCCGCCGGACGGCGATCATCAGGAGAATGAGTAAGGGAATCAACAGGGTTGTGATCCACGCGCCATCGACAAACTTGGCGATCAAGACGACGATGAGCGTGACGCCGGTGGCCAGGGCTCCGATGCCATTGATCAGGATGCGGTGAATGGAGCACGGCCCCGGTTTGCGCAGCCAATGCATCACCATGCCGGCCTGCGAGAGCGTGAAGGCCAGGAAGGCTCCGATGGCGAAGAGTGGAATCAAGCGGTCGGTGATGCCGCCAAAGGCGATGAGAAGGACCGCCGAGAAGCCGACCAGAGCATAGATGCCATAGGAGTACAGCAGGCGCCGGCCGCGGACCAAAAAGACGTGAGGAAGGTAGTCGCTCTGAGCGATCGCGCGGGTGAGACGCGGAAAATCGGCAAAGGAGGTGTTCGCCGAAAGGGCCAGAACCAGAAGGATGGAGCCCATTCCGGCGTAGTAGAACCAGCCCCGTCCGAGAACCGCGCCGATGAGCTGAGAGAGGATGCTCTGGTAGCCGGCCCCGGCAGGGTCAGTGGCGCCGATGTTGTAGGCCCTGCACAGCACGGCGATGCCGCCCAGAAAGACCGCCAGCAGCGCGATGATGATGGTGAGGGTTCGCTTGGCGTTCGGCTGGGTGGGCTCACGGAAAGCGCCCACTCCGTTGGAGACGGCCTCAACGCCGGTCATGGCGGTGCAGCCGCTGGCGAAGACCTTGAGCAGCAGCCATGGAGTCAGCATCATGGCTGCCTTGGGAAGGTTCGGAGGAGCGATGATCGGAGCTGGGTGGCCGTGGGCCAGAACCGTGCGCACCCCGCCCACCAGGATGACCACCAGCAGGGTTCCAATGAAGAGGTAGGTGGGAATCAGGAATGCATTGCCTGTGTCGCGGACGCCGCGCGTGTTGATGACGGTAAGCAGAAACAAGATGAGCAGGCAGAGCGCCAGAGTATGAGACTGCAGAGAAGGAAAGGCGGAGACCAGAGCCCCGACGCCGGCGGAGATGCCAACGGCGACGTTCAGGATATAGTCGATCATCAGCGCCGCGGCAGCCAGCAGGCCGGCCGTTGCACCCAGGTTCTCCGAGGCCACCGTGTAGCTGCCGCCGCCGTGAGGGTAGACGTCGATCGTCTGGCGGTAAGAGAAGTAAAGAATCGTCAGCAGAAGGATGATGGCCAGGCTGATGGGGATGATGTACGCCAGCCCCGCCAGCCCTAGCGGAATCAGCAAGGTGAGCGCGGCCTCTGGGCCATAAGCCGCGGAGCTGAGAGCGTCCAGCCCAAAGACCGGAATCCCGGCGATCGGACCAATGTGTTCTGCACGCTCCTCCGAAGTGGCGAGCGGTTTACCAACCAGAAGGTCAAAGAGAGCCATGCACGGTCCGTGGAGTGGGGTATGAGCCAGCCAATCTCAGGGTACGACGGATGCGCGCCCTATGCCGGCGCATTTTTTCATCTGCAACTAAAGTTATCTTGCAGAGCCGCCACACAAAACCGAAGATGGAAGGCGGGCGAGGCTAATGCAGGGCGTACTTGCGGCAAAGATATTTGATCCGCTGGCCGTCAATCTGTAGCAGCCGCGCAGCGGCTGCCTTGTTGCCATGGGTGCGGCGAAGAGCTGCGGTTAACAGGGCGATCTCCATCTGCCGCACGGCCGCATCGAAGTCGGTTCCGGAGTCCGGCAGCAGCACCGCCTCACTGGCGGCAAGGTGATTCACTAGAAGCTGCGAGGGAAGGTGAGTGGACTGGATCTCATCGCCTCCGACGGTGATGACCAGCCGCTGAATCAGATTTTCGAGCTCCCGCACGTTGCCCGGCCAGGCGTGCTGTTCCAGGGCGGACAGAGCCATGTCGTCGAAGTGCTTGGGCGGAATGTTGTTGGCGATGCAGTGGGTGTGGAGGAAGTGGGTGCAGAGCAGGGGAATGTCGCCGTGACGTTCGCGCAGCGCGGGAAGCTGAATCGGAACGACGTGGATGCGGTAGTAAAGATCCTCGCGGAAGCGGCCGGTCCGAACCATCTCCTCCAGGTTTTCATGGGTGGCGCAGATCAGCCGAAAGTCGATTTTGCGCTGGGTGCGGCCACCCAGGCGTTGCACCATATGATCTTCCAGAACCCGCAACAACTTGGTCTGGAGCGGAAGGGTAAGAGTCGCGATCTCATCCAGAAAGAGCGTGCCCTGATCGGAGAGTTCAATCTGGCCGGGCCGTGATTCGGTGGCTCCGGTGAAGGCCCCGCGTTCGCTGCCGAAAAGTTCGCTCTCGATCAAGTCATGGGGGAGCGCGGCGCAGTTGAGACGGATGTAGGGCTGGTGGGCGCGGCGGCTCAACGCGACGATGGCGCGCGCGGCCAGTTCTTTGCCGGTGCCGCTCTCGCCGCGGATCAGAACATTCACGCCACTGCCGGCGACCTGCTCAATCGCGGCATAGACCGCGCGCATCGGTTCGCTGTAGCCGATGAAATCCTGAAACCGGCTGCTCCCCTGGGCCTGGCGCAGGAGGTTCTGGCGAGAGATCTCCGCGCCGCGGGCGCGGAGAAGCTCCGCCAAGGAGAGACGGAGATCGCGGATATCCACAGGGCTGCGGAAGTGAGCATCAGAGCCGGCCTGGAGAGCCTGCCTCTGCATCCACGGTTCTTTGGAGGCGCTAAAGGAAAGCAGAACGAACTCGGGGTTGAGCTTGCGCAGTTCGTTGAGCACGGCCAGGCCACCCGAGCCGGGATCAAGATCCAGGTCAAGGATGACAGCCTGGACGGCTGCTTCGCGGGTCCATCGGGCGAGGTCGCGGCAGCTATGGCGCAGCACCACCTGGAACCAGGGAATCAGTTCGGGGAAGAGATCGGCGAAGAACTGCTTGTCGTTGGCGACGACGCAGACGATGGGCAGCGCAAAGTGTCCCGACGGAAGGGAGGGCCTGTGTACTGCGGATCTTCGCGACGCCATGCGCCATGGTAAACGAAAAAGCACCGGACGGATGGAATAACCGGTGAAGATGCTGGTCTAACCAGCTCCTGCCTGCTTTGCATCCTGGCAACAGGGGAGATCATTGGAGATCTCGGCGATTGTACCGGTCCTGCGGAAGGGGCCGATCCGGGCGAAAACTGCGATCCTGCTGTTGCGTTTGGGGCCTGATCTCTTTCTGCGCACGCAGGGGAAAAGAATCTGTTGCCGTGCGGCCGGAGCCAAGGATCTTCCATGAAGGATGGATGCTGCTTGGCGATTGGGCCCAAATAAGCGCTTTTGTTGCGGGGCACGGAGGCTGCCGGGGCTCCTGTATTTGGCCGTCTCATCAGGAAGAAGGCTCTACTGCCTGGATTGGCTGTCGAGGGCCAGGTTCAGCTCCAGGACGTTGACGTGGGGTTCGCCGAGGAGGCCGAACAGACGCTGGGTGGTGTGATCTTCGACCAGGCGATTGACGTCGGCTACTGAAAGATGGCGGGCCTGTGCGACGCGCGGGGCCTGATAGTAGGCTGCCGCCGGGGAGATA
>JAKAQS010000189.1 GCA_021819585.1 Acidobacteriota bacterium
ACTCACTGTCCTTATTAGATCATCTGGCCGTGGCCAACGAGAGAAAGGGAAGACCAGATGGAAGGCGAGAGCGGCAAGAAGGCTCGATCTTTTGAGATCGTCTTGAATTTCCTATCCACAGGGTGGTTCTTTTGTGGCCGGCAATCCTCGGAGCCTCTTTTGGGCACGGCGCCCAACACGGTCAAAACCTCGCCGGCGATCGAAAGGCGGAGGCTCTCCTGCTGGAGGAAAAACCAGAGGCCGTCTCTCGACGGCCTCTGGCGGGGGGATGGGCAGCGGCTCTACTGAAGCAGTTCCGTGCAGTTGGTTCCACCCTTGGGGTCGTAGCGAATCTCGCCGTTTTCGTCGGTGCAGAAGCCGCGGTTGCCGCTATGGCCTACCGAGTTGGGCACGGCCGTGATCTGGTAGCTGTTGTACTGATCCACGTTATTGATGGTGGTCTTGGCGCAGTTGCTGATGGTGAAGGTATAGCCTGCTTTATGCCCGCTGGCGAGGTCGTCGGGGATGAGTTGGGCGGCCTCGGCGGTGGGTGGCCCGGAGCCGATCTTGCCTCCCAAAGCGGTGAGCGAGCAGGCAAAGCCGTGTTGTGGGTAGGTGGAGTTGTACTGGCCTTCCATCTCATCGAGCATGCGCAGGCTGGTGATGGCCGAGGTCTCATTGCCGCGGCGGATGACCGACTGCATGGCGGGGATGGCCAGTGTCAGCAGAATCAGTATCACCGACATGACGATCAGCAGTTCAACCAGCGTGAAGCCGGATTCGTGACGATGGGTAGAAGTGTTCATACATGCCTCACAGAGCCGTGCGTGCGCTCGGATCTTCCAGTTTCAGAGTATAGACGCTTCCGGCGCCGCGATGACAGCATCTCTGTCGGTGCGATCTTTCCGGATGGGGCGAACGGTCCGGCTCCCTTCATCCCTGCGGTTGTCCCTGCCTTCTCGGCGCCGGAGCCGTGCAGTGCTCGCCATCGATGGTGCGGGGAGATTGAGCCGAAGAGCCAGACTCCCTCCGCTAGCAATCAAGGTCGGCCCGGTTCAGCTTCAGTGAGCCGAGGTTGCCGAGCAGAGTCAGGGTCAGGCGCTCGGGGTGGAAGAGCTGGTTGGCCAAAGTCTGAATATCTTCCGCGGTTACCGCGTCGATGGCCGCGGTGATCTCATCGAGGGAAAAGAACCTGCCCCAGTACATCTGCTGCCGGGCCAGCGAAGCCATGCGCGAGCCCGAGGTCTCCAAACCCAGAACCATGTTGCCTTTGAACTGCGACTTGGCGCGCTGCAGCTCTTCGCCGGTTACGGGTTGTTGTTTGATGCGAGTCAGGTCGGCGAGCGTGAGGTCCAGCACCTGGCGCGTGTTCGCCGGGGAGCAGCCGGCATAGATGGCCAGTGAGCCCGTGTCGCGGAAGGGATTGAGCTCGGAGTAGATGCTATAGGCCAGGCCCCGTTCCTCACGAATGGACTGGAAGAGCCGCGAGCTCATGCCGCCTCCCAGTATCGAGTTGAGCAGATAGGCGGTGTAGCGCAGCGGTGAGGCCACCGGAGGCGCGGCAACCGCCAGGCAGAGCTGAACCTGTTCCAGGGAGTTCTTCCGCCGGAGCGTGATATGCGGCCAGGCGCCCGGGCTGGGGGAGCGCGCCATCTTTTCCGCGGCGGCGGGGGCCATGGAGACGAAGGAGGCTGCGACCCGGGCCACGAACTCATCGTGGTGAAAGTTTCCGGCGGCCGAGAAGATCATGTTTGCCGGAGTGAAACGACGCGAGTACTCGCATCGCACGATTTGCCGTGTGAAGCTGGAGACGGAGGACGCGGTTCCCAGGATGGGCCGGCCGAGGGCGTCGTTGGGCCAGAAGTTCCGGGTAAAGAGTTCGTGGACCAGGTAATCGGGGTTGTCCTCATCCATCTTGATCTCTTCCAGGATGACTCCCTGCTCTCTGACGATGTCTTCCGGGGTAAAGGTGGGGTGGAGGACCAGGTCCGAGATCAGATCCAGCGCAGCCGCTACGTTCTGGTCCAGAACCTTGATGCTGAAACAGATCGTCTCTTTGCCGGTAAAGGCGTCCAGATTTCCGCCGATGGCGTCCACCTCGCGGGCGAACTGCTGGGCGGAGCGGGTGGCGGTTCCTTTGAAGACCATGTGCTCGATGAAGTGAGAGATCCCGTTTACCTCCAGGGACTCGTCGCGGGAGCCGCAGTCGACCCAGACGCCCATGGCGATGGAGCGCAGGTGGGGCATGCGCTCGGTGATGACCAGAAGGCCGTTGGAGAGGGTCGTGGTGCGGATGTCACGCAGGTGGGGAGCGGGGGCGGAGACGGTCGCATTTTCGGCGACGGGAACGGAGATGGGCATCAGGTTGATTGTTTCACGGTCGCGGAAGAGTGGTGTCATCCTGTTTGAGCGGGTGACTGTTTCGGGTTGAAAGGAGCCTGCCGGCGGATTGGGGGACGCTTGTTCGAGAGAGGGGGGAAGGTGGGTCTGTGCAGGGAAGTAAACTGAAGGGATGGAGACGCGCGCCCTCATTGGATTGGATCTGACCGAGTTGGCCGGGCTCATGGGAGCGCTGGGGCAGAAGCCGTATCGAGCGCGGCAGATCTTTGAGGCGATTTACGGACAGCGTCTGCCCTCGCTGGATGCGGTGACCACCCTGCCGGGCTCGTTGCGGGAGCAGTTGAGTACGGCAGGGTGGGATGTGGGGCTGCCGGTGATGGCGCAGACCGCGGTGAGCGTGGATGGCACCGAGCGGTATCTGATGCGGATGACGGATGGCGAAACGGTCGAGACCGTGTGGATGCCGGATGGGGACGGCGGCGAGCGTGGTGACGGAAGCGAAGCGGCAGAAGAAGAGGCCGGCGACGTGGAGACGGCTATGGAGGCTGTTTCGGGCCTAACGCCTTCCTTCTGGGAGCGGAGAGCCAACGGGCGCGGCCGGTCGAACTTCGGGACGCTGGCGGAGAAGGGTTTCCGCAGGGCGACCATCTGCATCTCCAGCCAGGTGGGATGCGCGGTGAACTGCCGGTTCTGCTTGACCGCCAAACTGGGGATTCGGCGCAACCTGACCGCCGGGGAGATCGCCGGGCAGGTGGTTTCCGTACTCAACCGGCACGGGATTCAGATTGGGAAGGACCGCATCAACCTGGTCTTCATGGGCATGGGTGAGCCGTTTTTGAACTACAGCGAGTTCATGAAGGCGGTTCGTCTGCTGGTGGAGGGAGTAGGAGTCCCCGAGTCGAGGATGACGGTCTCCACCAGCGGGGTTTTGCCGGGGATCGAGGCCTTTGCTCGGGAAACGCTGCGGCCCAAGCTGGCTCTCAGCCTGAATGCCGGCAACGACCAGGTTCGCGCGGAGATTATGCCCATCACAAACAAGTGGAAGATCGCGCAACTGCTGGAGGCGGTGAGGAAGATTCCGCTGCGGACCAGGGAGTGGGTGACGTTTGAGTACGTCCTTTTGGGCGGGATCAACGACCAGCCGCGGCATGCGCAGGAGGTGCTGCGCTTGCTGAATGGGTTGCGCGCCAAGGTGAACCTGATTGTCTGGAATCCGGGGCCGGGCATCGCTTACCGTCAGCCCGAACCGGAGGATGTGGGGGTCTTCCAGAAGATGCTGATCGAGGGGGGGATCGCGACGTATATCCGGCGGCCGCGAGGCCGGGATATCTACGCGGCCTGCGGGCAGTTGAAGAGAACTGTAGCCGAGGAGTCCGGATTGGTGGCGATCAGCGGCTAGGATCTCCGCCGATCAGCAATCCGGAGTGGCCGTACAGGGGCGTCTGGCCTGTGGGCATCGGCAGCGCAGGCCACGGCGTCATGTCCGCGGCTGTTTGCAGGGCGCTACGGCCGCCACGGGCGCTCTTTCCTCCTGGCCGGCTTGCTGCCCCCGCCGGAGGCGGCAGCCAGCAACAGCGAGGCTCCGCTGAGGCCCAGGGTCACCAAGCCGCTGGACCACTCCCATCCGCTGCGCGGATGGTGCAGGATGCGCGGGGCGTGGAGCAGGACGAGCCATCCCGCAAAGAGCAGAAAGAGACCGTAGGAGGCGTACCTGTCTTCAATCGTGGTGGCGATGGCGAGTCCGCAGGCGATCAGCGCGAAGCCGGTAACGATTACCCAGAGATGATGGCCGTGAATCCAGTGTGGAACCAGCCTGGCCAGGTAGCGCACGTCAAGGAAGTGTTGCAGTCCGAAGAGGACCATGGCGAAGGCGAAGAGGATGCGGCCGGGCATCAGGGTGTACCTGCCGCCGGCTCCCGCGGCATGGCCGTGCAGGATCAGAGCCGCGGCGGCAAAGCAGAGGCACTGCAGGAAGACCGTGCGGGCGTTGGCGTCCTTGAAGGTAGAGATCAAGGCGTCGTTCAGGTTGCCGTGGAGCGGCCACAGGTAGAGCGCCGAGCAAGCCAGCAGCAGCAGGCTAAGAGCCAGGCTGACGGTGAAGGTGCGCCAGGAGAAGAGCAGCAAAAGGCTGGAGCCGATGAGCACGGCAGCCAGGGCGTAGGCCAGAACGTGATGGTGGGGCAGCGTAGCCGGGCAGAGCGGAAGGCTGCCGCGGAGCTGCCCATAGATGGCATATTGCACGCCGAAGCCCAGCAGAGACAGGGCATAGAGGACGCGGCCGAGCGTAGCGAGCGGCGAGGAGACGGAGCTGGACATGGTGCCTCCCTGGAAATGATCAGAGGAAGGTCGTGATCAGAACAACTGCAGGGATCTTATACGGTGGAGGTCTCCAGGGCCAGTTGCAAGACGGTTTCCGCCACCACGTCATGGCTGTGGCGCAGAACCTCACCCGGATGAATGAAGTCTCCGGTGATCGGCGTCACCCCGAGAGAGCGCACGCGGTTGAGGTCGGCCTCAATGGGAGACTGGCCGGAGCGAGCGTAGTGGTCCAGCGTCTTCGCGTCCACCCGGCCGGTGTTGATCAGGGCATAGTCGAAGATCTGGCTGCCGGCGTGGTCCAGGATCTTTTCGATGTGCTGGGAGGCGGTGAGCCCAAGGCTCTCATTGGCCTGGGTCATCAGGTTGCAGATGAAGACTCGCGTGGCGCTGCTGCGGGCGATGGCCTGCGGGACATCGCGGACCAGCAGGTTGGTGATCAGGGAGGTGTAGAGCGAGCCGGGGCCGATGGTGATCAGGTCGGCGGAGGCGATGGCGTCCAGCGCCTCCGGGAGAGCTTGAGCATCCGTGGGCGTGAGCATGAGTTCCGTAATGGAGCGCTGGGAGGCGGTAATGTTGGTCTCGCCATGGACGATGGAGCCGTCATCCATCCGCGCGGAGATGGTCGCGTTGGCCATGGTGCAGGGGTAGATGCGGCCCCGGCTGGCCAGAATCTGCGAACTGGTCTGGACAGCTTGGCCGAAGTCGCCGGTGATGCCGGTGAGAGCGGCGAGGAAAAGGTTGCCGAAGCTGTGTCCCTGCAGGTCGCCACCGGTAAATCGGTATTGGAAGAGCCGAGAGATCAACGCCTCGTCCGGAGAGAGCGCGACCAGACAGTTGCGAATGTCGCCGGGAGGAAGCATGTTGAGATCTTCGCGCAGGCGCCCGGAGGATCCGCCATCGTCGGTGACGGTGACGATGGCGGCCAATTCATCGATGAGAGGCGGCTTGGTCTCTGGCGCGGCATAGGCAAGCTGCGGCGTGCCGCCGGGAGCCGGCGCCACGTAGAACTTGAGTCCACGCAGGAGCGTGGACAAGCCTGTTCCGCCGCCGATGGCCACTACTCGAAGCTGACGAGATTTGCGCATTCGCTAACAGTGTATTCGGACGCAGAAGAGAGACAAGGTGTTATCCGCAATTTTGTGGTTGAGAACCAGATGCAGTAAGTGCAGTCAAAAGAGCGAGATCTGAAATGACGCCTGGGCCGGGGAGGCGACTCCCCGAAGGTTCGATCGGTGGTCTCCGCGCCTTGGAATCTCCGCGCCGAACTGGACCCGGAGACTCTCGCCATGGTTGGCGCGCGGAGCGGTTGGCGCGGGAGCGGTGTCAGACCTCTGGATAGAGCAGTTCGGTGAATCGAGGGTCGTCGGCGACGCCGTCGAAGTCCGAATCCAGACGCGCCTGAAGACGGTTCTGTCCATTGAGCCGAATCGCTTCGGCGAGGTGCTCAATGCAGGAGTCGGCATCGCCGGTGAGGCTGGCCAAAAGCGCCAGACCGTAGAAGGCATAGTCGGCCGACTGCTCCTCGAGGAGGATCTGCTGGAGGTGTTCCCGGGCATCCTCATAGTTGCCCTGGTTCAGCAGAGAGACGGCATAGTCGTAACGCTCTTCTTGATTCTGGAAGTTGGTGGAGCTCTTTTCGATCTGGGTAACGCAGGCGGAGATGTACATGCGAATGCGGTCGGCCAGATCCTGCGGCGCCGAGTCCAGCATCCGGCTGAAGGCGTCGTGAGCCTTCTCATACTTTCCGGTCTGCATCAGCTTGAGCGCGCTCTCGTAAAGAGCGAGAGTGGATTTGCGGGCGGGATCAACAGTGCGCTGCGCATTGCCGGCCAGGGTTCGCGAGCCCCGCGAAGCTTTAGGGGAGTTCGCGGCGCTGGTGTCTGAGGTTGAAGATGCCTGCTTGGTTGCCATGTTGTTCTCGGGGAAACAGTGATCTGAGGGATCGATGGATTCAGTATGCAATGGCTTTATACGAGGGTTGGATGACGGTGGTCAAATCAGAGTGTAACGGATAAGGGATTGGACGGGAACAGGTCAGTTCGGGGAGCGGGTATAGAGCACTGGGTTGAGGGTTGGGTCGTTGTACATCTTCAGTTGACGGTATAGCTTGAATCGGCGGCGGCCGGAGAGTACATCCGCCCATAGATTGTCCAGGCAGGCTGCGAGATCGGTTCGCTGTTCATTTAACACCACCAGCCGGGATTGGTTGCGCATCCGGTGTTCCGGGGTGGAGCGGTCCAACTGCTCGCGGGTGTGGTAGATCTTGAGCGCCAGGATGGAGAGCCGGTCGATGATCAGTCCGGGGGACTCGGAGTGGAGCGGCGCGGCGCCGTTCTGGTCCGCCAGGGCCAGCAGAGCCATATCGATCTGCTCGGCCAAATCGTTCCGGTTCTGGTTGAGGCGATCGATCCGATGTTTGACCAGGACGATGCTATGGTCGGAGGCGAGGGGATCGCGGGCTTGATCTTCACAGTGCCACAGGTCAAAGTTGGCTTGGTGCTGGTCCAGAACAAGCTGGTCAAAGCTGCTGGAAGCCGAAGCGGCGGGCAGAGAAGGGTCGTGACCGTGGGCTGTGAACTGGTCTTGCAGCGCGGCGATGTGGGAGGCATCCAACATGGCGTGGTGATTGCAAGGATAACGGAGGCGCGTCACAAGCGGTAGGCCCTGCCTCGATGCCGAGAGGCGGATCTGTCCCGGCAGGGAGATGGCGGAACGCTCGTCAGGCAAGAAAGCTCGGGGAAACCGGCTCTTCCTGGAGGTTGTTGAACTCCAGGCTTCCACCGAGACCGCTCAATCCCTTGCGAACCCCTGTTTGCCGTTTCACCATCGACCGTGCTCGGCTCGCTGCTTCGGCGCGTCTCGTATCAAGCTTCCGGGGTTCAGGTCGAAGCCCCGGACGCCCGGTCGCGGAGGATCTGTCCGGGCCGGTCCGCAAGGCTTGGTCATAATCGGACGGCGATGCGACACTGAAGAGAATGG
>JAKAQS010000190.1 GCA_021819585.1 Acidobacteriota bacterium
CTTTCATGACCACATAGATGCCCTGCTCCGTCGATTGAATCAGGCAAAACTGGCTTTGAAACGCGCCGGCGTTGATGATCTTGGTTGGATACCGATCCCCCCAGTAGCCTAGGCTGTTGGCGAAGGTTGGATAGATCTCCTGGCTCTGCAAAGCTCCGACAAACATGTGGTTCGCCGTCATCGGCGTGTCGGGAGTGGGAGGGGTGAGATCTCCAAAGAACGGATACTCGATGGTATCCACACTCAGCTCGGATTGATTGTCAAGCTCGCCGGCGAATGTGAGTTCGCCGTTTTGCAGGGTCACGGTCGCGGTGAAGGTGATGGGCAGCACCCCCGCGTGCTCGCTCACCAGATCTTTCCATTGGATCCGAACCTGGTTCGGGGCGACCTTCGCCACGCTGTGAGCGCGCTGTTTGTGGCCCAGGACAAAGTTGTCCTCGCGGTCCGGCGTGGGAACCATCATGCGAAAGGAGGCGCCAAGGGCGGGGCGCCGCTCGATGGACCACAGAGTGGACTTGCGCTGCATGCGGGTGAGGGCGCCGGAGCGAGGGTCGAAGGCGAGGATCAGCTCAGCGTCCTCAAGGACGAGTTCGCCGCTGGCGGCGGCGTCCTGTGCGACGCTGGAGTCCGCTCCTTCAGCCAGAGCAGCCAACGCGGTAAACCCAGCAAGCTTATTAAACGTTCTACGGTCCATGATCTCCTCAATAATGGTTGGAAGTCTGTGGCGGGTTACGAGCCGGATCGCGCGGTGCAATGCGTTTAGATACCGGTATCTCGTAGGAATGGTAACGGGTTTCGGCTGCAAGTGTCAATCGGAATCCACTTCGAAGGTTGCCTGTGGCCGATGCGCCGGGGTGGGAGTGCGGTGGAGAAGTATCGTCGGCGCGGGGCGAGGTGGTGATTGCATCCGCGGCCGTTTCGTCCCGCGTCTCCGTTGGAGGAGAGCTGTTTTTGTCGGGCATGGGCCTGGCCGGGCGGCTTGCATGGAGCCGCGAGCGGAGATCCGTGTCAAGGAAGTGAGGCCGAGATGGGCACAGCGGAACGGCGGAAGATCGGTCTTTACGAACGAGTGACCGATCACCTAAAGTAGGATGGTCCTGAAAGCAGGATCCATCGGCGAACCCAAGGGAGTTGACTCGTGAACAGAAGAACCTTCAATCAACTGGCGGGAATGACGGGCATTGCAGCTTTGCTCGCACCCGCGGCATTGGCATCGGAGCACCAGGAGCAGAACCGGACATCCGCCGCGGAGGTTCGCGGCGGGGAGCGGTGGAGCCGATACCTGGTGGGCACGGCTTACTATCCTGAGTGGTGGCGGAAGGCTGAGTGGGAGACCGATTTCTCCGAAATGCAGGCCATGGGCATCAACGCGGTGCGCATGGGCGAGTTCGCCTGGGGCGTCTATGAGCCGACGCCCGGCAAGTTCGATTTCTCCTGGATGGACGAGGCGATCGACATCGCCCGACGCCACGGCATCGGGGTGGTGTTGGGTACGCCGACGGGGTCGATTCCGCCGTGGCTGTACCAGCTTCATCCTGATGTGCTTACCGGAAACCTCCAGGGCCCATACACCTATGGCGGACGCAAGGGGTATTGCCCGAACAGCGCCAACTATGAAGAGGCCTGCGCTCGCATCGTTGCCGCACTGGCCGAGCACTATGGCGACAATCCGGGGGTGATCGGCTGGCAGCTCGATAATGAACCGGGCTATCCGTTCGAGATGTTCGATCCGGACTCGGAGAGCGCATTTCGAGTGTGGCTGGAGAATCGTTATGGAACCATCGCGAACCTGAACCGTGCCTGGAACGGCGCATTCTGGGGGAACCAGTACAGCGACTGGTCTCAGATTTATTTTCCTACCAACTCCGCGGAGGGCGGCTGGCAGCCGGCCATCAGCCTGGCCTACCGCGAGTTTTACTCGGATTCGTTCCTGCGCCACCTGCGGCTGCAGACGCGGATCCTGCGGCCGAAGATCCGGAATCAGTTCATCTTCACCAACTGGCCGGCTCCCACCTGGTCTGTGAATGTGTACACCGCGGCCAAGGAGTTTCTGGACGCCACAGGCTGGGACAACTATGTCAGCGCTCCAGGATTGAGCGGCTTCCACCGTCAGTACACCTCCGCCTTCCTGAGCGACTTCTCTCGGTGTGCGGGGCCGCATCAGCGCTTCCTGTGCTCGGAGCAGAACGCTTATGTACCGCCGAACGCGGATCCGGAGGGTCTGCGCCTGCAGGCGTTCATGGACGTAGCCCACGGTGCGCTGGGCCACTTTTACTTTGAATGGCGGAGGCCACTGGCGGGCAATGAACAGTACCGTCCGTCGTTCATCAAAGGTTTCGATGGCGAAGTGAATCCAGGCAAGGAAAAGCTCGAACAGATTTGCCGCGAGCTCGCTCGTCTTGGCCCGCGGCTGTCTGGGGCGGCTACGCCGCCCGACGTTGCGATTCTCTTCGACTTTACCAATCAGTGGGCGCAGGGGTTCGGGGCGATCGGCGACAAGGGAACCCGCTATGACGACGAGGCGCCGCGCTATTACAGCGGGTTCAAGGTGCTGGGCCGCAACATCGATGTGATCCCGCTGGAGAGCGACTTTGCGTCGTACCGGTTGATCCTGGCGCCGAATCTGCGGCTCATAGACGATGCGACCGTGGAGCGGCTGCGGGATTTTGTGGCCGGAGGCGGCACGTTGGTCCTCAATGACCGCGCCGCGACGCAAAACATGGATTGCAGCATGAGGCGCATGCTCGCGCCCGGGCCGTTCAGCGAGATGGCGGGCGTGCATTCCGTGGCGATGCTGCAGCTCACCGAGTACAACGCGCAGAACGGATCGTTCGAAGATCAGGACAAGATTGAGATCGTCTTTGCCGGTGACGAGAAGGGGTTTCACCCGCGCACCATCGTGGAGTCCCTGGTGCTGGATGGCGCGGAGGCTCTGGCCACCGTGCATGGTGGAGGCCGGATGAACGGCCGGCCTGCAATCACGCGCAACCGCCATGGAAAAGGCTGGGTGTTCTATGTGGGCACGGATAGCGCGGATGAGGTGTTTTACGAGAGTCTGGCTCGGCAGGTGGGCGGCGCCTGCGATTCCAAGCCTCTGATCGAGGCCCCGTACGGGGTGGAGGTGACGAGCCGGCAGGATAAAGAGAACGTCTATTACTTCCTGCTGAACCTCACGGGAGATGCGCAGGGTCCGATCCATCTTCCCCACCCGATGGAGGACTGTCTCTCTGGAAAGACCGGGGTGACGGAGGCGTCTCTTGGCCCGTTCGATGTTGCGGTTTTGGCGGGGACTTTCTCCCATGCCTGAGCCTGCCGAAGAGCGCTTGAATGATTCACCCCCGGCCGCCAATGAGACGAGCGTTCTCTCAGGAGAGAAGAAGCAGGCCGATCAAAGGTCCGCGGGTGGACGGCGCCTGTGGGATGCAGCCGGGCGAGCACAGCGAGGGCGCAGATTTGCCACCCTCGGTTGCGTGTTGCTTGCCTTCGGTCAGGTCGCGAGAAGCCAGACCGGGCGAGAGGAGCGGGATGTAGCCGCAGCGAGCGAGCCGGGGGTCCGGGTTGAGTACAGTTCGTTTCTGTTTCGCAGTAAGAAGGCCGACGAGCAGATTCCCTGTCCGGTGAACGAAGGAACCGATGCCCACGATGCCATAGGGCCGTGCCAATGGCGGAGCAATCGCTTTCAACACCTGCCGCAGTGGGTGTGGATTCACTTCGGAGGGATGCGGCGGATTGACAGGGTGGTGTTGCGCGCTGCGGATCCGGCCACTTTGGAATCGGCTTTGA
Source organism: Acidobacteriota bacterium (assembly GCA_021819585.1). Taxonomy (GTDB): domain Bacteria; phylum Acidobacteriota; class Terriglobia; order Terriglobales; family Acidobacteriaceae; genus Granulicella. Next base: position 3,784 of record JAKAQS010000190.1, read on the forward strand.
CCGCCATGGGTATTTTTTGGAGCCGTGGTCGCCCCTGAAAGGCCAGAGAGTGAGCCTGGGGCTACCCTATATGGGGCATTCGATCGCCTACGTAAACCAAAGCCGATCCGCGGAGATTCCATAGTCCCGTGGCACGTGCTGGTCATTCACTGGTTGCGGCGCCAGTTGCGTCCGTGGTTGCGGTCGCCCGGCGTTGTGAACCCCGTACGGACCAGGCGATCGATCATCCGGCGGATTCGAAGGTCATCGGAAGACTGCGGAGGTTGTCCTTGAATGTTGTAGCATTTCTGGCGGATGATGTTGCGGTTGAGCGGAGCCGGATGCGGCTTGCAGTATTTAGGGTCAGCGATATCCAGGATGAATAGGAGAGAGATGAATCGACGAGGCTTTCTTCAGTGTGCTGTCGCGGCCTGTGGGTCCGCCGCGACGACCAGGACTCTGGCATGGACGGCGTCCCCGGCGATCCAGAATCCGCCGGTGAAACCGGACCCGCGGGTGAAGCGGGTGCTGGCGATGTTCAAGTGCCACTTCGATGCCGGATTTCTGAATACGCAGCGTGCGATCGTCAACCTGTACTTTCAGGATTATTTTCCGAAGGCGATTGCCGTGGCCGAAGAGATGCGGCGTACGGGGCCGTGCGGGTACGTATGGACCACCGGATCCTGGCTGCTGTATGAGTACCTGGAGCAGGCTGGCCCGGCCGAACGGAAGTCCATGGATGCGGCGATCGAGCGGGGCGACATCGCCTGGCACGCGCTGCCGTTCAACTGGCAGACGGAGCTCATGGACGCATCCCAGATCTCCGGGAGCATCGGCCTGGCCAGGTCGCTGGACCGGCGCTTTGGACGAACCACCACCGGAGCCAAGATGACCGACGTACCCGGGCATACGCGAGGATTGATCGCGCCACTGGCGCAGCACGGAGTGACGTTTCTGGACATTGGAGTGAACGGCGCCAGCATGCCGGCCGCGACGCCGATGTTCTTTGCCTGGGAGAACGCAGCGGGCTCTAGACTGGCCATGATGTACCACCACAACTATGGCGCTGTGGCGCGGGCGCCGGGTTCAGACCTGGCCATCGCCATTGTGGTGAGGGGTGACAACAGCGGCCCGCATACGCCGAAGGAGGTCGCCGCTATCTATCATGAACTGAAACAGCAGTATCCCAACGCGGAGGTGATCCCGGCCAATTTGACGGAGATTGCCAATGCGGTGGCGCCGTACAGCAAGGGCTTTCCTGTGATAAGGCAGGAGATGGGCGACACATGGATCTATGGCGTGGCCAGCGATCCCCTGAAGCTGGCGCGGTATCGAGCGGTTTCACGGCTGCGGCAGGAATGGATCGACCAGGGCAGGTTGGAAGTGGGAGGCGTGACCGATGTGGCGATGCTGCGGCGCCTGCTGCTGGAGCCGGAACATACCTGGGGCGTCGACGTCAAGGTATGGCTGGATTATGAGCACTATACGCCGGCGCAACTGGCCTCTGTGCTGCACACGAAGAACTACGAGGTGGTTGAGTTTAGCTGGGAGGAGAAGCGTAAGGATCTGTTGGACGGCATCGCCACACTGCCGGCGGAGCTGCGCCAGGAAGCAGAGGCTGAAGTGAGCGGGTTGGCTGCGCAGGAGCCAGCCTTAAGGCAGCCGAAGCGGCTGGAACCGGGAGAGAATCTCGAAGGCGAACACTTTGTCTTGAAGCTGGACGCGAAGACGGGAGCCATCATCGGACTGCGGAACAAGCAGACTGGCTGCGAGTGGGCATCCGCGGATCATCCCATTGGGCTGTTCACGTATCAGACGCTCTCGCAGCAGGACTACACGGACTATAGAAAGAGATATCTGATCCAGGATGCCGATTGGGCGAGGAAAGACTTCGGCAAGCCGAATATCCAGAACTTCGGAGCACAGCACCAGGAGTGGTCTCCGGCAACGGCGGATATCCACTGGCAGGAGGAAGCGCGAGGGCTTCGGGTGCTGGCGCGGCTCGTCATGCAAGACGCCGAGGCGGTTCAGTCTGGACGGGTGGCGTTCCCAGGCAGGATGTATCTGGAACTGGTGATGCCCAAGCAGGAGCCGGTGATCGAGGCTTCCTTCTACTGGTTCGATAAGCCGGCAACGCGGCTGCCCGAGGCGCTTTGGTTGACGTTTCACCCTGCCGTTTCCAGCCAGCGTGGTTGGTACTTGGATAAGGTTGGCGACCGGATCTCCCCATGGGATGTTCTGGAGGGAGGCGGCAGGCACATGCATGCCGTCTCCAAAGGATTCGGCTTTGAGGGACCGGAGGGATCCTTCTTTGTGGAGACGATCGACGCGCCGGTGGTAGCCGTGAGTGGGCGATCTCCGCTCAACTTTTCGCTGGCGCAGCCGGATCTCTCCGGAGGGTTGCACTCCTGCTTGTTGAACAACGCGTGGGGCACCAATTACGTAATGTGGTACCAGGAGAACATGCGGCTGCGGTTCGTGCTGCACGCATAGCTGTGGACCAGCCCGCAGGGCATTCGCCTGGCGAAGACGCTCTATGGAAGGTGACGGACGAGCGGCGATGGAGCCCTGCGGCGTCCTGAGGAAGAAAATTCGCATCCATCCATGCTGAGGACCGATGGGCAAGGGAGAGAGTCCAATCCGCTGGAGATGATCCAAAGGGAAGGCGTTTCGGGATCCGCGGCGGCGTGCCGGAACCGGGCAGGGAACCTCGCCTTCCGGGCCGCTGAGATGCCGGAGCTGGCCGGCGTGGAGAAGGTTCAGGCGTTGGTGAAGAGCGGGGCGCGGATCAAGGCGCTGGGCACACGCTAATCGCTGCACGATCTTGCCGATATCACGGGCGTGCATCTTTTCCCTACGCCTGCGCCGTGAGATGACGCTCGATGCGAGCCGTTGCGCGGTGAGCGCGGGCGCCGCTTTGCTCTATGCTCATCTTCTACACCATATTTTTGGAAGTGATTGATTATCAGTATGTTGCAGTTTTGAAAATGGTGTAGTGACACGCATTCTCTCCATCTGCGCCGCATTGAAGATAGATTCAGCATGTTCGCTGCGTGGGTGGCAGGGCAACGCCACTGGCTTGGAATCCTTTGCCGGCCACGCCGCCAGTCTGGCCGCGAAAGACATGGCTGTTGCCGCTGATTGCGACTTCCATTTCAATCAGGCTGTCCAGATCCCGAATGATGCCAGCCCATTCCAGCTTCCACTCTCGGGGTCGCTCCGATGGAGAGATCGCTGCGGGAAATCCCTTCCCTGCCTGTCTGCGCCTTCTGCGGGCCGGCCCCCAGAAGGTCCAATCCCGTCTTGGAGATACGCAGATTTCTTGGATTAAAAAAAGATGAATCCGTTCGAGCGAACCTTCCGAGGGAAGACTCAAGGGCAACCATATGCAAAGAATTGCAGAGTTCGCGACTTACCCACCAAGTAAGTTATTGATTTAAAGATACTAAAGTTTGGCGCTTCAGGTGCATATTGTAAGGTCACAACGACGTTCTCAACTGTCGGGCTGCACGGGCCATACGCATGCGCACTCCGAAGCAGAGCGTTCTTTGAAAAGCATGCCGCAACGCAACAAGCACGACCCGCGAAAGCGGAACGAATCAGGAGGAAATCGATGAGAACTCTTTCGAAGTTATTGGTATTGGCAGCGTCGGTTGCAGTCTCGACCTCGCTGGCCTATGCAGACGATATCGGTCCCGGTAGTATCAGCATCGGGCAATATAACGCTTCGTACGACAGCAGCAACAACACCGTCGAATTCATGTCTGGCGGATCG
>JAKAQS010000191.1 GCA_021819585.1 Acidobacteriota bacterium
CGATCTTGTCGTTTCAGGTGCTGAAGTTGAGCGGTTCTGATGGTCTCGCGGAGCGAGCCGGCAAGAAGCTCCGCAATGATGAGCTGCTGGTGTTGAGCCTCGCTCCGACGCGGTTGCGGATGGAGCTGGACCGAGTACCTCTATGGCGCGGCGGTGACCATGTGGCGATTCGGCAGCTTATCGAGGACTTTGCTCGCTACCTGTATTTGCCGCGCCTTCGGGATAGTTCTGTGCTGCTAAAGGCCATCCAATCCGGCTTGGGCTTGCTGACGTGGGAAAGGGATTCGTTCGCGTATGCAGACTCCTTTGATGAGGAAGCTGGCCGATATCGCGGTCTGCGGCAAGGAGCCATCATTCCAATCACCCAGGATGATGGCGGCTTGCTGGTCAGGCCAGAGAGCGCACGCGCTCAGATCGATAAGGAGACGAAGCCAGAGGTTGCTGTTTCGTCTGACAAAGCTGGCGCCAGCGAGACCCGCGACGAGCCCACGGAGGGCGCCGCGCCCCCAGCCGCTGAAGCTCAGCAAAGGCGTCCCAGGCGCTACCACGGTACAGTCCGCCTGGACTCTGCTCGGGTTGGGCGAGACGCGGGAAGAGTCGCGGATGAGGTCCTGAGTCATCTTGTGGGGCTGGTCGGCGCGAGCGTCTCCGTCACCCTTGAGATCGAGGCTGAATTGGCCGCGGACGTTCCGGACCACGTTGTTCGCACGGTGACCGAGAATGGGCGAACGCTAAAATTCCAGCCCGGTAGCGGATTTGAGACGGATGAGTCCGCCCGTTGACCCTCCCGGCGGCTGGCCCTTGAGCCCCACCCCAGCGGCTGGCCCCCGTCGCCCGTCGCACTACCGCTCCCGGCGCGGTTGGCTGGGACCAGCAGCGCCGCGCCGAGGGGATTCTCCACAAAGAGGTGAGGCCTGGATTCTAACCTCTTGAAAGTCCACCAAACTCCAGTCGAAGCTTGCTGCACCGAGTTGCACTGTCGAGCACTCAAGCGCAGTCGAAGACACAAGTTGAGTTTGGTTTGCAATTTGCATCCTGTCTCTCATTAAGGCTTTCACTGCGGCCACAAATGCAGTTTTCCGCCTCCCTTGAGAGGGTTTCCTTGCAGACAACCAGAATCTGGTCGACTGCGGTTACAGTGCAGAATGGAACCTTTTCGTACTGGTGACACAGCGCCATAACTCCGTGACCGCAGCTAGAACGGCGACCTGATGCCATTCTGAGCTGGAACGGTGCGAGTCACCCCAGCAAATCCGGATGCCGAGGTGGTTCAGGCGGGCAAGGCTTTCGAGGTTGTTGGCAGTCTCATAGTCACCGGGCGCAGAAGGCAGGCCGAATGACCTGGCCAGGGCCTGCACAGCGTTCTGGCGGGCCCCTGCCCGGAATCCCACATAGCGAAGAGTCGGACCGTCGAGGTCAAGTTCGTCTACCAACTTGAAGAGCATCTTGCCGTATTCGGCATCATGTGCATCGCTGATGATTACGTAGCGATGAGTTGTCGCGGCGTAGCAGTACCCCGACACAGCGCTACGCACCAGATATGGCTGGCGTCGGGCCACAGTCATCAGTTTCCGCGCGAGCGATACAGATCTTTCCCATGCTTTCTTCGAGAGGTGAAGCGGTGGAAGGGCAGTAGTTAAGCTCGGGTTGAGGGGTGGTACGAACCAGCGGGCTAACTGGGCATCGGATGGATTGCCCGATTTGTTCATCAACGCGCATCGAGGCTGTTCAGAGCCGGCTGGTTGCTCTCGTTCCGCAGATTCGGTCGTGATCCTTTCCAGACGACTCCGGATGTAGGCGCACATCGTCTCTGGAATTTCGAAGGAGTCAGTCGCTTCACCGGTGCTGAACGTCCGGAAGATGTAGCCGCCATACAACTGGAACCATTCGGCGCAGTTCATTACGGCACCATTCAGCGGAGTGATGCTTTCCGCTGGAGACCAGTATTCCCGATAGAGCGCTAGGTTGCTGGGACGTCCTTCCTTCGCCGAAATTCTTCTCGAATTCATATTGTTGCTACCGTCCATGAGGATCCTCTGCTACAGGGCTCACGCCGAGAACTGTCCGCAGGAACACCTGGAGCAGGATTGACCGACGTGCCATCCTGACAAAATCTCAATACTCTCTCTTGCGGGCCATTTCGTCTGTCCTCCTTGGAAGCGTCGTTTCTCAGCAACATCCAAAGGAATCCGACCGGTGGTTCGCTTTCGCTCCCCTCTTAACCGTTTCTACAGCCGTTCAGGGACGAAATCCGCTGGGATAGTCGCAAGTCCTTTTTACGCGTAGGCCATGTGAGCGAAGCAGGCCAGCAGGGCATCAGTCTGCTCGCCGCCATGGAGGTGACCGGCCAACCGACGATGGCGATTGACAACCGTTCCTTGCGCAGTCAACTTGCCCGGGAACGGTCTGGCGCGGCGGGGTCCTGACCAAACACGCCGGCGAATTGTTCAACGACCGCTGGGTCATTCCGGGGTCAGGAAACATTCAGTTCTCCGGCCGCAACTGGGGTGTACCAGTCCAAGATATGCAGGTAGTGTTCACAGGTCGTCGCCGACGCGCCATGGCCCATCAGCAGCGCAATCGCCTGCAGATCGCTGCCGCGGATCCCCGCCACCTTGAACAGATCCAGGCGGAACGCTTCCGGGTCCGCAATCCACGCAAGCGTCAGCGGGTGGTGGCGGAACACCTGCTTTGCCACCAGATGCAACTCTGGCCATAGCCGAAGTAGCATGAGGTTTGCAAAGGCGTGACGGCACTGATGCAGGTGCCAGTCGGGTATGATGGGCGGACGGCCCTTCACCTTCTTCGTGAAGGCATCCGTCAGTGCATCGACCACTGCGTCGAAACTCATTGGCTTTTGGTAGTCTGCCTTCTTCTTCGCACCCACCATGTGGAAGAGCAGGGCGCCGTCGCCGCCTTGCGTGCGAACCTCCTGGACCCAGTCGAGTACTTCCCGCAATTCCTCAACGGGCATCAGCACCCCCAGAGGCAGATCGCGAAGCGCGTTGGCGGTCTTGAGCTTGCGCAAGAGCCATGGCCGGACGCGCAGGCGAAGGTCGGTCGTCATGAGGTCTTCATTCGGCAGGGGACGATCCAGATCCGAGACCCGCAGATAGGCAATTTCGGCGCGTCGCAGTCCACAGCGGAAGGCCAGGATCAAAGCCACACGCGCCGTCTTCCTGAGGTGAACCTGGGATTGATTGACGTTCGGGCTATCAAACCATTCGAGCGCCTGCCGGAACTCGTCGACCGTGATCATGGAGGCGTCAACTCGGATCAGGCCTGCCGGCGGAAGCTTCGTCGTCAATTCTTCTGAAGCCTGCTTGCCGCGATTCAGGTAGGTGATGAAGTTGCCGAGAGCCTTCAGCAGGGCGCGCGAGTAACCTGCCGCGTCGCGATCTGGGTCCGACTTTGGGAGCTCGGGAGACGCAGTATTCCAACCGGGCACATTGCCAGGCGCAGATCCGGACGACTCGGCAGGAACCTCCGCGTCCGATGTGCCGTCCGCAGCTTCTTTGGCGATGGGCGGAGAGGGAAGATCCAATCCTTTGTCGGCCAGGGTACGCTGCGAATACTGCCGGCGATGGTAGTACGCATCGTCATCAAGTACCTGCTCGATGAGTTCCTCCCAGGCGATTTGATCGGCGAGCAGGCTCTGCCATTTATCGCCTGCACGCTCCTCGTCCCAGGCAGCGAACTTCAACATCAGGCGGTTCGCTATAAGGAACACGTATTTGTGGACCGTCGAGGTTTCAAACGACTTCCTTCCAATCAGAAATAGAGCATAGCCGGCCAGAGTCTTTCCGCAGAACCCGCCACTCTGCGCCAACCGTTGAAGGCCCGGCTTGTCATGAGCATCCGCTCTGACCAGTTTGCGCAGATCCTGCATCCAGGGCCATGCTCGAACGTCTTCTTCAAGGATCTCCTCGGCATCACCGGGGAGATCCTCCTTGCCCTTCTCGTCCGCTGGCGCCGAGAACGGCAGCACCGGAGGCGAGGATCTGCTGATTCGCTGCATCGTGGCGAGATTAAGTGCGTGGGACCGAACCGCGCCGGTTCTGACCCCTAGCACGGAGGTGCGCATCCTCAGAATCGCCATCTGGCACGCCGCTTCGATCAGCGGCTTGATCTTGATCTTCAGCCTGTTCCCGCCCGATGTGACTTTGATGGCTTCGATCGCGCGAACCGCCGCACCGCTATCCTTTGCGCATTCCGCGAAAAGTGTCGCGAGGTACTGCTGTGCGCCCTGATCCTCCATGAGGGATCGCATGACGTTCAGTGATGCGCCCTTCGGATGCAACAGGCGTTCAATGCGATTCGTAGCAGTCTTGTTCACGATCTCGATGGGAATTGCGCCAGACCACTGATCGAGTACGATGCGCCTGCGTTGGCGGAGCGAACGGACCAGGGCGGGAACTGCATCCGCATCGAGGATCTGGAAGTCGACGATCAACCTGACCGCGAGTTGCCCGAGCAGACGGGCAGGCTCGCTCGCCGGATCGCCCTCAGCATGCGCATCAAGCCATTTTTTCGCCTGTCGCCATACCTGTTCGGGACCCTCGAATCCGCCGGCGAGAATATTGTCGTACTGAGGAGGCTGAAAGGCAACGCGTGTCGCCAGCTTGCCGTGGAGCACCTCGTAGGTGTCGCCGATTCTCTGGTGCAGCGCGTCCATGAGCCGATCCAACCGGGCCGGCCCCGACTCGGAGATCAGGACGAGATCCTCCAGTTGCTCGATCTCGTGATGCTTCAGCTCCGGCTGTTTCTTCCTCAAAAGACGGACCGCCGCAGGTAGATCGCTTGACGCGAGAATTTGCTCGATGCGCTCTTGGTGAGGGATCACCGAGGTTCCTCCCCTGGGATCCAGGTGAACCCCAAACTATCAAGGATGGCGGGAACGACGGCGTTGATGCGCGCCAAGTAACCCGGCCAGTCGAAACTGGAAAAGGGCGACCACGGCTCCCGGGCCTCCCACCAGTGACCCATATAGACCTCTGCATCCTCGTGCGACAACCCAGCCTTGCGCACCAGGAACCGCATCAACTTGCGCGGTGCGTTGACTTCGAAGGGAAAGTCGTCTCCCAGCTGGTCCTCTACTGTCTTTGGCGTGATACGGAGGGCTCGCTTGCCATCGTCCAGAAAAAAGAGCGGCGAGTTCTTCGGAAACCGATGGCTCTTCAGGTGTTTGCGTATCGCATCGAGCCGTTGTTCGATCGCCTTCATGTGATCGAGCAGACGTTTATTGGCCAGGATCAGACGCGTTTTGTGGTGATCCTCAAAGTCCTTGTCGCTCAGGATGGCGACCTGATGGTGTCGGGCGAAGCGTGAACTCTCCTGGTACGCATTTTGAATCGACCGCGTTGCGAAGCTGAAGAACTGGTGCCAGACGGTATAGAGCACAGCGGCATTGAGGAGTTCGCCATGATGCTGGGGCTCGAAGGCGTGTGGAGAGATCGCAAAAAACTGCTTGCTTGCCGCCTTCAGGCGGCTCACTTTCTCCTTTACCAGTGAGACCCGTGGAACCGCTCGTGCCCCCACTACCGCCGAATCAGCCGAATCAGGCAAGTCGAATGCCGTCGGAGGCTCACCCCACAGAATCTCTGAACTCTGGTCGAATTGCGCACGCGCTTCCGTCACTTCGAGGACAGCGTAGTGCATTTCGACAGATGCCAGATGCGCTCGCTGCCCGAGGATGAGGCATGAACTGGCCAACTCGCCCCCAGTGACCTGATGAAGTGCCTGCCACCTGAGCCCGGCAAGCCGGCCCGGGGTGACGTTCTCGCAGCCGCTTCGCCGCTTGATCCATCGGAGGGCTTCGGCAACATCATCGTTCTCGGATCTGAACAGCACGGTCCGGACCGTGGCCATACGGCGGTATTTATCGACGAGTTCCGTCACCAGCCTGGAGGCGGGATAGCGCAGAAACGGGGCGAGAGCCATTTGCATACCTTGCGGCACTTCAAAAATGGACTCATATTCGGGAGCGATCGCATCCCACTTCCAGATGCCGCAATCTCCCCGACCCTTACTGGGTGGCTGATAGCTGAAGGACGCCATCTGGACCTTTGGCTCAACCGCCAGCTCGATTACGTCTTCCATTTTGCGGCCGGAGTCAATCGACAGGGCCACCAGCACAGCCGACTTCAAATCGCTTAGCTGCATCTCGGGGGAGGTCAAGGCTGTTTCAAGGGTCGGCAGGATCGCTCTATGGAATTCCCTCAAGGAGAGGTGGTCCGAACTCCAGGGCATAAGGCTTCTGTTGATCTCTCTGCTTCTCCAGCGAGCCCGCGCAATTTGCTTCGCATCCCCCGTATTCTTCGCCCCCGGGACGTTGGCATGGATTCCCGAGAGTGATCCGAGCTCGGCGGGGTGGAGACCGAGTTTCCTGGCGGCGTCAAGCGGCGATGTAAATTTGTGCTGCTCCTTATTCCGGGTCTCATTGTCCGTGTTCGGGTCGTCGGCGTCGGTGGGCGTGCTTAACCGGTAGGTAGCTCCGCTGTCTAATCCATCTTCATCATGATCCTCGATGGCGAACCGGATCCGATCAGCGCCATGCTCAATGTGCTCGGGATGGCTCTTTCGGCAAACCTTCCTGAATCCTTTGCTGCCTTTGCTGCCCTGCCCACCGTGTCGGGCACCACGTTCTACCACAACATGATTGAAGATCTCGGTGAATATGGAGCCGGCCTCGCTGTCGACGCTGTCTGTCCAGCTCTCAAGGTGCTTCCGAAACAAAGGTGGACTCAGGCATGAATCAAGCGCTTTGAGCAGACCAGCGAAGGTCGATAGACGGCGAACCGCTTTCCCAAGTTCAATGGGAATTCGCATCTCCCTATCGTTCTCGGTCGCGCTCAATATAACGGCCAGCGTTTGCTCCCGTTCACCTGCCTTATGGAAGGCTTCACGCAGCCGTGCATAAAGGATATGCATCTGGAGAAGCGCGTAGTTGGTTCTCAGGTCCTCATCTTCACTCGCGGCACAAAGCATTGCCCACAGTGGGTGCTTTTCGATATATCCATACATCGGGTTGAGCCATGTTGTTGTTCCATCCGCGCGGTGCTGTACCTTCGGCGGTGGCTTTAGATGGGGATATTTCCCTACAAGCATGGATGCTTTCGCGTTCACCTGTTCGGCAAGGAATTGGTACGCCGAGAAAGGCTTGACCCGAGTCCAGCAAACTCTTCCATCAAAACCGCGTTGCAGAGCCTCCGTAACGTAAAGCAGGCAGCGCAGATCCTCCGGCCCGCCGGTCAGAAGCAGAAGATCGTCAAGGGCCCGAGCAAGGTCAGGTGAGCCGATTTGGCCCGTCAATGCCCCTACTTGCGAATTTGCACTTATATAGCGAGTCGAAACCACTGTCATTTCAAGACTCCCGCAATCCATGGTCCGGAGGTGTCACGAGAAGTCGGATCGAGGCCTCCCCAGCGTCTGCTCGAACAACGGAAGCGAGCAGCACGAGATCAAATGTCATGATTCAGCTATCGGCAGAACGGATACCTTCCTGAAGTGGGTCTTTCTCCGGAACTCTC
>JAKAQS010000192.1 GCA_021819585.1 Acidobacteriota bacterium
GTCACGACCCGGCCGCGTGACTCAGTCTCGTAGGTTACTACCCAGGAAGCTGTTGATATTACGAACGTTTCCTCTCCTCCCGAAATAAGGAGGGGAGAGAGATGGCCGGTGTTCATCCGTGCGAGCGCCCGCCTTGGATCCATCGCGGCCGGCGGTCCGCCGGATCCCAAGCAGTTGTCCGTCGACGGCAATCCTATCGACTTCAGAAGGGAAAATCTTGAGCTGTCGTGTCACGATCCTTATGTTCTCAAGTTTCGAGAGCGATCAGCCAAAGAGATTGCTGCCCGTTCTGGCATCTGCCCGCATGCGCAGGCTCCGGAGGAGCGATTTTCCCGGCGGAGAAGATGAACTCAGCCGTTTGGCCGGGCCTCAGCGCAGCCTGCCCGAGCGGTTGATGGCGCTGGTCTTCACCTTCACCGGCGTGCCGTTCGGATCGATCCCAATCTGCTCCACGGTGGTCTCATGCGGCACCATCTGGGTCTGGGGGATAAAGTCCTCCGGCTTGGCCGCGACGCCCAGAGCGGTGAGCGCCTCCGCCTGCACGTTGGGCGGAAGCTTGTCCACAGCCACCGTCGCGCTGGCCTTCACCGGCAAGGGCTGCACCGGCGTCAGCTTCTCGGCCATCTCCTCATGCTGCCGCCAGTGCAGCAGAAGGTTCTGGTAGACGGCCTGCTGCTCGGGAGTCCCGTTCTTGAACTTCCGGCCCTCGGGAGAGTTCAGCTTGGCCAGCGTGATCGCCGCCTCGACGGTGTGATTCTCGCTGCCGTCCTGTGCCACGGGGACGCTGGAGACCATTGGCTGCGTGCTCTTCAATTGCTGTAGCCGGCTCTCCAGCTGCGGCAACTGCTGCTGCAACTGGGCCAGCGTCTGTTGACCCTGCGGTGTCTGCGCCTCGGGATGGGTGAGGCCGCGCGCGATCAGTTGCCGGAGCGGAAGGATCTGTTCTTCCAGCTCCGCAATCGCCGGGTTCTCGATGGGGCCGGTGGAGGTGAGCAGCTCGAACTCGCCCTGCTGCTTCTCCACCGCGCCCAGGCCGGGAAGATGCAGCCCGCTGAGGCTGGGCATCTGGGCAAAGTAGGGCAGATTCTGCACGTCGTTGACGATGGAGCGGTAGAGTTCGACGTTGCTGCTCGCCTGGATCAGCGCGGCGGTCTGGGCCTCCTGCTCGGCCAGCGTCTGGGGAATCTCCAGGCTTTCGGCGTAGCACAGCGCGTCGCCGCGCAGGTTCTCCAACTCCACCACCAGGCGCTGCTGGCCGGGAGTCCGGCTGCGGATCTTTGTCTTGCGATTCACCGCTGCGGCCCGTGCCGCCTGCGTGGCGGAGCGCGCCAGCCCCTGGCAGATCTGCGACCAGGGAGCGGAGAAGACCTGCAGGCTCTGGTCGCGGTTCAGCGCCGCCTCGCCCACGGTTCCGGTCTGGCCCTGGCCGAACATCGCGGGGGTGGCGCCATCCATCGCCTCGGGAGCGCCGTTCACCAGCCACTGCACAAACTCCATCAGGCCGGTGGTGGGGGTGGGCACATTCTCAATGCCGGTGATGTCCTGGATGCGCTGGCCGGCCTCCAGCATCACCGGGGTAATCCGCGCCGGGTCGTTGGTCTGCTGGTTGATGGCCTCCACGTCAATGGGACCGCTGGCCGCAAAGCGGCGCGGCACGCAGCCCACAAAGTAGCGCACCAGCAGACCGATGTTCTGGTTCAGAATCTTCTGCAGGGGCAGATAGTTGGCTCCAATGGAGCGGCGGCTCTGCCCGTCGGAGACGCGCGGATGGCGGATCTCGATGTGATCGTCCAGGCACTCGTTGCGCACCAAGGCAAGCTGAGAGCCGGCGTGGGTGACGCGCAGGCCGTCGGGAAAGTTCTCAAAGAAGACGGCGCGGGTGTGCTTGTCCTGGATGGCGTGGTACTGGCTGGGACGGAACCAGGTGTGGGTCTCGGTGGCGTCCTTCATGCAGCTCTCGCCGCTGGCGCTGGAGTTCTGCACCGCCAGGCGAACGTTGATGCGCGCCATGCGGTCAAAGGAATCGCTGCCGCCGCCGGAGGACTGCCCGGCCTCGATCTTGTCCGCAACCCAGGGATAGCGCTCGCGCAGAATGTCCACATCCTGTTCCATGGCGATGCGCACCCAGCCCATCTCGTAGATGTCGTCGGCGTAGATGGGAACCTTGCTCTCCAGCACGCCGTAGGCGGAGGTAATCTCGCAGATGGCCGGCGTTTCGCCGGGCTCTTCCGGCTCGCTGGCGTCTTCGGTTGCAGACCCTTCGCCGGTGGCTGGGCCTCGGCCTTCCGTGCGGTCTTCGCTGTCCGCCGCAGCGGCGGCGTTGCTGACGGCCAGAGCATCCTGCGCAGCGGCGCTGCCGGAGTCTTCCAGCTCGGTCTCCGGGGTCACGCCTTCGGCCTCGCCCGCGCCGAAGACCGGATCCTTGTCCGGCGTCTCCGCGCCCCAGCGCTGCTGGTCCGCCACCGAGCGGGTCCACAGCACCACGCGGCCGTCGGTGTAGAAGTAGCGGCAGATGCGGGCCAGCACGCTCTTGATATCCGAGTCCAACTGCCACACCTTGACGTAGCGGTTGGCCTCCTCGGCGGCGGTTTGGTCCGGTGGGCTGTCTGGATCCTTGGGCATGAACTTCAGCCCTGGAACCTCGCGCCCCAGGGCAGCGGTGATCTTGTCTTCGCGCGCTCCATAGACGTTCACCGGGAACAGCTTCATGGCGTTCCCCGTTGCCATGATGGAGGCGGGAGTGGCCGCTCCCGCGCCGCCGTAGAGCCCCATGCCCCGAGCCCCGTTGGTGAGGAACTGGTAGCCGCGCGAGAACAGACGCGCCTCCCAGGCCTGCAGCACCTCAAAGATCCGGGCGCTGCTATCCTGCATGGACGCCATGCGGGTCAGATCCTCAATGGCGCTCTTGTAACCGCCGAGCTGATCGGGGCCGAAGATGGGCTCCGGAGAGACATCCACGGCGGCGTAGCGACCCGGCGCCGCGTTCTGATCCGCAGGCAGCGGTTCAAGTCTCAGGCCCGCGGGCCGTTCTGCACTGTGTATGCTCATACGCTGCTCTGCCGTCTCCCCTGCTCTGCAAACCTTCCGGCCGATGCTCCGGCCCCATCCCTGCCCCCGCCAATCCCGGCTTCGGTTCTAGCCAACGTTCCTCATCCTGCGGAAGCCCTCCGCCGCGAAGGCGCGCCGGCGCAGCAACGGGTCTTTGGAGCGCTCGGCCGCCTTCAGCGTCTCGTCCGGAATCGGCTCTCCCAGAGGAATGCCAAGCTCCCGGTGCAGCGCCCCCTTCTTGATCTCGAAGGATCCCTTCCTGCCCAGGTTCACGCGTTCCATCTTCATGCTTTGCCTCTCTTTCAGTGCGCACAGGCGCAGGGTTTTGTACAGCCGTCATGCCGGCCCGGCACGCAGGCGGGGCCACGCGGCCAGAGGTTTCGGACTGACCGCGAGGGCTCCGGGTTCTTCTGCTGGAGTTGTCAATACCTGGGCCAACCCGCTCGTCTTCGCCAGGGCGCTGACAGTGAGGGATGTCTCTACTGAGCCGCAGGGCTCACGCGAACCGCGAAGAGCTGCATTCGGGACAAAATGGATTCTTCCCGCGTACCAGCTATCGCAGAATGGCAATAACATCTTTAGCCAACCCGGAAGAGTTCGCGGAGTATCGTCGGTGGCCAATCAGACCCGTGCCGGCTGCTTCCGTGCTAAAGGAGTGGTAAGAGATATGCCTTAAGTGTCGCCAGATAGCCTTCGGCGGCCTTCACGTCCTGAGCCGTGAATTGAGGAGGCTCGTAGCGAGCGTTGTATCCGTAGAACTTCAGGTGAGCGTACTCGGTCCGCACCTTGCACAGCTCACTGTCGCTGGCCACGCTATTGTCGCGCGTCTTGTGCGAGCGAAGATGCTCGCCTTTGTTCCTGGCGAGATAGGCCTCTACATAATGCATCGCTGTATAGAAGGAGATGGTCAGCTTCCAATCGATCTTGGATTGGGAGGCCGTGTCCAGGAGATCGTTGACACTTTGATTCCCTTCCGCCTTGGCTACATGCTCATCTCGGGTAGGCACCGGAACTATCCTTCGCGCGTAAAGATCACCTTCGCTGAGGACGAAATCTCGCTGGGCCTTCCGCTGGAAGACACCAGATTGAAATCGAAGAGAGTGTCGGGGAACGCGTCGATGATTGCGAACTGCTTCTCGAAGATCTTTTCCCGAACCTCGGCTGAAGGCCTATCAGCTACAACCCACACAAGCAGGCTACCTTCCGCATGCTCCGTCAGTACATGCTGAACGGCGTTGACTGTAGCCAGGTCCTGACCTATTGCAGTCTCAACATCAGCGGCGATCGCAGACTGAACTGTATTGCCCCTGTTTTCGTCGCTCCGCAGTCGGAGTTGGCTTCTGTAAATCTCGTAGGAATCAACCTGAGAGGAGTGCCTGCCCTCTCCGTAACGAGAAGGTGATGAGAGAACTGTGCCCACTGCGCTAGTTGCAAGAAGCATGACGAACCTACTGTATGGGCTTGTCCGGAGTCACAGGAGTGATCGGCTTTCTCAGGTCGGGATTAGGAGCCACCCCGACGATGTTCTGAAATTGAAACTGGTAGAGCGGGTCGCCGTTCTCCGGATTGGCTGTATCCAGCCTTATCGCCTCAATCAACACAAGCTTCGCCTTGACCTTCGAGCCGTCTGCAAGGGTGTACTCCGCCCAAGGCTCGGACGTACTCTCTACCTTGACAGGTTCGCCGGTGACTGGGCTGTTGTTGATGATGTATGTCTGCTTCAGCGACATAATTTCGTTACCCTCTTCCGGCTCCCAAAGCATAGCACACCCCGCTCGTGGCTCAACTCCCCGCAACGCTTCACTGAGCGTCAAACTGGAGCAGACTTGAGCATCGTTGCATTCAACGCAATACGGTTTCGGGAGTCTATCCAAGAGCAAGGTCAGTCGTCTTCCCAAAATGGACTCACACTGCTGAAGCTATTTTATCCTGCCGTGGATTGATCCGTGCAGCTCCGTCCTCTCCTTCTGCAGCTTGAGCATGGGCCGGGCGTTCATCGCGCCGGCCACTCGCCACCGCCATCCTCATCCAAGCCTTCGTCGCCGTCATCCGCGTGCTCCGGATCGTCCTGTTCCTGGCCGTCGTCCGCTCCGTCTTTCACTCCGGCCACCTGGGCCGCAAACCGGTGCGCCGCCTCGCGCGTCGGATGCTCGGTGTCGTGCGTGTGACCGTCATAGTGCTCGGCATGGACCGTGTGCTTGCTCGCGGAGTGCAGGATGTTCACCTCGATCGCCGGGCCGTGGCGGCGCGCAATCGCCGGACCATCGAGCGGGTCCTGATCCCCGGCTGCGGAGGCGCCGCCCACCGCTCGCTGGGTCCGCTCGGCAGGACTCGTGGCAGAGCGAGCGTCAAAGCGCGCATCGGCGCGCCGCGCCGTCTCCCGGTTGGTGTGACGCGATCCGTCTTTGGCTACAAAAGGGCTTGCCATCTTTCTCTCTCCTTCAAAGGTCATTTCGGTTCGACAAACTCTTCCAGATTCCTGGCCTGCACCTGATCCCAGTCAGGGACGGTGACCGCCGCGCGTCTGCGCCGCTCCGCCACTGGCTCCAGCAGCAGACAGAGCCGCTCCT
Source organism: Acidobacteriota bacterium (assembly GCA_021819585.1). Classification (GTDB taxonomy): domain Bacteria; phylum Acidobacteriota; class Terriglobia; order Terriglobales; family Acidobacteriaceae; genus Granulicella. The sequence goes on from JAKAQS010000192.1 coordinate 5,619, forward strand.
GCGCCGCGTCCAGCTTGCCCAACTCCTCGAGCGCCCGGGCGCGAACGCTGCGCAACTCGCTGAGCGCCTCGGCCTGGAGATCCTTGCCGAGCTTCGCCTGATAGCCAATCTCCTGCGCTCGCTCCAGCAGGATCTCCACCTGCACGCGCAGTCGGGAGACGCCCTCCACCAGCGCAGCCTGGCGCAGCAGCATCTGCGCAATCCCCTCGGCCGTCCGCTCCACCTGCGCGGCCGTCGCCCGGATCGCACGGATCTCCTCGCCCCACAGCCAATCCCTCACTCGCTCCCGCATCGTCATCTCAAAGCTCCCAGTACGGTCGTACCGCGTTCTTCCGGCTGCGCCGCTCGGTCTCGGCCAGGCGGATAAAGTGTCTTTCGCGCTCGCTGGGCGCGGCCTCAATCTGCTCGCGCACCAGGTCCTCATGCCGCTTCTTCGCCGGCGAGCCGAGGATGTGATAGATCCCATAGCCTGCGCCCTGCAGCGGATCGTCGCCCAGAAAGCCGGCGATCTTCTCCTTGTGTACATCGTCGCGCGGAGCGATCTTGATGCACTCGATCAGCCGCGGACACTCGCTGGAGATCATCCAGTTGGCCCGCTCGATCGGCGCGCCCTCCGCCGTCTTGCCCACCGTCACCCGCCGGCGCAGCATGTTGTACATCGTCTGCTCGCGGCCAATCTTGTCACTGCCCGCGTTCATCGGCATGGGCAGCGGATACTCGCGCAACAGCCGGCCCATGCGCATGGCCACGCTGTTGGGGTTGGCCCCGTAGCTCTTCGTCGTCTGGTCCGCAAAGGCATCGTGCGAAAAGGGAAAGCTGACGAAGCTGGGCATCCGTCCGTCCTCGTCCAGACTCTCGCGGATCACCAGCTCGGCCAGCATCTCCGGGTCGTGATGCTTCACCAGCCGTTCCTTGTACGTGCGCACCACACCGAAGTCGTCCATGTAGTGCCAGTACAGCGCCGCCCAGTGCTCAAACCCCCAGTCGCCGGAGATCCAGCGCCGGTGCCAGGGCTGGGGCACGCACTCGGCCGGATCGCAGACGTTCTCCGCCTCATCGAAGGCGCCATAGAAGTAGCCGCCCACCACATCCCACTTGCCGAACTGCATCGCCTCGCGGATGGCCTTCGGATAGCTCTGCAGGTTGCGCAGAAAGCTCGGATCACTGGCGTAGATCGGGTTGTCCAGGTAGGTGCATGGGAAGTAGGCATAGTCCGCCGGGTTGTAGGCGCGCCGCTGATCCTCATCCATCTCGTCGCAGGGCTGGTGCTCCACAAACACCTTGCGCACCCAGGGTGCCCCGATCCCGATCGGATTGCCCGCTCCATCCTTGGTGCAGTACGGGTCCACCGGGCAACGGTTCCACGCCGCCGTCGCATTCCACTGCGCAAAGGTGAACTCGCACAGCTCGTCGTAGAAGATCTTGCGCCACTGTCCCTGATAACCCCATGCATCGTGCTCGTGCTGCATGGAGCCGAAGACCGTGGTCGCTCCGTTGAGCCAGGTGACGGTGCGCCGTCCGGAGCCGGAGATGCTCTTGTACAGCTCGCGCGGCACCAGCTCCTGAAAGCGGGTGAGCAGCGTGCTCTCCAGCATCGGCTGGGTGCGGCGCAGCATCAGTGTATGCACGTGCTGGGCCACATCCGGAGAGAACTCATTGCAGCTCACCATGTGCTCCACGATGCCGCAGGCCGTCTTGCCCGGCCCCGCTGCTCCGCCCAGAAAGTTGAACGGGGCCGGCGAGCCGTGGAAGAGCCGCTGCTTGGGATAAGGACTGTAACGCTGCTTGAAGTTGATCCTCAGCAGCTTCTGGTTGAACTCTTCGGCGAAGCGCTCCACCCC
>JAKAQS010000014.1 GCA_021819585.1 Acidobacteriota bacterium
CACCTCCTCCGGCTGTTCCACCGAAGGGTCGCCGAGCAGCTTAAGGTAGCGCGCGACCATCAAACCCGTCTTGCCGGAGCCGGCCGGCGCCTCCACGATGCAGGAGCTTCGCGTATCCAGCGCGGCAGCGCGAGCGCCGGTATCCGCGGGAAGCGAAGGGAACTGGAGCACCTCAGTCAAAGCCGTTCTCCTCCTCGTCCCCTTCCATCTCCTCTTCCGTGTCTGCCGGAACTCCTGACGCATTGGTCTGGTTGATGCGGCAGAGCAGACGCTGCGCGCATTTCATGCAGTTTTTCTGGTAGCTCTTGGGCAGAACCTCGGCTCTGCCCTCAGCAAATCTCTCGGCCAGCCGCGTGAGGGTCTGACGCCACTCCGCTTGTAAAGGCGCCATATCCTGGACCTTTGGGCGGGATCCGGGTTTGGAGGTGGGAAGAATGTCGGGTATGGCCTGATAGCCAACCCAGTTCATCTTCGTGCCTGCGCGAATCCAGGCAAAGGCCAGTCCCTTCAACTCTTCGGCTTCCGGCAGAAGCGCATAGAGCGGAAGCTGGGGGTCGTCCGGCCTGTCGCCCTCCCAAAGCCGGGTATGGATCTCCGCGCCTGTCTTGTAATCCACCAGAAAGATCCCATCCTGCACCGTGTCGATACGGTCGATACGGAGGTCCAGCGTTAGCGGGCCGATGGAGATCGACTCCTGCCGTTCCACGGCCAGGATCTGGAACGGTCCCCGGCGCAGTTCCTGCTCCAGCCATTGGCTGAGTAAATTGCAAAGCCTCTGCTGGAGTACCGAGAGATAAGCTTGCTCCCAGGCGCCTGACGAGCGAAGATGACTCGGGATCGCAGCTTCGATGGAGCGCGTTAGCGTTTCCCTGCGTTGATCCTGGCTCATACGCCGAAGGTTGTCCTGCGATTTGACGGTGTTCCAGAAAATCTGCAAGGTACGATGAACCAGGCTTCCGCTCTCGCCTGCATCCAGGCCAAGATCGCCACCCAGAGGCCGGCGCTCCACCTCGTTGGAGCCCAGACGCAGTTGGGCGAAGGCGAGAAAGCCGCAGGCTGCTTGCAGACGCAGAACCGAGGCTCCGCCGCCGACCTCGTGCGACGGCAGCGCGGCCGGCGGCTGGTTGTCCGCAACCGTCTCGCAGGGGACGAAATCCTCAGAAGGATTTGCAGGTTCCGGAGCGGAGAGGATGGACGTTTCCTCCAGGGGCTTGATCTGGAGATCCTGCAAGAGGGGCGAAGGCCGCAGCTTTCCGTTCTCATCCTGGCCGGCATGGGTAAACAAGATGTTCCCGGTACGGCGCAGCAGTCTTTCCAGCCGTCTGCGGCTGCGAGCAGCCGTTGCCGCCGGGTCGACGCCGGGCATTCCGAGAGAGCGTTGCAGCGCCCAGGGCAGCAGAGGATGGGGTTGTTCACTCTCCGGCCAGTTCGCATCGGTACAACGAAGCAGGACGATGGCATCGAAGACGGAGCCTTCCGCTTCCGCCGGGCTCAGGATCCGGACGGAGGCAAGTGGCGCGGCAGGCAGAAGCGAGGTTCTCTGAAGCTGAAACTCAAGCGCCTGCCATGCGATTTCGAAGGGAACTCGCCGTCCGCTGAAATCCAGCGTGGAGACGGTGTCCAGCGCGCTTTCCCAAGCCTGCACGGCCGCAAATTCGGCGGCGGTCAGAGGACGGCTTCCTGGCCAGTTTGCAGCTCGCACCAACTCCCGTACTGACTCCATCCAGTCGGCGTACTCTCGGGCCCTTGGGGGAATCTCCCGGGCATAGTCCTGAAGCCTGCTCAGCCAGCGCAGGGAGGGAAGCATCGCGGATGATTGCTTCAAGCCGACCCTTGCAGCTTGCTCCAGCACCTCGTGAATCTTGATCTGATCGCACAGCAGCGTCAAGCGGCGCAGCCTGCGGAGGTCGAAACGGGCAACTTCGTCCAGAGCCTCGGGAGCGGTTCCGTTCTCGCCCACATGGGGCGAAAGCAGCAGCGAACTGACTCGTTCCTGACTCAGGGGGGAACGGGTCCAGCGAACCAGCTCCAGAGCATCGGTGATGAGGGAAAGCGACGACAGCGGCGGTCCGGAAGAAAACTCCCATGGGGCCGAGGAGAGATCGGCATCGATCGACTGCAGTTCCGGGGCAAGAGTCTGGCGTAGGACGGCCTCGACAGCAGACCGCTCCCGAGCCATATCGGGAAGAAGAATGGCAACGTGCGCGGCCTGCTGATTCTTCTGCGCGGTCTCCAGAAACTGGCGTATCCAACGTGCGGCCAGCAGCAGTTCTTCCGGTTCGGTGGACGCAACCACAGAGGCGCGGAGGCCGTTTGCCGCGGGAGTTGCTTCCAGATCGCACTCGGTGACGCCGGCTCCCGGGAAGGCTCGATCCACTCCGCTGCGTGTTTCATCTTCCCTGCTGAAGGCTGCAATGGCGTGGCGATCCTGAAGCTCGGAGAGCAGCATCTGCTGTGCTGGAGTTTTTTCGCTGAAACCCACCAGGCATATGGAATCGGTGACGACGAGACGCCCGGAGCGCAGGTGTTCCGCCAGGGCCTCTTCCAGCAGAGCAGGGGATAGGACCTCGCGCTGGGCGCAGAGCCTTGCAAACGAGTCCGCCCATCCGGCAAAGATGCGGCTGTCTTGCGAGGCGGTGGATTGCCGCTGCCTGAATGGGCCGAGCTTTGAGGTTGCCCGGTAAGCTGCGGCGAGCCGCCATGCGGAGTGCGCCAGTTCCGCCAGGGAATCGATGGAGGCGATGGACTGCGCGGCGGCGTAATCGGAGACGGCTTGCCGCCACAGCTCGTGCTCTTGCAGGGGATTCAACAGCAGCCGATGCTCCGCTCCGGATAGAACCAACTGGCTCCAGAGCGAGCGAGTCCACTGCGGCCAACTTAGCGCCTGCGCCGGCTCCCAAGCCGGCAGGCCGCTCGCTCTCTGCCGGTCGTCAAAGGCGGAGTTCACCTCGCGCGCCGCACGCTCGCTGGGCAGAAGCAAGACTATGCCCTGATCCAGGCTCTGCAGCAGATCGGCGAAGGTTGCGGAGGACATCGTCTATCGTTATATCGAAATTTCGCGAGAAACAAGTCCTACTCTCTTCCAATGCAAGATGAGCCCGGGTTAGCCTGCGTAGCTGCGGACCCACTCGGTGATGGTGCGGATGGCGATGCCGCTGGGGCCTCTGGATTGCCATGGTTTCTGGTCATCCAGCCACGTGGTGGCGGCGATGTCCAGGTGAATCCAGGGAATCAGAGGATCGTCGCCGACGAACTCCTTGAGGAACATGGCGGCGGCGGTGGCGCCGGCAAAGCGGCTGCCGCCGGTGTTCATGATGTCGGCGATCTGGCTCTTGATTTGTTCGCGGTAGTCGTCGGTGCAAGGCATTCGCCAGAACTTCTCGCCGGTGATGGAGAGAACGTCCAGGAACTGCTGAGCTGTCGCATCGTCGTTGGAGAAGAGGCCGGCGTTGACCTGGCCGAGCGCGGCGCCGATCGCGCCGGTGAGGGTGGCGGCGTTGAGCAGGCGCGTGGCGCCCAGGGTCTGCGCGTAGTGCAGGCCGTCAGCCAGAACCAGGCGGCCCTCCGCATCCGTGTTGATGATCTCGATGGTCTTGCCGGACATGGCGGTGACCACATCGCCGGGCTTGTAGGCCCGCCCGTCGGGCATATTTTCACAGGAGCAGATGACGGCGAGGACGCGAACTGCCGGCTTGAGCTGGGCGATGGCGCGCATGACGGCGATCATCGAGGCGGCACCCGCCATGTCATACTTCATCCGGTCCATGTTCTCGGCGGGTTTGATCGAAATTCCCCCGGTGTCAAAGGTAATGCCCTTGCCGACCAGACCGATCACCGGAGCATCGGGGCTGGGCGCCGAGGCCGGCTCGTAGCGTAGAACGATGAGGGCGGGCGGCTGGCTGGAGCCCTGGGCAACCGCCATGAAGGCGCCCATCCCCAGTTCGCGGAGCTTCTCCGTGGAGTGGACCTCGCAGGCGAGGCCGAACTCGGCTGCCATGGCCGCGGCCCGCCTGCCCAGTTCGGTGGGGGTGAGGATGTTGCCCGGTTCGTTGATGAGCGTGCGGGCGAAGTTCTGGCTCTCGGCGAGGGTGCAGCCTTCGCGAACGGCGCTCTGCAGGGAAGCGTCCGTTGCATCGACTCCGGAAACGAGGATGGTGACCGTTTCCATGCCCAGGTTCTTGCGGTCGGCGCGATAGAAGTCGATGTCGAAGTCGGCGATGATGGCGCCTTCGGCCATCGCTCGGATTGCGGGGGCGGTGGCCAGGGAGGGGTGTTCGGGCAGGACAAAGGCAAGCTCGCGCAGGGAACGGGGACGGGCGTAGCGAACAGCCACGCCGGCGCCCTGGCGCAGTTCGTGTGCAGAGAATTTGGCGATCTTGCCAACGCCCACCAGAAGCAGACGTCTGGCTTGGAGGCCGACCGGCGCAGTGAGCAGGAACGTCTCTCCGAGCCCGGCTTTGAACTCACCGGATTCCAGCCATGGAGCTGTGGCGGCCTGAAGCGTGGGGTGAGTGGAGAGCAGCGTGGGGGTTGCCGGAGAGTCCTTTGCCGCGGCCGCGTCGGCGGCGAAGACGACCAGCAGAGGAGTATTCCAATCGGCGGCCGAGTGATTGAGCAGGTTGATCTTCACAAGTCTATGGTAGCGCGGGCGCTGTTCGGCCTGACAACGGGCGAGCGGCGTTACCCGCTGCGGCCTACCAGTTCCAAACGGGCGAAGAAGATTTGTGCCGCAGTTACATACATTTCCTAAACAGATCCAAAGGGCAGGCAGGCAGGCGGGGCGCCGGGCGGAAGCCTTTGCCAAGCTTGCTAGTGGCTCTGGGACTGCTGTGGATCCTGCTTCAGCCCTTCATTGGTTTCGCATTCTGCCTCCCTGCCCGCATCGAGGCCATGGGTGGGATCTCGGTGCAGGAGCTTGCGGGAGATGTCCGGCCAGAACTCTTCAAAGACTGCCCCCGCCATGCCTTCAGCGATCTGTATGGCGAAGTTGGTCATGGTGAGCCCGACGCTTGTATTCCCAGGGGGATAGTAGAGATTGGAGACTCCCCCGGCGGCCAGGTTGCCAAGAAGATTGCCGTAGTTGGGCTCCCATTTGCCTGAGCGGTCGCCCTTGGCGATGAAACTGGACGCGAGAGCATACCAGGTGCGATGCCATTTCGGGCCGTACCCCAGCCGGAAGTAACGCGGATCCTGGCGAAACAGGATGGGGACCACGCCCGTGCTGAGGATCGTTCCGTCGGCCGTGTCCAGGTAGGCCGCACCCGTGCGCTCAAAGTATCCTTTGGCTCCCCAGGAAAAGCCAACCAGATCGTCATCGACTTCGTAGTATCCTGCTTCCGCAAAGGCTGAAGCAAAGGTAAAGATGTCGAGGGTGGAGTGCAGGGCGAGGTCCATCTTCTGGCCCGGGGAGAGGGGAACGGCGTCCTGGCGGTAGGTGACATTGAAGGTGGGAACAATGCCCACCACGCGCTGCTTCTCCTCCTCCTTTAGCTGCTCCGCGGCTCTCTGATGTTGGCTTTCCTGGGCGGCTGGCGGATTGCTGCTGCCGGCCTGGCTGTTCGGTTGAGATTGACCTTGGACTTGCAGAGATCCGGATGCGGCAGATTGCGCAGACAAGGAGACTGCCGGAGCGGAGTTCTGCTGCGGAGTAGCGGCCGGAAGACCTGAAGCGAGGTTTGCGCAAGGGAATTCTATGATCGGAGTGGTGGAGGCAACCGGGGAGATGCAGGGGACGGTGATCCATGAGGAGTCTCCCGAGATAGCGTCGGTTGCGTCCGCACCTTGTGTCGGCGTAGAGATCGCCGGCAGGTTCGGACGGCTCTGCGCAGCCGCGGCCGGCGCCGCGATGGTAAGCAGGACGCACCAAGGTGTGCTGAGCAAGAAATAGAACCCCGCATGACGAGTCATAAGTTTTGGCGGCGCGGAAACGATTGTGGCTCCTATAAGCATCTCATCTCGGCGGCTCAGGTTGGAGTGGAGCCGGCTGCTTGTTGAGGAGCAACAACTCCACGCTTACCCAAAGGGGGGCGGATTTCTGGCCAAGGGGCCCTTTTGGCAGGGAAGATCGAAATGGAGCTTTCAAGCTGGGACTGCTTTAGGATCGTAGGATGATGCGAATCGCTTCGAAAGGGCACGGCGTGGAGGGGGCCGGGCACGGTCCGGCCCAGCCGGACGAGGCCTTGTCGGTCGAATCTTTGTCGGCCGAGTCATGGCTGGTCTCCGCAGGGCGGGAACGCCACGCGGGAGCGCCGCTCAATGTGCCAATCATGCCGGCATCGAACTTTGTTCTGGGCAAGGGGCGGGGGCGGGTTTACGCGCGGAACGAGGGTGTGCCTGGCTGGGAGGCTCTGGAGGAGATTCTGGGAGGGCTGGAGGGGGGCGAAGCGGTCGCGTTTGCCTCTGGAATGGCGGCGATAGCGGCCATCTTCGATCAGGTCCCGGAGCATGCGCTGTTGGCCCTTCCGGCAGACTGTTACCAAGGCGTCTTGTCGCTTGCGGAGGCTGGCCAAAGCCGCCGCGGATGGAGGATTGAGCGGATTGGCGTCACCGATACGGCTGGTTGGGTGAGGGCGTGCGGCGTTGCCGATCTGATCTGGCTGGAGTCGCCTTCCAACCCGCTGCTGGAGGTTGCGGATCTGGATACGATCTGCGCCGCGCCGCGCAAAGCGGGTGCGATTCTGGGTGTCGACAATACATTTGCGACGCCTCTCAACCAGCGTCCGCTGGAGCTGGGCGCCGATGTATCTGTTCACTCCGCGACGAAGTTCATCGGCGGCCACTCGGATCTGCTCTGCGGCGTAGCCATCGCGCGGGATGTGTCGCTGTGCGCGGATCTGCGCCGGGTGCGGGTGCTGGCCGGGGCGACTCCGGGGGCGCTGGAGGCGTTTCTGGCCACGCGCGGTGTTCGGACGTTAGCGCTGCGTCTGGAACGGGCGCAGCGGAACGCGGAAGAGTTGGCCGAACGCCTGGAGAGGCATGCAAGGGTCAGTTGTGTGCGCTATCCGGGGCTCAAGAGCCATCCGACTCATGCGGCGGCCAAGCGCCAGCTCAAGGGATTTGGCACGGTCATCTCCTTCGACGTCAAGGGAGAGGCTTCCGACGCGGATGCAGTTTGCAGGCGGCTGAAGCTGATCCAGCATGCGACCAGCCTGGGAGCGGTGGAGTCGACGATCGAGCGCCGCGCCCTGCATCACGGGCAAGAGCATCTGCCCGAGACATTGCTGCGGCTCAGCGTCGGAATTGAGGCCGTCGAGGATCTTTGGACGGACTTGGAGCAGGCGCTGGGCGAAGGGTGACGGGCATGATCCGCAGACCCTGGGGCTCTCGCTTGGTTGGTTATTCTCTTGGCTCCTTCGTGAAGCTGGAGGAGAGCGCTACGGCTGGAGAGAGGCAATTCCCTCGTTTGCCCGACGATCGGGGAAGGATCTGATTCGTCTGGGTGCCCGCTTCGGTGCGTCCTTCACCCTGCTTTAGCGGCGCTGGGCGCGGGCGATGGCGGCTTTTGCCTCCCGGTCGGCTTCGCGGTTGCGCTCGGTCTCGCGCTTATCCCAGTCCTGCTTGCCCTTGGCCAGGGCCAATTCGCATTTGACGCGGCCATTTCTGAAATAAAGCTTCACCGGAATCAGCGTGTAGCCCTTTTGCTTCGTCAAACCCTCAAGCTTGGCGATCTCACGTTTGTGCAGGAGGAGTTTGCGGGTACGCAACGACTCGTGGTTCATGGCATTGCCATGAGAAAAGGGGCCGATGTGGGCGTTGAGGAGGAAGCACTCGCCATCCTTGAGCAGGCCATAGGCGTCTTTCAGGTTGGCCTTGCCTTCACGGATGGACTTGACCTCGGTGCCGCGCAGGGCGACGCCGCACTCGAAGCGGTCGGAGAGGAAGTAATGGAAGCTCGCGGAGCGGTTGAAGGCCGCATCGCGCAGGCCGGCGGCTACGGGGTCGCGTTCTTTCGCTTTGGCGGGAGGCTTGGCGGTTGTGGAAGGGATGGTCGGATTGGAGAGCGAACGGGGCATAGGCGAGGTTTTTCTTGACGGCCTGGATCGCGGTCCAGAGACAGCCTTTGGCGGACGGTTCATGACAAAACCGGCTGGAAACCGTCCAAAAACATGATGCTAGCAGATAGAGTGAGGCAGGTGGAGGCCGTCGGACTCCGATTTGTACTTCATTGATTCTGTTGCTTTTATTGGAGTTCGTGCCGCGGAGACCAGGGACGGGTGGAGAGGGATGACGAAGGGGCGGATGAAAAGGCGAAGGGAGGCGAAGAGACTAGTGACGCGCGGTCGATTGGCTGTATCATCGAACCAGCCCGACAGACCACTCGAGACCACTTTCACGTACGCGCCGCCGGCCCCCGGCGAGAGGGATGGAGCCAGCCCTTGGAGCAGGTTCGGGACTGGCGTCCGAGGCGTCTTGATGAATCGGATGGCAGGGGAGTGGATGGCAGGTTTTCACAAGTGTGCGCGGCAGAAGGGGCCAGATGAAGCCAGGCGGCTTGCGGGCAGGCGGCGTGCGGACAGGAGGCTCGCGGAGATGAGCGTCGATTGCCTTCGCGCCACTTCAATGCAGTCTGTCGCTGCGGTGTGGAGTCCACAGCGCGGGGGAGGTCGTGTCTGGCGAAGGATAAAAGCTTCTCTGCGTATGGGTTCGCCGATCAATAGGGGTTCTTTGCCCGGCGGGGTGGGGCTGCTGTTGGGAGTGCTATTGCTGGGTCTGGCGGCGGTGGGTACGGCGCAGGCGCAGTCCGCGGCCAGGTGGGACAAGCGAGGCAAGCAGGCGGAGGCCCGCGAGGATTACGATGCCGCATTTGAAGACTACCGGCAGGCGCATCTGAAGAAGCCCAGGGATCTTCGCTACAAGACCGACTACGAGTTGATGCGCTTCAAGGATGCGAATACGCACGTCGACCGGGGGCGGGTGCTGGTGAACTCCGGCGATGTGGATGGAGCGATGAATGAGTTTGCCCGCGCGCTGCAGATCGATCCGGGCAATCAGGCCGCGGAGCAGGAGCTGGGAATTCTGGAGAAGCGCTCACAGGCCAAGGCCGGCCAGGCAACGCCGACGGGAGCGGGCGTAGCTTCGGCTGGAAGTACGCTTGTGCCTGCGATGGGCGAAGAGACGCCCTACCAGCAGCAGATGCATGACGAAATCTCCTCACTGGCCGGACCGGTCACGCTGCAGCCCGTCTCGGATGACCCGATCACGCTGCACATGGTGGAGGACACCAAGGTCGTCTATGAGGCCATCTGCAAGGCAGCGGGATTGAACGTGATCTTCGACCCGGAGTATGTCTCCAAGCGAATTCCGGTGGATCTGACCAATGTTTCGCTTCCGGACGCGCTGCATATCGTCGAGGTGCTGAGCAATACGTTCTGGAAGCCGGTGACCAGCAACACGATCTATGTGGCGCAGAATACGCGCGCGAAAAGGACCGAGGATGACGATCTCGCCGTCCAGACCTTTTATCTCACCAACGTATCGCAGCAGAACGATGCCAACGAGATCATGGTGGCGATCCGCAACCTGCTGGATCCGGGCCTGAAGATCTACCTGGTCGCCAGCCAGAATGCGTTGGTGATCCGCGGAACTCCGGACGAGCTGATTCTGGCCGAGAAGATCATCAATGACCTGGACCGGACCAAGCCGGAGGTGGTGGTGGATGTGGCGGAGCTGGAGGTGACCCGGCAGTTGGAGCGGGACATCGGCATTACGCTGCCGACCAGCTTCGGGTTGACGCCGCAGTACAGCAATGCGAATGAGGTCCAGAATTCGGCGGTCACCACCGCCAATACGACGACCACGACCTCGGGCTTCACGCTGAATACCCTGGGGAATCTGAACGCGACCAACTTTGCCGTGACGCTGGGTGGTGGAACGGTGAATGCGCTGTTGTCCGACAATGACACCCGGATTCTGGAGAATCCGCGCGTGCGCTGTACGGATGGACAGCATGCGACGGTGAAGATCGGGTCAAAGATTCCGGTGGCCACCGGATCCTATTCGGCCGGTACAGCGATCACCACGGCTTCGCTGGGTGTGGAGACGCAGTTCACCTACCTGGATGTGGGCGTGAATATTGATATGACGCCGACGGTACACTACGACGGCGAGATCTCCCTGAAGTTGAAGGTGGAGGTGTCGGCGCAGAACGGTTCGGTGACGATCGAGGGCGTGACGGAGCCGATCATCTCGCAGCGCGTGTCCGACCAGGTGATCCAGCTCAAGGACGGCGAGCCGGCGCTACTGGCCGGCCTGATGCAGGTGCAGGACACCAAGAATGTGAATGGCACGCCGGGGTTGGGAGAGCTACCGATTCTGCGCTACTTCTTCGCCAGCACCGACAAGACGCAGGAGACCGACGACATCGTCTTCCTGATCATTCCGCATATCGTGCGTGAGTCGCTGCTGACCGACGAGAATACGCGGGCGATTTACACCGGCACAAGCCAGGGTGTCGAGTTGATGCGCAAGGGGCCGGGTGAGACGAGCGCGGAGCCGATGCTGATGAGCTCGGCGGGAGCTCCGGCAGCGAACTCCTTGCCGAACACCTCGGCGGCGGAAGCGGCGGACGCGATCATCGGCAAGCTGGCCTCCGACGCCAAGGGGGCGACGCCGGGATCGCTTGCGTCGATGCACATGGAGGCGAACGGAACGATGTCCAGCGCGCCTATGACCTTGAGCGTGACGCCGCCTAGCGTGACCCAGGCGGTGGGGTCCACGTTTACGGTTTCGGTGGTTGCCTCCAATGCGCACGATCTGGCGGCGGTGCCCCTGCAGATGCAGTTTGATCCTCATGTGCTGACGCTGGTGAATGTCGACTCGGGTCCGTTCCTCGGCAAGGGTGGGCTGGATGTGGCGCTGGTGCATCGCGATGAGGGCAATGGAGCCGTGACGATCTCGGCGATGCGGCCGCCGAAGGCCAACGGCGTGGATGGGCAGGGAACGGTGTGTACCCTGACGTTCAAGGCGCTGGCGCCGGGCAAGTCCAATCTGGCGCTGACCCGGATTGGAGCGCGAGACAGCCAGCAGAATCGAATTGCCGCAGTTGGCGTTCAGGGGGTCGTGAGCGTCCAATAGGAGAGAGAAGGCGGACGGGAGGGAGGGAAGATGTCGGCAAACAGGACAGGCGGTTTTGCGGGATGGCGCGGTCTACGAACAAGGAGCTCGAAACCTGTCCAAACGCTCAAATCCGATCCCGATCTCTCCTCGGAGCGAAAGACAGTCTGCAGGAGGAAATGTCTGGGGCTGATGCCAGGGCGCAGCGAGTTGGGCGTAACCCTGACCGAACTGATCATCGTCATCGCGATCCTTTCGATTCTGGGGTCGGCGGCGGTTCCGGCTGTCGAGTTTGAGGTGAAGCGCCGCAAGGAGCAGGAGTTGCGGGCGGATCTCTGGGAGATGCGCCGGGCGATCGACATGTACAAGGATGTTGCGGATATGGGCGGCATCCAGACCAAGGCGGACTCCAATAACTACCCGCCGGACCTGCAGACGTTGGTGGATGGGGTTACGGTGAAGGACCACAAGATGCGTTTTCTGCGTTCCATTCCGGTGGACCCCATGACTGGGAACACGGATTGGGGATTGCGATCCAATCAGGATGCGCCGGATTCGACCACCTTTGGCGGGCAGGATGTGTACGACGTCTACAGCAAGAGCACGAGTACGGCGTTGGATGGTACGAAGTACAACACTTGGTAAGTCCGAAGACCGGGTTGCAGGGCGGTAGCGTATGGCGGAGATCAAACAGAGGACAAGGCAGACGGTTCGGCAAAGGGCCAGTCAGGCTCGCTTCTGGAAGAAAAGTGAGATCTCTTCTCGGGGTTTTACACTCATCGAGTTGATCATCGTGATGGCGATCATCGCGATCCTGGTATCGATTGCGGTGCCGATCTACGCCAATATGGTGCGCAGAGCCAAGGAAGCGGTGCTGCGCGAAGACTTGCACACGATGCGGACGGCGATCGATAGCTACACCGTGGACAAGGAGCAGGCGCCGCAGTCGCTCGATGATCTGGTGCAGGCCGGCTACCTGAAGTCGGTTCCGGTGGACCCGATGACCGACAGCAGCGACACGTGGGTCACCAGCGAGTCCGACACCATGACGGATATCAATGAAACCCAGGGTGGAATGGACGATGTGCATTCGGGATCGCAGGATCTTGCCAGCGACGGCACCAGCTACAACACCTGGTGAGAGGCGCGTTCGCCGCGGGGGCGCCGGAGTGGACAGAAAAGACGGCCCGCGATAAGAGTGTGCCGGTTGGAGATCCCATGCGGATGGCTCGTTTGACTGCGTTGGGGAGGTTGCTGGAGATCCGCCACGTGGTGCGGTGCGCAACCGCCGCAGGGCTGGTGGCGGGATCGATCGGCGTGGCCCAGCAGAGTACGCCTCCCGCAGCGGCGCCGGGTAAGACGGGAGTTTCGGCTTCTGCGCCGGAGCGTGCGGCTGCGCCGACGGCGATCTCTGAACCCGACCCTCTGCCGGGCAAGGACTTCGATACTCACATCAAGAAGGGTTCCGAGCAGGATGTGACTGCGATAGGGCGGCGCAGGATTGGGGCGCGGGGGATCAGAAACTGGTACTCGACGAACTGGGAGCTGCAGATAGGACGGCAGTACGCGATGGAGATCGATGCGGTCGCGCCCATGGTGACCGATCCGATGGTGGTGGCCTATGTGAACCGGATCGGGCAGAAGCTGGTGCGGAACTCGGATGCCAGGATCCCATTCACCATCAAGGTGCTGAACTCCGAGGCGATCAATGCGATGGCGCTGCCGGGTGGGTACTTGTACGTGGACTCGGGATTGATTCTGGCTTGCGGCTCCGAGGATGAACTTGCCGGCGTGATGGCGCATGAGATTGCCCATGTCACGGCCCACCATGCGGCGCGCGAGATGACCAAGATGGACTACATGGCTGTGGGGTCGATTCCCATGATGCTCTTTGGGCAGGGATTGTGGGCGGGATACGGGCTATACGAGGGAACGCAGTTGGCGATGCCGGTGGGCTTGCTGGAGTTCTCGCGCCGGCATGAGGCTGAGGCTGACTACCTCGGGGTGCAGTATATGTATCGAGCAGGGTACGATCCGCAGGGGATGGTATCCATCTTTGAAAAGCTAAATGCGCTGGAGAAACAGAAGCGGAACGCGATCCCGGTGGTGTTTCGTGCCCATCCGGCGACCGCGGAGAGGATTCGGGCGGTGCAGCGGGAGATTGCCACCATTCTTCCGCCGCAGCCGAAGTACCTGGTGACCACTCCGGAGTTTGAGCAGGTGAAGGCGAGGCTGCAACGCATCCAGACCCTACAAAGCGCCAAAGATCGAGCAGCGGCTTCGGGGTCTCATGCGGCGGCGGGTGGGAACGTTCCGTGATGCCCAACCCGGGTGGGCGAGGAGATGCGGACCCACGCGGGCATCTTCCTGATCGGGACGTTGCGGAGCGCGCTCGAAGTGGCGCGTTGTCCGGAGACGGCGATGGCCGGTTTCGATGGGCGCAGGCTGGAGCCAAGCGACAGAGAGAGCGCGGCAGGCTCTACACTAGAGGGATGGCAGAGCATACGACAGGCTATACGGACGACCACGCGAAGGCGGGGTTGGCGACAAGGTTTCCAGAGATCGAAACCTGGCAGAACCAGTTTCGCGCCTATGAGATCCTGATCGACGATCCGGAGTTTACCAGTGTCTGCCCCAAGACCGGGCTGCCGGACTTCGGCGTCCTGACCATCCGTTATATGCCCCGAGAGAGATGCCTGGAGCTGAAGAGCCTGAAGGAGTATCTGTTCACCTACCGGAATCTGGGCATCTTTCAGGAAAACATTGTGAATCAGGTGCTGGACGATGTGGTGAAGGCTACCGACCCGGTGTGGGCGGAGGTGAAGGGAGACTTCCGGCCGCGCGGAGGAATCTCAACGGTGGTGACAGCCCGCTATCCACGGACGGAAGGCTGATATTCTCGGCAGATCATGACCAGCGGCTCGATGACGGCGGCAAAACCTGAGCAGCCTTCGGTCCGGGGAGCCGCGGTGGCGCTCTGCCTGCTGACGGCGATGAACTTCGTCAACTATCTTGACCGGTACATTCTTCCGGCGGTGCAGGAGCAGATCAAGCGCGAGTTTCGTCTCTCCGACAACCAGATTGGCTCCCTGACGCTGTGGTTCTTTGTGGCCTATGTTCTGGCCTCTCCTCTGACAGGCTGGCTGGGCGACAGATTTCCCCGCAAGCCAATGATTGTGATGGCGGCGCTGATGATTGCGGCGATGAACTTTCTTACCGCGCGCGGGCATAGCTATCAGGATCTGAATCTTCGCCATGCCGCTCTGGGCATCGGAGAGGCCAGTTTTGGCATCTTTGCTCCGGCCCTATTGGCCGACTACTTTGCCGATGATCAACGTAACCTGGTGTTGACGGTGTTCAATGTGGCGATTCCAGCGGGTGCGGCTCTCGGATATCTCTTGGGCGGGGTGGTGGCGGCGCGGCAGGGATGGCGGATGGCGTTTACTGTCTCCGCAGTGCCGGGTGCGGTGATTGCGCTGTTGATTCTGTTTCTGATGAGGGAGCCAGAGCCTTTGCAGGGAGCCGGTGGGAGGGTGAGGACCAATCCCCGAGCCGATATGGCTTCTGTAAGCTCGTTGCTGACCAACAAGGCGTATCTCAGCTCGATTCTGGGCTATGCCGCAGTGACGTTTTCCTTGGGTGGAATCTCGTGGTGGATGCCATCATTCCTGAACCGTGTGGAGGGAAGGTCGCTGGCCGCCGCGGGAACGATGATGGGCGCCATCACGGTGGTGTGTGGGTTGGGTGGAACAGTGGTGGGTGGAATGCTGGCGCAGTGGTGGTCCCGGAGGACGTCCAGGGCGCTGTATCTGGTGCCGGCGCTCAGCGCCATCCTGGCCGTGCCGCCAGGGATGGTGTGCTTCTTTGGACCACGCAGCCTGACGCTGGCGGCCTTGAGCGCGGCGGTTTTTCTGGTGTTTCTGGGAACGGGGCCTGTGAATGCCGCCACCCTGAACGCAGTGCCGGCGCATCTGCGCGCAACGGCGATGGCCGGGCAATTATTTGCCCTGCACGTCTTTGGCGATGCGTTCTCCCCCAAGATCATCGGCATGGTCAGCGACCACTCCAATCTTCGGCTGGGCCTGGGGCTGACGCTGGTGGCGTTTGTGCTGGCCGCGATGATCTTCTTTGCCGGCGCCAGATACGCGCCCCCGCTGACCCATTCGCGAGAGGGAGCGGCAGGGTAGACATGCACAGCTTGAGCTTGCACCTGCATCTGACAGAGTTCTGGCGAGGCATCCTTCCTACGGTTGCGTGGGGGATCGGACTGGTGTGGGTGCTGCGTACCTATGACCTGGTTTCCCGGGTTCCGGCCATGCCGAATTTGACCATGATGGACTGGGACGAGATGCCGGAGGGCCTGCCGACCCTGACCGTGGTGGTGCCGGCGCGCGATGAGGTGGAGAAGATCGGAGCGACGCTGGAGGCCTTGCTGGCGGCCGACTATCCGGCGCTGCGCGTGCTGGTGGTGGATGACCGTTCGAAGGATGGGACGGGAGAACTGGTCGACCGGTATGTGGAAGAGTATGCGGAGCGGCAGCGGAGCCGCAAGCCGGGAAAAAGACCAGTGGGCCCGGAGCGTCTGGATGCGATTCATATCACCGATCTGCCCGAGGGCTGGTTGGGCAAGACCTTTGCCCTGATGGTGGCCACCGAGAACAGCGACTCCGAGTATCTTCTGTTCACGGATGCCGATGTGCTGTTTTCTCCTTCGGTGCTGCGCCGCGCGTTGGTGTATGCGCGAGATGCGGAGGCCGACCACCTGGTGGTTCTGCCAACGGTGCAGGTGAAGTCCTGGGGCGAGGGCGTTCTTTTAGGGTTTATGCAGGCGCTGGGGGTGTGGGTGTCAAGGCCGTGGAAGGTGGAGGATCCAAAGGCGCGCCGCGATGTGGCTGGGATCGGCGCCTTCAATCTGGTGCGGCGTCAGGCGCTGGATGAGATCGGCGGATGGCTCCCTCAGCGCATGGTCGTGCTGGAGGACGTCACGCTGGGGCGGCGGATGAAGGCTGCGGGGATGCGCGAGCGCCTGGCGTTTGCTCCGGGCATGGTGCTGGTGCATTGGGCCAGTGGGTGGGGCGGGTTGCTGCGGACGACGACCAAAAACCTCTTCGCCGCGTTCAACTTTCAACCCCTGCTGGTGCTGCTGGCCTCGCTTTGGATAGGGATCTTCTTTCTTCTGCCCCTGCTGGGATTGGCGTGGCTGCCGACGCTGCTGCCGTCGTTGCTGATCCTGTGCTGCATTGGGGCGACCTATCGCGTCCTGGGCGGAGTGAGTTGGATTGATGCGCGCTACGGGTGGTTTTACCCGGTGGGTGCGTTGGGGGTGATCTATGCCATGCTGCGATCCATGGTGGTGGTGAGCGTTACGCGTGGTGTAGTATGGCGGGGAACGACCTATCCGCTGCGCGAGTTGCGCCCGCACAATAACCCCCTGAAATGGGATCGGGAGGCGAACCGGCAGATCGATAGGGAGACCAAGGCGCAGCGCACGGCCCGAAGATTTGCCGATTCGCGGAAGCGTCGGGGGACCAGAAAGGGGTGAGGGGTCCGGCGCGGACGCACAGCCAGCCTACCTCCCCTCGGTGAAAGCCTCCAGCAAGTTGAATCGGGGAGCATCTCGATTGAGCTATGGCCCATCCGCCACGCTATCTCGTTGACGCGTTCTGTCTCAGGGCGCTCCACGTCCGCCAGATAAGTGTCACGAGTTGCCTTGCGCAGCGCGGAGCGAGGGTGACCCAGAAACCTGTGTATGGGTTGTTCCTGGTACGCTCTTTTCCACGGCTTTCAAAGGCGGTCTTAAGCACGTGGCGACATGCATTGTGTATCGGCTTTTTGTTGAGCTTCTTTTCTGGCCTATCAAAGGCGCAGAATCCATGTTCATCCGCATCCAGTCCGAATCATCTTTCAGATCGCGAACCCGGTGAGCTTTTCTTTGAGGGCTATGTCGCAACCGATACCTTCAAATTCGGCGCCGGTGAAGTCAGTTCAAGCATCGATTACGGTGGCGTCGAATATGACAGACATAGCTCTGATACTCACTGTACGTTCATGGGCCGAGTCTGGAAGACGCTTCCCGATCTTCTTCACGCACGCGTGTCGTATGTCTTTGAAGCGCTTCCGCTGGTTTTGATTCGGCAGCCTGTGGTAACGGATATCTATGGCGACGCGCTAACCCCGGCGCGCAAATTGAATCCGGGAATCGAGATCGCTCCGCTCGGGTTTCGCTGGCAATGGCGTGATCGCAAAGCTATCCGTCCCTACTGGGTTGTCAAATTGGGCGAATCGGTCTTTCTTGAAAAAGCTCTCGCCATAGATGCCTCCTACGAAAATTTCATGATCAACTCCGCAGCCGGCATTCAGGCCAGGATCAATCACAAAGCCGATCTTCGCCTGGGTTATGCATTCCAGCACGTATCCAACGCCTATTCCAACGCTGATCCAGGGCTGGACACGCTCGGGATCAGTTTCGGTATTGTCTATCACTTTCCGTCATCCAGCAGGTGGTAAGACGGTACGCGGCAAGAAGGGCTTCATCGGAGTTTTGCCAACTGCTTGCGCTTGCGCGTGGCAAGGTCTACGACCGAGATTTGGCAGCGTTTCCGGGAGTTGTCGCCCGCGTTGGATGAATAGGCCCGGCTCAAGCGGCGGTCTGGTGCATCCACCGCGGATATCGTGACCTGAAGATTGCGGGAAGCCTTTCAGCTCCCTGAGTCTGGTCAACTGTCTCTTGAAGAAGCCGCTATGCTGTAGCTCAGCCCGCCGAACCGCCGGATGCGGACCCGCACGTCCGGTGGTGTGGCAGGGAGGAGAGGCGAATCTCTCTCCGGTGCCGATTTCTCCGCGCGGGCCGGTGGAGATGACATGCGATAAACGAACTTGTTGTAGCAAAATGTGCTCGGAAAGAACCCTGTCCGCAACGCATGAGATTGTCGCACATAGTGGGTGATCTTTTCACAATCCGCAATGGAAGAAAATTTTCCGTTCTTCATTGGGTTTTGTGCGATTGACGTGTGATGTGGATCACAGCCTTTAGCGTCCTGGCATTTCATGCTGAGCGTGAATGCGGCGGACAGACGTCAATCGATATTCGCGCGCAATGTGAAGCAAGCACCAACACACCTGCGCACCTCGCTTGATGGCGAAAGCCCGCCAGTCTCAAGATGACGCGGTGGGCTATTCCCCCCTCCTCGTCAAAATCCAGCGCGCATGCCATCATGAATTGTGGCTGAGCGACGGTCGGAAACTCCGGCGAGGATGGGACGATGCGGCGCAACTATCTGCTTCTTGTTCTTGGCTTTGCGGCGGCCCTGGTGACAGCCCTGCTTTACCTTCCACTTCCAACGGCTCTTGGCGCCACCCAAGGCGCCAGGTTGTATTCAAAGTTTCTCCAGATTCCCGGAGCGACGCCGGTCGGCGCGGAGACCTGTGCGCTCTGCCATGCGGGTGTATCCAAAAACTTCCAACATGCCTTTCACGCGCAACAGGGTGTCTCATGCGAAGACTGCCACGGTAACGGAAGCTTGCATGTCGCGGGAGGCGGAGATGTCTCGAAGATCATCTCTCCGGCGCACAGCCCGGCTGCGCAGGCCAATGCTATTTGCTTGAACTGCCACTCGCAGAACCAGAACACCCAGCACTGGGCCTCCAGCATACATGCCGCCAATGGAGTGCGCTGCATCGACTGTCACCAGGTTCATGCGCCGTCCGGGGATACGGGGCGCGAAGTTCGCGCGAATTTTGACGCGGCGGCGCTGGGTGCGAAAGATGCAAACCTTGTTTCGCCGGAGACCAACCTGATGGTTGAGTCGCGGATCGCCTCCAACGAGGCGTGCCTCCGCTGCCACCAGGCAGTGGGCGCGCAACTGAGCATGCCCTATCATCATCCGCTGCGCGAGGGAAAGATGAGCTGCGCTGATTGCCACGATCCGCACGGAGGATCGGCAGGCAGGAACCTGACCATAGGGAACGTCAACGAGCTTTGCCTGAAGTGCCATGCACAGTATCGCGGGCCGTTCGCCTACCAGCATCCGCCTGTGTCGGAGAGCTGCCTGATCTGCCACACGCCGCACGGATCTCCGAATACGAATATTTTGGCCGTCAGCGAGCCCGCGCTGTGCCTGCAATGTCACAGCGGCCACCACAACGGCGCCAACCTGCCGGTGTCCGATCGCTGCACCAACTGTCACTTCTCCATTCACGGCACGGATGTCGCCACTCCGAGCGGCGGTAGCCGCTTCATCGACAAAGGCCCCGACGGAGTGCCATCGGAGCCTGCCCTCAATACCGTCGTCCAGAACTTTACCAACAAGACGACTTCCGCAGTGCATACTGCCATTGCCTCCGCAGCCACCACGGCCGGATCGGCGGCGATTCTCGCCAGGTTGAATCTCATCCGCGCGGCGATGGCGAATGCGGATCCTGGCGATGATCTTACCTCTGCGTCCGATGCTTACCGGCTTCTGGACGATTCCGGCTTTGTTGGGCGCGCGGGCGAGTACGACACCTTGCAGCAGTCGGCGGGAACCAACGTCTCCACGGCCTATGTCGTTCCGAGCAAACACCTCACAGTAGTCTCCCGCGGCATGCTGATCACCGGCAGCGATTACTCGCTCCGGTCGCAACTGACCCTCGCCGATCGCCTCGGGGCGGGCCTTGACATCCGCAGCCTCGAGCAGCAGCAGGACCACTACCGCTCCTACCTGGCGGAGCTGTCGCCGGCGGACTTCGGCTTGCCTGGCGCGGTTACGGATTTGATCCCCCCCAACGCGCTGTTTGCGGTGACGCGGAGGCTGGGCAACGGATACGCATGGGTCAAGCCCTTCAATCTGCCGATCCATCTCTTCGTCAAAGGCGATGTGCAGGCCCGGTCAGGCATGACGCAGTTCGAGTACCTGGACGAGAACTCAACGCCTGCCGTCTACGTCGACGGGGTCAACACAACCTGCGGGGAACTCTGCCACCAGGAGTCCCGCTACCAGCCGGTGAACTACACCACGCGTAACATTGCGGGTGGTATGGAAGCCGAGATGAAGCACGTGCTGCGTTTCATGTATCAGCACGAATTCAGCAGCTTCAACGATCGCCTCACCTTCCCGATCATCACGTATACGGGACCGTTCACTCCGGAGAACGAAGGTTTCTCCCCCATCAATCCACCGCCGTCCGGGCCGGCTCCGCAGGACTTCCCCGCGGGAAGTTATTACGCTGACATTCCCTCGCCCAGCCAGTTTTCGGCCGATACCGTGCAGTTGAACTTCACCCCGTCCTCCCAACTCGTCCTGAATGGGCTCGTGACGTATACGCGGGTTCGGAACACCTTCACCAACAATCCCCAGAACTGGTTTGATACCGACGAATCCGCCAGTTGGACGCCGCAGCCGCGCCTGCGTCTTAGCGCCGATTACCATCAGCACAACATGATCAATGACTTCGTGCCGTATTACACCCTCTACGGCAACGTCTCCTATCACCGGCATTGGGAGGGCATGCAGGCGGAGTTCGAACTTCCGGCGGGGTTGAGTGTCGAGGTTCACTACAGGCGAAGGGGAATTACGCGGTCCAACGCCGCGCTGTGGCCGCAGATCTACTCGATGGACAATACGGACCTGCAACAGGTCATTCCGTCTACGACCAGCGACACGGGTGGTCTTGCGCTGCGCTACCGCAGCAAGCTATGGAACGCTCGCGCAGGATACGACGCAACCACGACCAGCCATCCAGGGTATCTGACCGTCCCCGGGACTGACAGCCGCATCTACGCCAACTTCTGGCTGACACCCAGAACCTGGCTGACCTTCACGAACGACACCAACATCGACGTTCAGAACGCCTTCGCGGCCCCGGCTCTGCCGGATACTCCCACCGAAGCAGTTGGCTTTGGCGGAGACATCGCCGGACTTCCGCCGAACTTCGAGCGCCGCGATCGCTTCTATACCGACGCGGCCAGTCTCGAGATTCGCCCGCAGGTAGACTGGAACCTCAGCCTCGGCTACTCGTATCTGCAAGACAATCTGAACACCTACATGGCCTTCCAGAACGATAGCTCGGTCAATTATGTGGTGGATGAACCCATGGTTCCTTACAAACAGCTCAGCCAGGTCGTGTGGGGTAACACAACCTACACGATCAAGGATCGGCTGGGTCTCAACCTGAGCTTTACGCACAACGGATCAGACAGCGGATTCCGTCCCAACCTCAATCCGAATGATCCGGCCTCGTTCGGCAACGCGGCGCTGATTGCGCAAGGCATCTTCGATCCCTCCATGTTCCAGACCGCGCTCGGCAACCTGGCTCTCACCGCAACCACAATCTCTGGAGTCAAAGTGCCACAGTGGATTGGCGACGGAAAGGTTGACTATCTTTTTCCGTACAAGGTGGAAGCCGGCGCGCTGTTCCACTACGGCAGTTACGGAGACTACTGGAACCCGAACCTGGACGGAACATTGCGTATCTTCACCGTATATGTTGGGCGAACCTGGTAATAGGGCAGCGCCCCATTTGGGAAGTTTATGGAATTGACCTGACCAGGCTCTCCAGCGCGGGAACCCGGTCGTCGCTGGGGTGCGCCTGAAGGCAGGCGAACGCGGCCCGGCTGGGCTCGGCTCCGCATCCATTCGCCTCCTCGGTCAGGAGGCCCGCCGATGAGCGACACCCATAAGTAGGCGCACGCAATCTATCAAGAATGGCATCGATTTGTGCGCCTGCCTCCTCGGATTGTCTCCCATGCCATGCAATCTTGCGAGGCAGCTCTCCGCCTTTGCTCCGGTCGAACAAAAGAAGCATCTTCCGGCCCTGGCCACGCTGGGCCTTGGCGCTCAGAGCCGCCCTCCCCGAGGGGGATGCCGCCGAATGCCCACCCCCGAACTCACTTTCATAGAAAAGATGTCCTCAAATACAAGCGTCTCAAGCCGCGCCTGCGCCGCAAGATCTGGTTAGCGTGGCGGAGGCTGCTCGTCCCGAGATGAATTCGGAAGATGAATTCTGAATTTTGTTGTTTCCATCGCCTTATTCGCTTCGCTAGAATTGCGCAATCCTCTTGCCAGGAGGCTTGAAGCGTGCCCCCCTTGCCATCCACGATGTCTGACTACCAGCTCACCATCGGCTCGATCTTTGAGCACGGCCGCAGGGTCCATGCGAAAAGTGAAGTCCTCACCTGGATGGGCGGCCATGCCCGCCGCGCCACCTTCCACGAGGTTGGTGACCGTGTCTTGCGCCTCGCCGGCGCGCTGCATCGCCTCGGCGTCCGTCCGGGAGACCGCGTTGGCACTTTTTGCTGGAACCACCAGGAGCACATCGAGTCCTACTTTGCCATCTCCTCGATGGGAGCGGTGGTTCATACGCTCAATATCCGCCTGTCTCCCGAGCAGCTAAGTTTTGTGATCCGTCACGGTGGAGACCGCATCATCATTGCGGACGCATCGCTCTACCCAGCGCTTGCCCGCTCCCTCGAAGATATGCCGGACGTCGAACAGATCGTTGTGGTTGGCGATGCGCCCGGTCTGCCCAGCCATGTTCTCCGTTATGAGGAACTCCTGGCCGGCGAGTTACCCGAGTTCTCCTGGCCGGATCTTGATGAGCGTTCCGCAGCGGTCATGTGCCATACCACCGGAA
Organism: Acidobacteriota bacterium; assembly: GCA_021819585.1. Taxonomy (GTDB): domain Bacteria; phylum Acidobacteriota; class Terriglobia; order Terriglobales; family Acidobacteriaceae; genus Granulicella. Next base: position 22,663 of record JAKAQS010000014.1, read on the forward strand.
CCACCGGCGACCCCAAGGGCGTGGTCTACAGCCATCGCTCCGTCTACCTGCATGCTCTCACCATCTGCGCGCCCTGGTGTATTGGCATTGGCGTCAATGATCGAGCTCTCGGCATCGTTCCCATGTTCCATGCCAGCGCCTGGGGCATACCCTATGCAGGCTGGCTCGCAGGCAGCGACCTCCTCATGCCCGGCCCCTATCTGCAACCCGAGCCGCTTTGTCGCTTTATCACCACCTGCCGGCCCACTCTTTCCGCCGCCATTCCCACCATCCTCGCGGGGATCCTGCACCACGCCGTCGCCAACTCGCTGGACCTCTCCTCCTTCCGCGTTCTCTTCTCTGGAGGAGCGGCCCTGCCGCGCAGCGTTGCGGAGGGCTTCCGGAAGCACTTCCACATAAAAGTCGTGCAGGGCTGGGGACTGACAGAGACCAGCCCCGTCGCGGCCTCCGCGCAACCGCCCCGCAACTGTTCGGTGGACGAAGAGATCAACTTTACCACCAGGACCGGCCGCGTGATCCCAGGCGTCGAGATGCGCATTTGCGAAGGCGAAACGGTTCTGCCCTGGGATGACCAGTCCATCGGCGAGGTCGAAGTGCGAGGCCCCTGGATCACGGCCTCCTACTACGGCAGTCCTGCGCGGGAGCAATTTCACGACGGCTGGCTGCGCACCGGCGACATGGGGGTCATCGATGAGCATGGTTACTTGCGCATCACCGACCGAAAGAAGGACGTCATCAAATCCGGGGGCGAGTGGATATCCACCGTCGAATTGGAAAGCGCCATCGCTGACCATCCTGACGTCCTTGAAGCCGCGGTCATCGGGGTGCCGGACCAGCGCTGGGACGAACGCCCGTTGGCCTGTGTGGTGAGCAAATCCGGCGCGCCGATCAACATCGCCGGCCTGCGGGCGCATCTTGCCTCGCGGGTCGCCAAGTGGTGGATTCCGGAGCGCTGGACCTTCATCCCCGAGGTTCCAAAAACCAGCGTTGGCAAATACGACAAGAAAGTGCTACGTGCCAGGTATGCCAGCGGATTGATCGAGGAGACGATCGATTCCACCGGCTAGCCTGCGAACGGACATTCTCAACCCCTGTGATGCCACTCCCAAGGAAGATCTTCCCCTCTTTGCGATAAAGAGCCCGAGCGCCGTTCCAACCTCAACCAGAACTCGAACGCACTCCATTGAAACAATGACGCCATTGAAACGATGAGTCGCATAACGTCCAGCACGACGATCTGGCGCCGCCCTTCGTCTTCGGCCCAGGGCTTTCGCGGATCCTCCAGTAAGCCGCCGGCGGCTTGAGAGCGGACGCTCCGAGAGCCGCGTTAGGGGCCATTCATCGCCGCCGCCCGTCGGTGATCGCTATCTGTTCCTTTCGGTACATAGCATAAATTTGGAGGGTGGGAGGGCGAAAATGTGGAATTTTGATCGCGAGACCAGGATTTTCGATGGCGATTTACTTCTGCGCCCGGCTGAGGTATACCAAAGGAGGCAGTATTGTGTCGCATCGCACAGATTTTTGCCGCGGATTGTGTACCGAGCGGTTTTTATCGGGCTCTGTGCTGCAGAGCCTCCAGGATTCCAGCAAAGCATCAGCTTCTAGTGGAGGCAAATGTTTCTGAGTCAAGGGTGGCGCGGGATTGCAGCGATCATGTTGTCGGGTCCCGGCGCTGATCCAACCAACATCTTTGCTCCGGCGGGAACGCCAGCGCACTCGATTTTCAGCCTGTCCCTGCTGGTGCTTAGCGTCACGGGCGCCATCTTTCTGGGTGTCACCGGCACTCTGATCTACGTTCTGGTGCGCTATCGCATGCGCAAGAACTCTCCAGACGCCGATCAGGAACCGCCTCAAATCTACGGAAGCAATCAGATCGAGCTTTCCTGGACCGTCATCCCGATCCTGATTGTGGTCATGCTCTTTTTGGCGACCACGCGAGTGATCTATACCACCGAAAATGCTCGCCGGCCCAAAGATGCTCTGAATGTCACGGTGGTCGCTCATCAGTTCTGGTGGGAGTACCGCTATCCGTCCCTGGGGATTGTAACCGCCAACGAGCTGCACGTGCCCATCAGCGACCCGAAACATCCCATGCCGACCTACCTGACGATGTCCTCAGCGGATGTGGATCACAGCTTTTGGGTGCCTCGGCTAGCCGGAAAGACAGACCTTATCCCCAACAAGGTCAACACCATGTGGATTGATCCTCAGCAGCCGGGCTTGTATCTGGGCCAATGCGCTCAGTACTGCGGCGTGCAGCACGCCAAGATGCTGATCCGCGTCTATGCGGATACCCCTCAGCAGTTTGCAGCGTGGGTGGCGAACCAGCAGAGGCCTGCGGTTGATGATACGGCCGTCGCTGAAGGACGAGAAGTTTTCATGCACAATGCCTGCATCAGTTGCCACACCATCGATGGGACCGTGGCGACGGGAAGATTCGGGCCCAACCTGACCCACGTGGGCAGCCGGGATACGATCGCTTCGGGATCGGTGGCAAACAATCCGGCGAACCTGCGAAGATTCATCGAAGATCCTGCCAACTTCAAACCCGGGGCGCTGATGCCGCCGATGCATCTGGATAGCCATGATCTGGATGCGGTCACGGCTTACCTCACCTCACTCAAATAGGGAGCCACGCTTCTAGAGCCGGTTCCGGAGGGGAACACGATGGCAACGCACATTCCGTTCGACCAGGCACATGCTCCGGAGGAGATTGGAGACAAGACGCAGCGAAAACTGTGGTTAGAGGTGCTTCATGAATGGGTGACCACGGTTGACCACAAGAAGATTGGAATGATGTACATCGGTTATGCGCTTTTTTTCCTGGTGGTGGCGGGATTTGAAGCTTTGCTGATGCGAATCCAACTGGCGGTGCCCAACAACTCCTTTGTTTCGCCGGAGGTCTTCAATGGGTTGTTCACGATGCATGGGACCACGATGGTCTTCTTCGTCGGCATGCCCATTCTCTTCGGCTTTGGCAACTACCTCATCCCGCTGATGATCGGGGCCCGGGATATGGCGTTTCCCAGGCTCAATGCGTTCAGCTTCTGGATCTCCGCCTTTGGGGGAATCCTGCTGTACTACAGCTATATCGGCGGCAGCGGATTGTATGGCGCCGGAAGCGCGCCGGATGTCGGTTGGTTTGCCTATGCGCCGTTGACAGCCAAGGTCTTCTCCCCTGGCCATAGCACGGATTACTGGACGCTCTCACTGCTGCTGACCGGGATCGGAACGATCGGCACGGCGCTGAACATCGTGGCGACCATCATCAGCATGCGCTGTCCGGGCATGAAGATGAGCCGGCTGCCCCTGCTTCCCTGGTTGTACCTGGTCACCTCCGGGCTGACCTTTGTCGCCGTCGGGCCGCTGACGGCTGCCCAGATCATGTTGATGCTGGACCGTTACCTGGGGTCTCACTTCTTCGACACCCAGGCGGGCGGATCGGCGGTGCTCTGGATGCACTTCTTCTGGATCTTCGGACATCCGGAGGTCTACATTCTCGTGCTCCCGGCCTTTGCCTTCGCCAATGAGATCATTCCGGTGTTCTCCCGCAAGGCCATCTTCGGCTATCCGGCCATGGTGGCAGCCTCGGTAGGCATCGGTTTCGTGAGCCTGAGCGTCTGGGCCCACCATATGTTCACCGTGGGTCTGGGCGCCGCTGAAAACACCTTCTTTGTCCTGGCGACCATGGCGATCTCCGTGCCTACAGGCATCAAGATCTTCAACTGGTTGGCGACGCTTTGGGGCGGCAAGATTCAATTTACCTCCTCCATGATGTTCGCCATCGCCTTTCTCTTCCAGTTCCTGATTGCAGGACTCACCGGCATCATGTTGTCGGTGGCGCCCTTTGACTGGCAGCTCGGCAACTCCTACTTTGTGGTGGCCCACTTCCACTACGTTCTCGTTGGAGCCATCCTTTTCATGCTCTTCTCCGCGTTCTATTACTGGTATCCCAAGATGACCGGGCGCATGCTCAGCGAAAAGCTGGGAAAGTGGCACTTCTGGCTCTTCCTCATCGGCTTCCACCTCACCTTCGACTTTATGCATGTACCCGGGCTGCTCGGTATGCCACGCCGCATCTATACCTATGAAGCGGATCGTGGCTGGATGATCTGGAACATGATCATCTCCAGCGGTGCGTTGGTTCAAGCTGTAGCTACGCTTCTCTTCGTCTACAACATGGTCTGGTCTTACTTCAAAGGGCCTGTGGCCGGGCCCGATCCGTGGGATGCCTGGACGCTCGAATGGGCAACCCCGTCGCCTCCGCCTTCCTACAACTTTGCCGAGACGCCAGAGGTCTCCAGCCGCAGACCGCTCTGGGATCTGAAGCATCCTGACGATCCGGACAGCGATTACGAGATAGGGCCAAGCCATCGACGGCGGGCAAAGGAGGAGAGCGCGTGAGTGACGTTGCGGTAGCGCCGAGCGGCGCGAATGTGGCCTGGAATCCTCCCGCCCGCGGGATCGTCGGCATGGTTTGTTTAATCCTTGCCGAAGCTTCGATCTTTATCATCTTTATCGTCGCCTACATCTATTACATCGGGAAAAGCCTGAACGGACCAACCCCGAAAGACGTTCTGTCTCTGCCGATCTTCACCTCCATCTGTCTGTTGTCCAGCAGCCTCACCGTGCATGCCGCAGTCTCCGCCCTGCGGCGCGGCCGGCAGCGCCTTTGCTCCCTGTGGCTGGCGGCCACGGTACTGCTGGGAGGCATCTTTCTCGCGGGCACGGCGCACGAGTGGTATGACTTGATTTACAACCACGGCCTCACCATCAGCACGAACCTGTTTGGAACCACGTTCTACTCGCTGGTTGGCCTGCATGCCTCGCACGTTGTGGTCGGCTTGATCATGCTCTCGCTGGCGCTTTGGTTTTCCCTGCGTGGGCAGATGCACCATCATCACTCCGAGAAGCTTGAGGTCTTATCCCTTTACTGGCACTTCGTCGATGCCGTGTGGGTCGTCGTCTTCCTTGTGGTGTATGTGCTTGGCAGATAAACGTTCAAAAGGACAAGGAACTGCAAGGTCATTCGCGGGTACGGGCCGCATTAAGAAGATAAGGCGATCCGATAGTTCGAAGAGCTGACAAGGAGTAGAGTTTCCGGTGAGTCATCCAAACCAAGAACACGGTTTACATCTCCCCTCGCCAACCGCATGGCCGATTGTGCTGGCTCTGGGAGTCGCGCTGCTGCTGACGGGTATGGTTACCAGTGTCGTGGTGAGCATCCTGGGCGTGCTGCTTGCATTTCTAGCTAGCGTGGGCTGGTTCCGGCAGGTGCTTCCCGAAGAGGCCCATCAGCCCGTCGAGGTTCATGCCGAGCCGGTGCCGGTGGTTACTTCTCGAAGGCTGGCGGCGAAGCTGCCGGAGGATATAACTTCGCGCAAGATTCTCCCGGTGGAGACCTTCCGCATTACCACGGGGATCCGAGGCGGGCTGGCCGGCGGCGCCGCCATGGCGGCGCCGGCGGCGCTTTACGGTTGGGTCAAGTACCACAGCATCTGGTATGCCATGAATCTGCTGGCCGCGGGAGGGTTTGTCAGTTGGATTGGAGCCAGCAACGCTTTTCTGAGTGAATTTCATCTGCGCGGCCTTTTAGCTGCACTGGTGATTCACGGCCTCACCTCTCTGCTGGTAGGACTGCTCTATGGCGCGATGCTGCCGATGTTTCCCAGGTATCCAATTGTGACGGCAGGCATCATGGCTCCTCTGTTGTTGACCGGAATCCTGCATTCGGCCATTGATGTGGTCAGCCCCATCCTGAATCAACGCATCGACTGGTTCTGGTTTGTGCTCTCTCAGATCGCCTTCGGACTGGTGTGCGGCTTTGTCGTCAATCTGCAGGCGAAGGTGAGAACTCCACAGTTCCAGGCGCTTCCATTTTCGATACGAGCCGGTATCCATAGCGACATCCACGATCGGTTGCATGATGAAGCCGCCGATACGGATGGTGAGGACACTTCGCGATGAATCTTCGTTGGTTGAATCTTTCCTTGGCCGCCTTGGCAGTCGGGTTCTGCTGTGGGGGCTGCCATGACGCGCCGGGCCGGCCTGGGGCTGCCGTGACACGGCCGGACAAGGTAACCGACTTCCATGTTCTGTACCACCAGAGCTGTGCTGCGTGCCACGGCGCCGACGGAAACTACGGAGATGCGATCTCTCTGAACAACCCCGTCTATCTGGCCATTGCGGGCGCCGCCAACATCCAGAGGATCACCGCCAATGGAGTTCCTGGAACCCTGATGCCGGCCTTCGCGAAGAGCCAGGGAGGGATGTTGACGGATCAGCAGGTCGCAACTCTCGCGCAAGGAGTTGAGTCTAATTGGGGGAGATCCAATGCGTTGGGTGGGCAGACCGCTCCCCCCTATGCCAGTAGCGCCGCCGGTGACCCGGCTGCGGGACAGAAGGCTTACGTGACCTTCTGCGCCAGTTGCCATGGCGCCGATGGCAAGGGCGTCGTCAATGCAAAGCTGCATACCGGGTCCATCGTCGATCCCTCCTACCTGGCGCTCATCAGCGACCAGGGGCTGCGCAGCCTGATCCTCTCCGGCCAGCCTCAGGAGGGGATGCCGGATTGGCGATCGGACCTGCAGGGAGCAGGCCCACGCAGTATGACCGATCAAGAGGTCACAGACACCGTTGCCTGGTTGGCCTCGCATCGCGTAGCGACGCCGGGCCAGTTCTATTCGCACCCCTAGCATGCACTCCGACGGTTCCGGAAAGAAGCCTTCAGATCCTCGATCAAGAATGCGAAGTCTGAACCGTGATCCAGAGATCGAGAGCCAGAGATGGAGAGATAGATGAGCGAACTACTAAAGTACCCGGGAATGTCAAAGGTCGACTCCCTGTCGCCTGAAGAAAAAGCTGCGGCCCACACCCGGAGGGTGTTTTTATTCAAGCTGGCCGTCGGCCTCAATGCCATGGTGGGGGCAGTCCTCGCCGTGCCTCTGGTCGGATACCTGCTGGGGCCGACTGCCGGCAAGCGGTCCAACATCGGCGCCTGGGTCAATCTGGGCAGCTTGAGCGATTTCCCTGTTGGCCAGACCCGGCTGGCGGACTTTCGTAGCCCCATGGCCGCCTTCAACGATGGGGAGACGGGCAAGACATCCTGCTGGGTGCGCCGGATCTCAGAAAAGTCGTTTCAGGTCTTCGCCATCAACTGCGCGCATCTGGGATGTCCGGTGCGTTGGTTTTCCGAGTCCAGGCTGTTTCTTTGCCCCTGTCACGGCGGGGCCTACTACGAGGATGGCAGCAGGGCCTCCGGACCGCCGGAGCGCGGCTTGTTTGAATACAAGTTCAAGATCGCAGGCGACAACCTGTTGATTCATGCCGGCAATCTGCCCACTCTGTCCACGGAGGCTTCGTGCCGAGAGAAGCCGCTGGTGCGGATTGAGGCAGCCGAACCGGCGGAGGCTGCCGGCGTGAACATGCCTGATCCAACCACGAGGTCAACGACATGGCAGGGTTGAAAATCTACAAGTGGCTTGAGCATCGCCTCGGATTCATCCAGCCGCTCAAGCAGGCTGCCGAGCATCCTACGCCCTCCAATAACGCCAGTTGGTGGTACGTCTTTGGAAGTGCGGCTACCGTGCTGCTGATGCTGCAGGTGGTCACCGGCATTCTGCTGGCGTTAGTCTACAGCCCCTCGGCCAATGAAGCCTGGACCAGCTTGAACTTTCTGAACCGCAACGTGGCGCTGGGCTGGTATCTTCGCGCGCTGCACGGTTGGGGATCAGACTTCATGATCGCCATTGTGCTCATTCATCTGGTGCAGGTGTTTCTGTTTGGATCCTTCAAGTTTCCTCGCGAACTGACCTGGATGGTGGGCGTAGTTCTTCTGCTCCTCACCCTGGGCATGGCGTTTACGGGGCAGGTGATGAGGTTCGATCAGGATGCCTACTGGGGACTGGGAATCGGCGCATCCATCGCCAGCCGCGTGCCCTTCATCGGCGCGGATCTGGTGCATCTGTTGCTCGGCGGACCCATCATCGGTGGGGCGACTTTGTCCCGGTTCTTTACCCTGCATGTCTTTGTGATTCCGGGAATGTTGCTGGCCGGAGTGGCGGTGCATGTCCTTATGGTGCTCAAGCACGGAGTGAGCGACTGGCCCATGCCGGGACGCCTGGTGCGCAAGTCGACCTATGAGCGCGAATACCATGAGTTGGCCCAGCGGACAGGCTTGCCCTTCGTGCCGGACGCGGCATGGAAGGACGCTGTTTTTGCCGCCGCGATTCTCTTTTCGGTGATGGCCTGTGCCTTCTTCTTCGGCCCCTTCGGCCCCAGCGGACAGCCGGACCCAACCATCATCCAGACGGCGCCTCACCCGGACTTCGCGTTTCTGTGGATCTACGCTGTGCTGGCGTTTCTCCCCCCCTCGATGGAGACGCCGGTGCTGCTGGTGGCGCCTGTGCTGGCCATTACCGGAATGCTTCTGCTTCCTCTGCTGGCCGGGGAAGGAGAGAGGCACTGGGCGCGGCGGCCTGTGGCTGTTCTGTCGGTATCGGTCATCGCCGTCACGCTGGGGATCTTTACCCGGCTGGGAACTTATACGCCGTGGAGCCCCGTGATGGATGCCTGGTCAGGCGATGCCGTTCCTGTGAATTACATGCACAATCGCACTCCGCTGGAGCGGGAGGGAGCGATGGTGCTTCAAGACAAGCAATGCCGCGACTGCCACTCTCTGGACGGTGAGGGCGGAATGCGCGGGCCGGCGCTGGACGCGGTGGCCTCGCGGATGACTGAAGACCAGATCGTACGCCAGGTTCTGCAGGGCGGCGGAAACATGCCGGCGTATGGCAACGCGCTGAATCCGGCGGAGACCAAGGCTTTGGTCAGCTTCCTTATGACGCTGCGCGGCAATGATCTGCAGCCGGCCATGGATGCCTCACGAGAGCTTTTGCGCCAGAGCCGGATGGAACAAGCAGCGGGAACAGCCGATCTCCCCACTGACGCGGCCGCAAAGTCAGGTCAGCGGAAGTAGTCTCCTATGTCAGACGCCGTTCATGAAATCTTCGTGGAGTGGCGGTTGCCGGTAGGGCTCACACTGGCCGTCTTTCTGGCGGCGTTGATCTACCTGCGTGGCTGGCTGGCGCTGCGCAGGACGCGCCGCGAACAGTTCACCCCGGAGCGGCTGGCATCATTTCTCGGGGGACTGGCCCTGCTCTGGACGGTGGTCGGCTCGCCGATGGATGGTTTTGCCGACGCCCTGTTGACCATGCACATGGTCGAGCATCTTCTGTTGATGTCGGCCATAGATCG